>CALKIW010000210.1 GCA_937995875.1 uncultured Bacteroidales bacterium | reverse complement strand
GACAGCGCAAGTACATCGAGACCGCCACGGCAGCAGACAACCACTATCCAGCACTGCACGGTTTGCGTCTTGAAAGTCTGCCAGCATTCCAGCGCAAGCGTTTCGCCTACCGCGACGGCTACTATCAGACAGGCGACCTGTTCAAGCATTTCTTCCAAGCGCGTGTGATGGGAGCCATCACCGTGAAGATTACGGCAGCACAGGACGGTTACTTTGGCATGGGCGTTGACAGTACCAGCAGCGCAAAGTATTCATGTTATCTGCGCGCAGGTGAGAGCCACACCTTTACTGAGGCTGCTGCAGGTGTCGGTGGTAAACTTATCTATATCTTCGGTGCTGATAAACTGAGCGAACTTGATTTAAGCGGCTGTACACCGAAAAACAGCAACTGGGTTATAGCCGACTGTACGCTATTGCGGAAACTCATCATCGGTGGAGAGAGTTATACACCATCGTACACCGACGACATACTGTCAGCGTTGAGCCTCGGACAGATGCCATTCTTAGAAGAGATAGACATCAGAAATACCAAGGTGCTGACGCTGAATGCCAGTGGTTGCCCACGCTTGAAGAAAGTACAGGCAAGCGGCAGCTTGCTTCGCTCTTTCAGCCCTGCGCAATCGTCACCCTTGCAGACGCTGACTTTGCCATCAAGCATGACGGAACTGTCATTCGTGAACCTGTCCAGTCTTGGCTATCCCAATGGCGGTGTATCATTTGATGGATTGGCGAACGTCACTCGCATACAGTTAAGCGGTTGCCCGAGCATAGACGCGCAACAGTTGCTTGCCGATGTTATCAATGCTGGCGCACGTCTTGCAGAAGTGCAGATAGACAGTTACGATATGACAGGCAACAGCAGAACCCTTGAAGCCATGCAGAGCCTTGGCACTCGCGGAATAGGAAGTGAGCAGACAAATGTTTGCGACGGCATGAACGGCAGTTGGATTATGAGCAACCTCGTTGAGGATGCCATCTTTGCCAATCTTGTAGCATACTTCCCGAACCTCACGCTATACAATGCGCAATATACGTTGATAGAGTTTGACGATGCAATGGAGTTTGACGGCAATATCCGAAACCTCGACAACAATACCACTGACGGCGTTGACGACGGTTATATCCCAAGCGGACACATCACCAAACTGCAAAGCCAGTTGCATGTATATAAAGGAACTTTCAATGAAAGTACCAATAAGATGCAGTTGGAGCAGGTAAGTGACAGTGACCTGTACCACCTTGCCAACGGTCTTGACCTTGACATTACAGACACTAATGGTACTGGTTACGACTTGTTCCTTGGCTTGCCTCACTACTGGTACAAGGGTATCAACGACCATGTGAACAATAAGAAGTATATTGCTTTCTCAACAGAAACAAATACTCCAAGTTCTACCGCTCGTAACGTAAACCGAGACACGTTGAGCAACCTGTTAGTGAAAAGTCTTTCAAGTGTATATGTCGGCAACTTCAATGTTGGCGATGTGTTTGATGCTGACAATTTGACAGACAGCAGTGCCAACAATGTTTACAGCATGGATGTAGAGAACATGAAGCAGGTAAGGTGGCCTGGTATCAACAGCAACCTTATCGGTGCAGTGTTCCTTGACAAGAATGACAAGGTGATTAGCACCGTTTACACCTACATCACTTACGCCAACAGCGATTTCGTACAAGGTGAATATGTCTTTGTCGATGTGCCGGCAGGTGCAGCCAAGTTCGTGTTCTGCACACCACAGGGCTACGACGATTTAGAGTGCATCGCTGTAGATAGTGCAGCCGTTGAAGCCATTGAACCCGACTGGGTGGAACACCAGTTTGAACTAATTGGCGTGTACAAAGGAAGTGTTGATAACCTCAACCGTCTTCGTTCCATCAGCGGTGCGATACCAAAGCGAGGCACAGACACTTCAAGCACCAGCAACATTTGGAAGTACGACGAGAACGGCAACGTGACGAATAACCTGCCACAGGCTGGCACCAGTCTGAACTTCACTTGCAAGGACTTCCAAAACATCGTGCAGTGCCGTGGCAAGGGTTATCAACTTGTGGACTACGAAATGCACAAGGACATCGCTAACCTGTGGATGGCTATTCACGGACGCAGAAACTCGCAAGCCGTGAATGGTGTCGGCGCTGGTGTGGTCAATACAGGTACGACGGATGGCGCAAACCGTTCGCCTTTCTATGAGACAACTACCGGCAGACCTCGCACATTAGGACTTGAAGACTGGTGGGGTTGTGCATGGGAGTGGATGGACAATGTGGCTGTGAATGTTGCAAGTTTCGATGCCTACAAGAAGAACAAGAGCCAAGTGCCAAGCGGCAGCGTTGTTGACCATATCTGGCGCATCAGAATGGCAGATGGTACGGAACGAGCCGTGCAAGGCGTAAACAATTCCGCCCAAGAAGTTTGTCGTGTCCGACATGGACGGTTCTGTGATGTTGTGCCGAGTAAGACGGTGTCTAATTCCAATTACAACACCTATTATTGTGATGGTCAATACTACTCCGCTTCAACTGGGCGTTGTGTTCTTCGCTCCGGCTTCAACACGGACTCGTTCTGCGGCTTCGTGTACTGCAGCGCGCTTAACGATGCTTCGAACTCGAATACCTTCTTCGGCTCGCGGCTTGCCTTCAGAGGCGAAATCGAGTTCGTTGAGTAGCAAGCGGCAAAGCGTCAGAGTGAGAGCCTTGAAAAGGCTGCTCACTCTCCGCTAAAGCCGCGTAAGCGGCTCGATTTTTTTGAAAAAATGCTAATAGTGGGGGTGCAAAGTGCGTAAGTATGACAAATATTCGTACCTTTGCACTTGCTTTTTAAGCAGGTGGATAACCCTCGTGGGCGTTGTGTTCTTCGCTCCGGCAACAACACGAACTCGAACTACGGCTTCGTGAACTGCAACGCGAATAACGATGCTTCGAACTCGAATACCAACATCGGCTCGCGGCTTACCAGCAAGATACATCTGTCTTTCGGAGGCAGACTGTTTAATATCGTTCCTATACACCAGTGTCGTGTACACTGACCGCAAGGGCGAAGGGTTTGAGCCTCGGCAACCCTACATGATGTAGAAAGCCGAAACATAACTAAGTGTCCTGAAGGCATGGACTATGACATTAGATTTCCTCTCGACAATCTAATTCCCGAAATTGTCAGCGAGGAGAACATGGGTGAAAGTTTCGACTACGTTATCAGTCACCTTGAACATCCAAGACAACGGGAAATGTACAGACCTAAACGTCTGACGATAATAGAGAGCCTACGCAGAGAAATCAGTGCAGGTTCTTTTCGTATTGTGCGTAGCGATGTTCGCGACCTGCATGTAACTGAGGGCTACAAAGAGCGCGATGTGCAAGCCCCAACAGTTGTAAAGCGCGTAGGCATCCATGCCATCATGGTAGTGATAGAGAAGTACACATACCCTACACTCATCAAGAACACGGCAGCAAGCATCAAGGGACGCGGTATGCACTGGCTGCACCACGTCGTAGAGGAAGACCTCACCAATGCTCCCGAACAATCACAATACTACTATCAGAACGACATACACCATTATTATGACAGTATCGACCAACTGCGGATGATGCAGATAATAAGGAAGTATGTTTCAGACCCGATACTGCTACCCATCCTTGACAGTTTCATTACGCTCATGCCACAAGGCTTGTCAAAGGGTCTTCGTTCCTCGCAGTGTTTCGCCAACCTCTATCTGAATGAGGTTGACCATGAAATGCTGAAATACGTTAAACACTATGAAAAGGACGGTGAGACGCATTATTTGTATTACAGGTATTGCGATGATACCGTGATGCTTGCCAGCACGAAAAAAGAATTGTGGGAGTTGCGCAACATTCATATAGCAGCAGTGGCACGTCTCGGTTTGGAGGTTAAGCCATCGGAGGCGGTGCGACCGCTGGACGTTGGACTGGACTTTCTTGGCTATGTGCATTATGGCACCCATTCATTATTGCGCAAGCGTATCAAGCAGAAAGCAGCAAGGAAACTGGCAAAGGTGAAGTCGCGGAAACGTCGGCAAGAGATTATTGGCTCATTCAAAGGCATGGCTTGCCATGCTGATTGTAAGCACTTGTTTTATAAATTGACAAATCAGAAAATGAAAAAGTTTAGCGAAATGGGTGTTAGTTACACCCCAGCCGACGGAAAGAAACGCTTTCCCGGTAAGACAATGCGCTTGGGCGCAATCGTGAACAAAACTATTGAAGTGCATGACTACGAGACTGGCATCAACACGTCGCAGGGTGAAGACCGCTATGTGGTAAGTTTCCGCGACAAGCAGTCGGGAGAGTGGGGCAAGTTCTTTACAGCATCTGAGGAAATGAAGAATATCCTCGACCAATTCAGCGACATCGAAGACGGTTTCCCATTTGAGACCACGATTGTCAGTGAAGTGTTTGACGGAGGCAAGGTAAAATACAAGTTTTCGTAGCACACAAAAGATAACATCTTATTTGCCGTCTTATGTCGTATCTTTGCGGCATGGAAAAGATTTATGGAGCATCAGAACGCAGAGACGGCATACAGCAGATAGGTCGTAAACGCTGGGAAGTATTCTATGGCTTCGGCATGGACGGAGGCACAGGATATAACTACCGTCAGACGCTGGACTATAAGCCCACCGTCAGCGAGGTTAAATACCTTATCATTGACACCATCAACGCCAATACAGACGAAAAGATACTGAACGGCTTTGCATGGAAAGGCATCCGTGTGTATTTGAGTGCTGAGA
>CALKIW010000209.1 GCA_937995875.1 uncultured Bacteroidales bacterium | reverse complement strand
TCTATCGGCTTCGTCTTGGCATCAAGGAACGACGCAATGGATTGCTGCTCGGATAAAGGGGGCAGGAAAATCTTTGCATTTTTTATCAAATCCTGATTTAGTAATTTTGCTCCATAGATATTCTCATTCGCATTTTTAATAATAAAGAATGGCCCAGCATAATAGAGATAGTTCAAATCATTTTTACCTCTCAAAAATGTTGCTATTGCCTCATTTGTATACATATCACAGCCACAAAAAGCGACGGTTCCAACGGACAATTTAAACGAAAACATCAAGCTGCCCTTTGGTGATATATTCATCGAACATACTTTCAAAGCAGCATCACTGATGTGCTTAAAAGAATCATATACTACTTTACCTTTCAAATCTGAAATATTCACCCAGATATTATCGCCTTCAAAATATTGATTTGTTTTAGTAGGAGGTGTAGCCCCTGTTTGAAATCTATAGGCATGCTTTAATGGTGTAACTTTCCATTCTAAAGGTAATTTGGATGCCCAAGGAAGACATGAATCCTTGTATTCTTTGTATCTCTTCATGCGTTCTTTTTGTTAATCAAGTTTACTACGACTTTTACCATAATATCTTTCTCTTCTGTTCGACTTTCGGCAATCATCAAGGTGAGTGCCACGAGGGCGTTGTCGCCAATCCGTTTGGAGCCATCGGGATTGTAGAGAATACCGTTGCTGTTCATAAACCAAAGGAAGAGTGTGGCTGCAATGCGCTTGTTGCCGTCGCTGAAAGAGTGGTTTTTGGTGACGAGATAGAGCAACATGGCGGCTTTCTCCTCTACCGAGGGGTAGAGCTCTACGCCACCGAAAGTCTGATAGATCTGTCCTATGGAGCTTTTGAACGAGTCGTCCTTCTCGTTGGCAAACCACTGGCTGGCTCCAAACTTCTCCTTCAGGGCTTGTATGGCTTCCATTGCATTGTCGTAGGTGGCATGAAAACGCTCCTGCTCGTTGGTGTCGCTCACCTCCAGCCGCTGGTAGTCGTAGTCGTCGAGGGTGTCGAGCGCCTGTGTGTAGTCGGTCACCACGCAGATTAGCGCATCCCGCTCATCGGCATTGTCAGCCGTATTCTTGGACTCCTCAAACACTTTAGCATCAAGCGACCTAATGGTGCGACCCATCACCTCCACCACATGACGCAAGTCATCGTATTTCTGCCGGGCAAGGTCATTCCTGATGGCATAACCCTTGATAAGGTATTCTTTCAGAACCCTGTTGGCCCATTGGCGGAATTGCGTTCCTCGTTTACTTTTTACGCGATAACCTACGGAAATAATCACATCCAGATTATAGAACATCACATCATGTTCTTGTGTTTTCCCTGCCATTGCACCATGTTGAGTGGTTATTCGGAATTTCCGAACAACCTCTTCTTTCTCCAACTCACCTTCTTTGAACACATTATTGATATGCTCATTGATTGTTGACTTTGACTTGTCAAACAGCATGGCAATCTGGTCTTGGTTCAGCCACACCGTCTCATTCTCCAACCGCACGTCTATGGCGGTCTGCCCATCCTGAGTCTGGTATATTTTTATCTCACCTTTACCATCCATAGCTTAGCGTCTGATATTTACAACTTAACATTTTCCAGTTCTTCCTCTGCCTCCTCGTCAAGCCGCCTGATGTCGGCAAGGATGGCATCGAGGTCGCGCAAGGGGCGATAGACGTAAAACAGTTTGGTGAAGGGAAACTCAC
>CALKIW010000208.1 GCA_937995875.1 uncultured Bacteroidales bacterium | reverse complement strand
CGCAGCGTGGGTAGGCGGAACAGACGGGACATAGGGGTGGAAAGGGAACATTCGGTAGCGGTGGGCAGTGGCGGTTGAGGCATGGGGAGACTGTATGGGTGGCATGATCTGTGGCGCATGCTCTTTCGTGCCGAATATGGTCTGTGGTACAGGTTTTTCTCGCTGGATATGACCTGCGACGCATGCTCTTTCGTGCCGAACATGGTCTGTGGTGCAGGCTTTTTCTCGCTGGATATGACCTGTGACGTATGCTCTTTTTGTGCTGAAATATGCTTACAAACACCTCTCGCTGCTTCGCGTATTTGAAAATAATTTTCCCGCTGTTCGAAATTCGTGAATTTTTGAGAAATTTACAGCTTGTTGATTATCAGCGCATTTCATAATGGCTCTTTTGCTTCCCCTAACCGGCCGCCTGCGATTGAGTATCGAACGGCATGATGAAAAGGGCGTAACCGCAGTGTGATTGAGGCTCTTTCGCACTGCCGATAAGGCCTAACCATACTGCGATAAGGCCTCCGCCGCAGGACGACAGACGATGAAGCCCGAAAACGGGACTGTTTTTGGGTTGCAGGAATGGATAACGGGGGCAGAAACATAGCCCTTTTCGCGCTGGATGGCTCGAAAATTATCTCCGAAAAATGGTTATTCTTTTTTACATATCATGAGATGGCAAGCATCCGATTGTAAGTATTCTACGTATTGTTCGAAGGCCATTGCTATGTCATGTTCGTTTCTCAATCTGTCGATATGAAAGTCTGTCAGCAGTTCTTCCTTTATCCATCCGTTGAGTGACTCGTTGATAGGGTTGTCGCTGTACTTGCCCGGCCTGCCGCCCCTGCGATTTTATTCCCAGACACTTGCAGCACTTGAAAACATAATTGTCGTGCACATCGATGCCCCTGTTCAGACGCAGGAACGCGGCTATCCACCTATATCCGTGTGTGGGATGCTCCTGATGGACCTTTTCCACAGCATCAAGGATTTCCCTGCGGCGGATGTCTACACTGGTCTTTTTAAAGTAGACTCTGTACGGAATACTAAAAAAGGATAGCAAAAAAAATACTGCTTGCATCTAAAAAAAGTAATATTCTTTACCCCACTGGCTTATATATCGCGATTTTTGTGTAATTTTGCCACCTGAAAATTGACATTAAAAGCATCTACGTTATGGGCGGCATCTTCGGAACAATCTCTCAAAAGGATTGTGTGAACGATTTATTTTATGGTACAGATTACAACTCTCACTTGGGCAGCAAGCGTGCCGGTATGGTGACGTTCGACAAGGAACGAGGCTTCACCCGGTCTATCCACAGTTTAGAAAGAAGTTATTTTCGCACGAAATTTGAGGACGAACTCAGCAGCTTTTGCGGCAGGCAGGGGCTTGGCGTCATCAGCGACACCGACCCACAACCTATTATCGTGAACTCCCACTTGGGACGATATGCAGTGGTGACGGTTGCCAAAATCAATAACCTTACAGATATTGCCGATGAATTGCTGAAACAGCGTATGCATCTCAGTGAGTTGTCGGCCAACACATTGAATCAAACCGAACTGGTGGCATTGCTCATCAATATGGGCAACTCGTTCGTGGAAGGAATCAACCACGTCTTCAGACGCATCGAAGGGTCATGCAGTATGTTGGTACTCACAGAAGATGGCATTATAGCCGCACGCGACTTTCTGGGTCGCACCCCGTTGGTCATCGGTCGCAAGGAGGGTGCCTACGCCGTGTCGAGCGAGACATCGAGTTTCCCCAATCTGGAATATGAAACTGTGCGCGATGTGGGGGCGGGAGAAATTGTTCAAATCCATGCCGACGGCATCAATGTGCTGCAAAAACCCCTCAAACGCCGACAGGTATGCTCGTTCCTGTGGGTTTATTATGGATTTCCCACAAGCACCTACGAAGGTATCAACGTGGAAGAAACACGTGAGCGAAACGGGAAGATGATGGGACAGGAAGACGACACACCGGCCGACTTTGTGTGTGGCATCCCTGATTCTGGCGTTGGAATGGCTGTAGGATATGCTCAGGGACACGGCATTCCTTATCGCAGAGCCGTGTTGAAATATACGCCGACGTGGCCCCGCAGCTTTACACCCAGCAATCAGGCGCACCGCAATCTCGTGGCCAAGATGAAACTTATACCCAACAAGGCTTTTCTGAAAGGACAGCGTGTGGTATTCTGCGACGACTCCATTGTGCGTGGCACACAGTTGCGCGACAATGTGCGCACGTTTTTCGATGCAGGAGCCAAGGAGGTACACGTGCGCATTTCTTGTCCACCGCTTATCTACGGATGTCCTTTCATCGGATTCACCTCGCAGAAGAGCGATATGGAACTGATTACGAGACGCATTATCAAAAAGTTTGAAGGTGATGCGGGAAAGGACCTGAATAAGTATGCCACTACCGATTCGCTCGAATATCAGCGCATGGTGGATGAGATTACACGCGAATTGGGACTGACTACATTGCGTTTTGCCAAGTTGGAAACACTCGTGAAAAGCATTGGACTGCCCAAATGCGACCTCTGCACCCACTGTTTCGATGGCAGCAGCTACTGCCACGAATACGATAACGACAAGGATCAAGACGAATAAACGGAAACCGTTGTGGAGAGAAACAGAGATGGAGAGCGGATTATTACTGTCCGTTCTCCATCTTTTGTTACTGTTCTTCTTCTAAAGAAAACTCTTGGGCATGCCTCATTCGTGATACCGGCTTGGAAGACTGGCGTGACTCCAAACACGGACTTTCATACGGCATAACACTACAAAAGAAACAGACACCGCCTTGCAGTCTGTCGTCAAAGCCCTTGTTTGTAGTATGAAAGTATTGCGAATATCAGATTAACGGATGATACACACACGGCAAACGTGAGTCTAAAGCGTTATAAGAAAGGTGCCAGCAGATGCGCAAACCAGCCAACAAACTTCTTCCCCCTGCTGCGGTGCTTGTCCCAAATCTCCTTGGTGAGCAGGAAAGAGCTTTTCTTTTCTTTGTCAAAAATTCGGTTGAGTTCCCGCGTGGTACACGAATCCACGATAACTGCATTGGCTTCGTAGTCCCACGAGAGACTGCGCGCATTGAGATTGGCCGACCCGACGGTGCAGAATTTCCCATCCACCATGATGATTTTCGTATGATGAAAGCCGGGCTTATACAGCCATATATTGCATCCTTGTTTCATGAGTTTATGGGCGTTGTAGAAACCGCAGTCCGGTGTCAGGGGTATATCGTTCTTCACGCTGAGCATGATATCGACCTTCACTCCCCGCTTCACGGCATTTTTCAATGCCTTCTTGATAGGACGGTTGAGCGTGAAATAGGGGTTTATGATGCGTATGCTGTCTTGCGCAAAACGTATGGCATTGGTGTAAAATTCACGTATAATCTTGTTGCTGGTGCGCGGCTCGCGATTGATGATGCCCACCATTTTCTGACTGGCGCAAGCTGTAGTATCAGGCTTTAAGCCTTTGAAATAGCTGTCATCACCCAGTCCGCGAAAATATTTAGCTCCATGCAGATTCTGCTTTGTCACCTTGTTCCAAGTGTTGATGAATATGGCCTGAAGCGTGTTTACCTCCGTGCCCTGTATGCGGCAGTGCATATCGTGCCATTCGCCCACTTTCGGGGTACCTTTTATGTAGTAGTCTGCCACGTTCATTCCACCCGTATAGGCTATTTTTCCATCAATAACCACAATCTTGCGATGGTCTCTGGAAAACACATGATTAATCCAAGGAAAGTGCAGTGGGTCGAACTCGAATATCTCGATGCCCCGACTTCGAAGTTTGCGGATATGTCGTTTTTTCAGCGGACTGTTATTACTGGTGTTGCCAAAGGCATCGTAAAGGGCGCGCACCTCGACACCCTCTTTGGTCTTTTCGGCCAGAATATCAAAGAGAAGTCCGGCTATGGAGTCGTTGCGAAAATTGAAATATTCAAGATGAACGGACGATTTTGCCTGCCGGATGGCGGCAAACATATCGTCGAACTTTTCCTGCCCATTCACAAGCAGCGTCACACTGTTGTCGTGAGAGAACGTAACGCCACAATCTTCAAGATGGTCTACGAGAAGCGAGTCGCTCGTCTGGGCAGTGACCTGAAGATTTAAAAATAAGAGAAATAATAATATGTGGCTTTTACAATAAAACTTCATTCTTATTGGTTTAACAATGTCGTGGCATAGCTGTCCACGATGCCTTGCAGTTGCATCTCGTCGTTGCACACGAGTACGGAGTGTATCTTGTACTTGTGCATGATGCGTTGAATTTCTGTGATTTTTGTATTGAGTTTCACCGATTTCGGCTTGCGGGTCATGATGTCGCCCACCGTGCGGTTGAAAAATTCTGCCTGCCAGCGTTCCATTGCCCGCCGGATGTCACCGTCGGTGATAATCCCCGTAACGCGCTTTTGATTGTCGAGCGACACGCCCAACCCCAATTTGCCCTTAGACACCTCTATGATGGCATCGCCAAGATGCATTTCTTCGGGAATGATAGGCAGGTCTTCGGTATGCATCACGTCTTCTGCCGTAGTGAGAAGCCGTCTGCCCAGCTCTCCTCCCGGATGGAAATGGGCAAAGTCGTGTGGACGGAAATCGCGCACCTGCATCAGTGCCATCGCCAGCGCATCGCCCATAGCGAGGGCAGCCGTTGTGGAAGAGGTCGGAGCCAGATTCAGCGGACACGCCTCGTGGTCTACCCAAACCTTGATATGAACAGTGGAATATTTGGCCAGAAGAGAGTCGGGATTGCGGCTCATGCCCACTATGGGCACGTTCATGTGAAGCAGAATGGGAATGAAACGCAGCAGTTCATCGGTCTGCCCGGAATTGCTCAGCGCCAACACCACGTCGTCGGAGGTCATCACACCCAAGTCGCCATGATAGGCGTCGAGCGGGTTGATGAAGAACGCCGGCGTACCTGTAGAGGCCAAAGTGCCGGCTATCTTGGCACCGATATTTCCGCTCTTGCCCACACCGGTAACTATGATCTTACCCTTGCAATGATACATCAGGTCTACGGCACGCGTGAAACTGTCGTCGAGCTGATGAGTAAGACTGTTGATGGCTGCTGCCTCTTCCTGCAGACATCGCTTGGCATAGTCAATGGATTGAGCGATGCGTTCTTCGGGTGTATTGTTCATTATATTAATGTTTGAATCAGGTTATCAAGTTTGTCGAGTTCAAGCATATTGGCCGCATCAGACAATCCTTCATCAGGATGCGGGTGCACTTCGAAAAAATAGCCCGTTGCTCCGAAGGCTTTGGCTGCCTGAGCCATAGCGGGAACAAACTTACGGTCGCCGACGGTCTTGCCGTTTCCTGCCGACGGACGCTGCACACTATGGGTGCAGTCCATAATAACGGTAGGCACAATCTCTTTCATATCAGCTATGTTTCGGAAATCCACCACCAAGTTGTTGTATCCGAAACTGTTGCCGCGCTCTGTGAGCCACACCTCCTGAGCACCGCTCTCGGCGGCTTTTTGCACGGGATAGATCATGTCTCGGCCCGAAAGAAACTGAGCCTTCTTGATATTGACCACGCGCCCGGTCTTGGCTGCGGCCACAAGGAGGTCGGTCTGCCGACACAGGAAAGCCGGTATCTGCAACACATCGCACACCTCACCCACAGGCCGGGCCTGCCATGCCTCATGAATGTCGGTGGTGAGGCGGAGGTTGTATTTCTGTTTCACATCGCTGAGCATTTGCAGTCCCCGGTCGATGCCCGGACCGCGAAACGAATGGATAGAAGTGCGGTTGGCTTTGTCGAACGATGCCTTGAAAATGATGTCGATGCCCAAATGCCGGTTGATTTCCACCAGTTTGCGTGCTACGGTATCGAGCAGTTCTGCCGATTCAATGACACATGGGCCGGCAATGAAGATGAGAGACGTATTATTCATGCTTACTTTTTTTTATGATGTCCATAGCCTCTTCCACCGAAGTGATGGGGGCGCGGGTGTTGTCTGACACAATGTGTAGATCGCGCTGCGGGAACGGAATCTCTATGTTGGCATTTTTGATATACTGCCGGAAGGGCGCGGCGTTTACCTTGAACTTGCGGTATTGCTCAGTGGCTTCATGGCAGGCATAAGTAAGGTCGAAAATGTTGCCACTGCGCTGTGAATAGAGCATAATGGCGTTCTGCTGACCCAGCTCCGAATGATAATTGGTAAGCTCGTTTCGCAGAATAGCCAGTGTGCTGGCAATATCCTTCTCTTTCAGCACGGCATGCGCCGGCATCACGATGGCCACCAGAAGTATGATGATAAATATAGACTTCCTACTCATAGTATGTATATATGATTGCAAAGATATAAAAACTTTGGCTGATATGTGCTTCTGCTTTTTGAAAAGTACCGTTGTTTCCGAATATTATGCCTATTATTTTACAAATCGACCATTCGGGTGAACAGCAAAATACCTTTGCCGATGCACTTGTTTCCCTTTTGGGGGTGTAGAAAAAGCTATTCGGTGATGATCGGGAACAGCGCATTCAGCAACTCAGAGAATGCTGTTTTGACCTTGTTCAACTTCAATCCCATTTTAAATGATGTAAAAATAGATTACCGTTTTTCGATGATTATTTTCAGAGCAACCAGCGCAAAAAGGGCTATGTTTCTGCCTGCATTCTTTGTTCGCAAAGCGTGAAAACAGCCCTCACAGTGGGATTTGTATTCCGCCATATTGCGACGGAGCCTTAATCGCGGTGCGCCTAAGCCCTAACCGCACTGTGACTAAGCCTCAACCGCCTTGCGGTTAAGGCCTTTCGGCACAGCCGTTGCATATTCAATCGCAGATGATTGTGCAGAGTGCACAAACGGTGTGTTATGGAAAGCACTGACTACCAACAAACTACAAATCTCCCAAATTTTGCGGAATTCGGACAGAACATAACTTTATTTTTGAATTTGCGAAAATTAGAGCCGTGTTTGTAAGAAAATTTATGAATCTTTATTGCTTACAGCAGACCCGGAAAACATTTGCTTCATTGGGTACAAACAGTTATCGTTCGGGCAAAGATGGTAGAGGGGGAACAACATTCAAAAGCGACTGATGTTGGATACTTATTAAATTGTCATGGATAGTTTTGACAATGTTTGTTCCATAGATAACACAAAGCCAACCATGACAAAGCCGAAACGGACAATAAAAATATGGCGGGGACGTTATAGAAATAATCAATTTATACGTAATGAATAAGGTGTTTACACATTTTGGCGGTGATGCGGAAAGTCGTCGCGAAGAGCTTGTAAGGATAATCGAGCATAGCGTGGAGCAACTGACGTTGGGTGAGCTTGAAGCTCTTTATTATGACTTGGTGTCGAAAGATTATATCAGACAATGAGAAAACGTGCATCCAAGGACGCTGAAGGCAGGCTTTAAGGCACATCGTACTGCAAGCGCATACGAACATGAAACGACAAGAAGGGGTGTACGAAAACCTGATAACCAACGACAGGGCGGGCTCCATAAGCAGGTGCAGGGCTTATAGTTGTTTGGCTGAATGACACCTATTGACATCGGCCGGCAGTCTGTCTTGTATGCCAACTGCCGGCCGATGGTCATGTCAGACGGTCGTTATACCGTGATGGCTGCAATTTTGCGGGATGCTTCCTGCATCACTGCCACGATGTGATCGCACCACAAATCAAATTCCGGGTCGGGCACCTGACATTCCTCGTGTTTCAGGATGTAGTCTACAACCAGCTTCACTCCGTCGCGGTATTTCATCTCAGCCTTGAATCCGGGCACCACACTTTTCAGTTTGCTGTTGTCAAAAACCACAGTGCTGGCCTTGTCGCCGAGCAGATTGCCGGTCATGTCGTATTTGTCATTAGCTGCCAATAGCTTGGACGGCACATAGCAGGCCTGTAGCTTTACGCCCAGAGCATCTGCCAAAGCTCGGTAGATTTGATTCCAGGTGATCGACTCGTCGGAGGTGATATGGAATGTCTCGCCTACGGCTTGGGCATTGCCCATCAGTCCGAAAAAGCCACGTGCGAAGTCGGTGTTGTGGGTCAGCGTCCACAGTGAGCTCCCGTCTCCGTGTATAATCACGGGTTTACCCTCCATCATGCGCTTCACCACTTGCCAGCTGCCTTTGTCGCCATGCACGGCCACAGGCACCGAACGTTCGCAGTAGGTGTGGCTCGGACGGACAATAGTCACCGGGAATCCATCTTCGGACGCGTATCGGTGGAGCAGCTCCTCACAGGTTTTTTTGTTTCGTGAATACGCCCAGAAAGGGTTTTCGAGCGGCGTTTCCTCTGTGATGAGATAGTGTTCCACAGGTTTCTGATAGGCTGAGGCAGAACTGATGAACATATACTGGCGGGTGTGACCGTTGAAGATGCGGAAATCGCGCTCCACATCCTCAGGCACAAATCCGATAAACTCTGCTACGACATCATAGACTTCGTCTCCGATCATGGTCGATACATCGTCTTTTTTGATGTCAGCCGTGATGACCTTCACGTTCTTGGGCAGGTCATCGTTTCTCGTTCCTCGATTCAACAATGTCAGTTCCCAGTCGGGCTGTGTGGCCACCAGCCGTGTGATGGCAGAGCTGATCGTTCCCGTTCCGCCCACAAACAATGCTTTCTTTTTCATTTTAATGCTATTTCAGTTAAACAATTCCGCAGTTACGATGATGTTGCAATGCGCTGTTGAGGCTTAACTCGCATTTCCCAAACATGCACATCTTCTTTACAAAAATACACATTAGTTGATGACTAACCATGCTTTCCGGCATCTTTTTCATTGTTACGCAACGTCACCTTTACATCTTTGTAACATCTGTTTTCTAATTTTGCCGATGAAAAAATTATAAGTGAAATTTATGAAGAATATGGTATCAAAATTGGCGATGGGCGCAAGCGACTTCTTCTGGTAGGGCGACAAGACACAGTCTCCATTTGGCAACATCAGCTACGACTACCTGAGTGCCAAGCGCGGCAACACCACTTCGAAGGCACCTTACGAGCAATACGGAAGCACCTACGACGCCACCGCCGCAGACTTCAAGAACGGAGGCTCGCAGATTTCGCGCCACAGCATGCCGATGCCAAACGTTCATGCCGGCATTTCCGTTGGCGACCGATTCTGGGATAAAAAGCTCGGTGTGATACTTGCAGCCAACCTGCAGAACACCTATCGCGGTACAGAGCGGGAGCTCAACAAGGAAGTGATGGCCAACGGAGAGGAGACTGCATATATCAGCATGATCAAAAAAAGACTCTATTCCATACACGACCTTAATCTGGGCGTGCATGGCAAGATAGACCTCACGCTTGGCAATCACAAATTGGAATGGTATAATATGCTTGTGCATCGTCAGGAGGACAACACGCGTTACAGCATGGACATCACCACCGACTACGACTTCGACCTCGCCAATTCCAACTGGACGCGAGCCGACGAAATGCGCACCATGACACAGACGCAGACCATCTTTGCATCGAACATCAAGGGAATGCACCGGCTGACCCCTAACTTCACCGTGGATTGGGCCAGTCTCTTTGCCGACGCAAGGGAAAAAGACCCCGACCGCATTTACACGACCATCAAAAACACCGTGACAGGTGGAGAAGTGTCGAAGATATTCCCGGCATCGCAGGAGCGTCGCTTCCAGCACAATGATGACAAAGACTGGACGGGATATATCAACCTTTCATGGGAAACGCCTTTTGAGCACAACATGAAAGCACTGTGGAAAGCGGGTGCCATGTATCGCAACAAGAAGCGCAACAACCGGTATTATTCCTATATTTTCTCGCCCTCCGACAATGGCATTGTCTTGTCCTCAAACGACATCGACGCATTCGACGGCATTGACTGGACGCTCAAGACTCCGCGTTCTCAGGCCTCGCAGCTCAACTACGACTCCAAGGAACGCATTGGTGCAGCCTATGGTATGGTGACGCTCATTTCGGAACATGGTGAGCTGGTAGCGGGACTTCGTGCCGAACACACCAATCAACTTTACACCATGCTGCAACGTTTCGAGACGACGGGCTCTCTCGGTGAGCAGTCGTATTGGGACTACCTGCCATCCGTGTCGCTGCGTTGGATGGTGAACAGCAAGATGAATCTTCGCTTCAATTATTACAAGAGCATCAACCGTCCGGGATTCTATGAGCTTGTTCCCTATCAGATTGACGGTGAAGACTACACCGAGAAGGGTAATCCGCTGCTGAAACGCACACGCATCGACAACCTCGACCTGCGCTGGGAGTGGTTGCCTTCGCAGGATGAGCAGGTGATGGTTGGCGTGTTCTACAAGTATCTGAAAGACCCGATAGAGACGACTTTCGATGTGGACCAGCGTCAGACCAACGCCAGTTACTATATGCCCCAAAACCTTGGCAACGCCAAGAACTTTGGTGTGGAGCTGGATGTGGTGAAATATATCCGACACTTCGGTGTGAAGGCAAACTATACCTACACACACTCGGCGATCACGACAACAAAGAAACATTATGTTGCAAAAAACCAAGTTGAGAACGTGGACCAGACCCGTCCGCTCATCAATCAGGCACCACACACAGCCAATGTCTCACTGCTCTATAAAGATACCAACCACGGATGGAACGGACAGTTGGCCGCCGCATATACCGGAACACGACTCGTGCTTGTTTCACCTTATTATAATTCAGACGAGTGGGAGAAGCATATTTTCTCTTTGGACCTTAGTGGTGAGAAGAGTTTCAAGAACGGAATATCAATATTTGTCAAGGCCAACAACCTGCTCAACAGCAAGCGTGAGCGTTACTTGAAGACTGTTAATGAGTTCAATTCCAACATTCCGGGACAGCCCGACGACCGCACCATTGTGGGAAACTACAGGTATGGACGCACATACTTGTTGGGCGTGAGAGTAAATTTATAATCAGTAATTTGTAAAAATCAATATGAAGAGATTTAATTTGTTTACAGGCATTTTAGCCATAGCATTTGCTGCCGGCACGAGTTCATGCGAAAATGAGAATATCAACCCATACGACTATGCCGCCAAGACCGACACCATAACCATCAACACCGGCGATGGCAACACGGTGAAGACAGCCGTAGCCTCTTATCCCACAGGTTCTATAGTGTGGAGCCACGACACCACACTGACTTCGTCGTTCAAGATTCCTGCCGGTGTGTCGCTCTATATCGAGCCGGGCGTGAAGGTGACCGTCAGTTCCAAGCCTACGGAAGACCACCCCGTCGAGATTGTAGCCTTGGGCAATCTCTACGTCATGGGGACCAAGGAAAAGCCCGTAGAGATCAAGTCGGACACCGGCAAACCCAACGACTGGGGCGGCATTATCTGCGGATACGACTGCGGTGAGGTAGTGCTGAGCCACGCGGAAATCGCCCATGCCGGTGTTACGCCAACGGAAAGTTCCCTGTCTTTCCAAAACAAACTCTTTAAGACAACCATCGACGGTGGTGTGCCCGCGTTCCACTTCTGTAATACCAACAGCCGCTTTGCCATTGTCAACTGTTTCTTCCACGACAATTACAATGACCAGACTTATTTCACCGGAGGCAACGGAGTTATTCATGGAACGGTGTTTGCCGACAGCGGCAACGAGAGTGACGGTGGCGAGGCCATCAACGTGAAGTCGGGCTGCATACTCGACATCTCCTACAACCTGATATACAATGCCTGCACCAATGCTTTCAAGCTCTCAGGGTCGGGCGTGGAGAAGAATTTCGCATCAAAGCTTGTCATCTACAACAACACGGCCGTAGACTGCGGATGGCGCTGAACGAAGAACAAGAAAGGTGGTAACGTATGGATTGAGAAAGCCATCGCACCTGTCTTTGTCAACAACTTGATGGTCGATAACCGTTACGGCATACGACAGCCTGATAAGGACGGGGGTGACATCGACAACAGCGTGCTCCATCCCAACTACTTCTTCGCCTCTACCGAAACGGGCGCCAAGCAGCAGGGCAAGGACTTCAAGATGATTGTCTGGGACGATCGCAACATCACGGGTGCGGCTCCGGAGGATTTGTCAAAACTGTTTGTCAGCTTCGCCCAAAACGACAAGATGAACATCAACTGCGAAAGCGATGATCCGGCCAACGGCGCGCCACTGAAATGGAACGCCTCTTGGGATTTCCATTTGCAGCCGGGTGCAGCGCAGCTTTCCGGTGCAACGTCTGCCGTGCAGCGCAACTTCCCCGGCGGACTGGCCTTCTTCGGCATGAAGAAAGTGAAGTGGACAAGCAACGCCGACGACCAAAACTATTATGTCACAGCACCGGTTCCGAGCAACTTCTTCGGAGCATTTGGTACAAAATAAACAAGCGCGACAATGAACAAACTATTCAGACATATATTATTTGCAGCCCTCCTCGTTTCGTCTTTTATTTCTTTGCAGGCTCAAACGCCCGCAGAATGGAAGCAGATGAAGGCAGACGTGAATCTCTATTGGGTAAACGACATGGGGCGTAACGGCTACTACGACCAGAAAACGATTGGCGAACTGATGGGCACAATGGCAGAAACCGTTGGCCCCGAAGCCGTCATTGCGGTGGGCGACGTCCACCATTTCAGTGGTGTGGAGAGTGTCACCGACCCCTTGTGGATGACCAATTACGAGCTCATCTATTCTCACTCGGAACTGATGTGCTTCTGGTATCCTCTATTGGGCAACCATGAATATCGCGGCAACACACAGGCCGTGCTCGACTATGCCAAGGTGAGCCGTCGCTGGGCCATGCCCGCCCGCTATTACTCGAAGGTGTTCGAAGACAAAGACTGCTCCGTGCGTGTGGTTTTCATCGACACCACCCCATTGATGGGCAAATATCGCAAAGACACCGAAACCTATCCCGATGCACACCGGCAGGACCGCGACAAGCAACTGGCATGGCTCGACAGCACGCTGACCGCAGCAAAGGAGGACTGGGTTATCTGCGTGGGGCATCATCCCATTTATGCGCAGACGCCCAAAGCAAACTCGGAGCGCGCCGATATGCAGAAATATCTTTTGCCCGTGCTTTGCCGCCATCCCAATGTGTCAGTTTATGGTTGCGGACACATCCATAACTTCCAGTACATCAAAAAGTCGGGCGACAACATCAACTATTGGGTGAACTCCGCCGCTGCGCTCTCGCGTTCCGTACAGCCTATGGAGGGCACGCGTTGGTGCGATTCCTCAACGGGATTCACAATAGTCAGTGCCGACAAGCAACAGCTCACGCTCTATGCCATCAACAGAGAAGGAAAAATTCTCTATACCCTGCCCATAAAAAAGTAGACCCCAACCTCTTTTTGTTGCGACCATCCTTTACCGCCATTACTCACAACCATTGTCCTTGTTGATGATGGTTGTGAGTGTTTTTTGTATTCTACAATCATGTGCAGGATTATCAGAAACAGCAGATAGATAATGTTCTAAAACGGATTTATAATATTTATATTGGGAATGTGTTTCGATATTAACCTTAAGTTTTTCATAAAAGAATATCCTATTTTAAATAAATGATGTAAATTTGTGTTCAAAAGAGGAATAAAAGTTATGAGACAAGAAGAAATGACAGAAGCGCAAAAGCTGATAGCAATGGCAGAATCTCCCGTCACGATCAATCCCGATTATCTTGACGAAGATTTGATGATCATAGATAAAGTGAAGGCATTGAGCCTGCCCAATGGCATTCGTCCGAATATGAATATCATTGCCATTTGCACTCAGGGCAAAATGAACGCCATGCTGAATGGCGAGCCTCTGGAGGCTCATGCCCATCAAGTGTTCATCTGTCCGATCAACAATGCTTTGGAAGATGTCATGGTGACGCCTGATTTTGAATATTCAGCGTTGTGTATCACCAACAGGGCATTGCAGCTTTATCTGCGCCATTTCGTTTATGACTGGAATGAGGCTGTGTACATTCAGAAAATACGATGTTTCGATTTGGAGAATCGGTATATGGACTTCTACAAGGGAGTGTACGAGCTGATCAAGATGTGCCTCACCCAGAAAGAGGGTGGAATGTCCGAATGGTATCGTGATGAGGTTATTAAGGGACTGGTGAGTTCGTCGTTGGTGGGCTTTTGCGGACTGATAAAGAAACAGATGACAAAGACGGTACAAGAGCCTAAACGACACGTCTTGTTATTCAATCAGTTTCTTAATCTCTTGCAAAAAACCGAAAACAAGCATCAGACCGTAGAATATTATGCCTCCGAACTGTGCATCTCGGCTAAATACCTCACCTTTATTTGCAAGAAGAATTCCGGAAAGACTGCCAACGAATGGATAACGGAATATACGCTTGCTGACATCTCGTACTCGCTGCGCAACACGTCTCTGACAATCAAGGAGGTGAGCAATAAGTTGGGATTTCCCAATCCCAGCTTTTTCGGTAAGTTTGTGAAAGACCACTTCGGTTACACACCGCTTGAATATAAACGAAAACACCAATCTAATTCATAATT
>CALKIW010000207.1 GCA_937995875.1 uncultured Bacteroidales bacterium | reverse complement strand
CAGGAGTATAAGCAAGCCCTCATCACCGATGCCGTGACAGGAAAGATTGATGTGAGGGAAATAAATTCATAACAACGCAGAATCACTGCATAGTTAATAACTATCTTTGCAACAGAAGAATAAAAGAGTTTTGATATGAACTACAATCTGAACGAAACCACCTTTGAGGAACACATTGCCGGACAGCTGGCTGGCAGCGAC
Organism: uncultured Bacteroidales bacterium; assembly: GCA_937995875.1. Taxonomy (GTDB): domain Bacteria; phylum Bacteroidota; class Bacteroidia; order Bacteroidales; family Bacteroidaceae; genus Prevotella. Next base: position 8,464 of record CALKIW010000207.1, on the reverse strand, counting down.
CTTTATAATCAGCGCAGCAGCAGCGACTTTGACATCGAAAACCTCTGCGACCGAGAGATGTTGGAGCAGTTTCTCCGCCAGCAACCCGCCGTATGGGAGATGCTGCAACGCTCGTTCACGGGACGGGAAACCGACAAGGTGGTGGAGGAACTCAACCGCCAGATAAACCGGGGTGAGAGCATGCTGACCTTGTTTCGTAAAGGCTTTAAAATAAAGGGGAAACAGATTAAGTTTGCTCAGTTTAAGCCGGTATTGGTTGGCACAGAGAGCGCGGCCTATCAACTCTATCGTGCCAACAGGTTCAGCATTGTGCGCCAGATGCGCTATAGCACGGCAAACAGCGACAGGGGCAACGAACTGGATATGTGTATCCTGCTCAACGGACTGCCGCTGTTTACCTTCGAGCTGAAGAACGAGGGAACAGGACAGAACTATACCAACGGCATCTACCAGTACCGGTACGACCGCAACCCGGAGAATCGCATGCTGAAGCATTGTTTGGTGCATTTCGTGATGGACAACAACTATGTGTTTATGACCACACGGCTGAAGGGTGCGGAAACAAAGTTCCTGCCCTTCAATCAAGACAGCGTTAATCCACCTGTAGAGGGCGAATACCCGGTGGCCTATATGTGGCAAAGCATTCTACAGGCCGACAGCATACTCGACCTGCTGGAGAACTTCATCAAGCGGTGTAACGATGAAGACGGAAAGCCTATGGTGATATTCCCTCGCTTCCACCAGCTTCGAGCCGTGAGGAAACTCCGTCGCAAGGTGCGCGCGGAAGGCGCCGGCCACAACTATCTCGTGTGGCACTCCGCCGGTTCGGGCAAGACCAAGACCATGGCGTGGCTGGCTCACCAGTTGGCCAATATGACCCATGCTGACCATAGCCCCATCTTCGACAGCATCATCATGGTGACCGACCGCATTGTGCTCAACCGCAATATGGCTGAAGACGTGGTGAACTTTGAGGATGTGGTGGGCACCGTGAAAGACGTGCGCCGTGGCAGCAAGAATCTTGCAACAGCCATCGATGAGGGACACCGCATCATCATCAGCACCGTGCAGAAGTTTGCCTACGCCCTGAAGACCCTGAAGCGCGAGAAGCACCGCAAGTATGCCATCATCGTGGACGAGGCACATACCGCCATCGGCAACGAGAGCGCCAAGGATCTGGTGAACGCACTGAGCACCGATGAAGACCTGAAGAACATTCCCGACTTCAACCCCGACGAGTTTGAGGACGAGATGGATGCCTTCATGGCTTATCAGCAGATTATGCGCCGCTCCATGCACCACATGAGTTACTTCGCCTTTACCGCCACGCCAAAGGATAAAACCTTCGTGCTCTATGGCGATGAGAATCATAAGGAGCACGACCTCTACTCCATGAAGCAGGCCATCGACGAGAAGTTCATCCTCGACGTGCTGCAAAACTATGTGTCCTATCAGACCATGTTCGAGCTCATAGAGACCACCAACGATCCGGAAGAGAAAAAGAAACTTTTTGAGGAGAAAAAATCGCTGGCCCTCATCTATGGCGAACTGAACAAGAACTCCTATGTCATGTTGCGCAAGGCAACCATGATTGTAGACCACTTCATGAAGCATACCATTGGCAAGATAGGCGGTGAGGCCAAGGCAATGGTGGTGTGTGACTCGCGCCATGCCGCCGCCGACTATAAGCGCCTCATCGACAAGGTGATTGAGCAGAACTACAACGGTGTCATCAAGACGCTGGTGGCTTTCTCCGGTGAGGTGGAAGACAGCCATGGCACGCGATGCACGGAAGCCGGCATGAATGATGACGGTGTGCATGATGACGGCATACGTATTAAGTTCAAGGAGAACGATTATAAGATACTGATTGTTGCCAATAAGTTTCAGACGGGTTTCGACCAGCCGCTGCTGCATACGATGTTTGTTGATCGCACGCTCGGCGGCATACAGTGCATTCAGACGCTGAGCCGCTTGAACCGTTGCTGCCCCGGCAAGGATGACACCATGGTGATAGACTTCCGCAACAAGCCGGAAGACGTGAAGAATGCCTTCCAGCGTTACTATACCGATATAGAACTTCTTGGCGAGGTGGACACGCAACGCATGTACACGATGATGGACGATGTGAACCGTTGGCGGGTGTTCAGCGAGGATGACGTGAACCGCGTGGTGACAATGCTCCAAAAGAAAGAAACCGCCGTGGGTGTGCCCTCACTCCTGAGGACCATCGTGACGGATCGCGTGAGTCCCATGTCGGATGAAGAGAAGGACCGCTATCGCAAATATGTGAACCGCTATGTGCGTCAGTATGGCTTCATGGCACAGCTGATGGATTTTGTCGATCCCGACTTGGAGAAGTTTTATGTGTTCTGCCGCGTATTCTACAAATACCTACCCTATACCAAGGAGACTCTGCCTATGGAGATTCTCGACAGGATAGATCTGGATAAACTCCGCATTCAGCTGAAGTTTGACGGACAGTTGGAACTGGAAGACGAGGAACAACAGATGACATCGAGCCGTATTGGTGAAGTGGGACAAAAGCAGGAAGACGAGAAAAAAACGATAGCCGAGATTCTCGACATAGCCAACAGTCCGTTCCAAAACCTGCTCAACGAGAACGATAAGATTCTGAAACAGATTTGGATTGACATTCTTCAAGACGCTGATGTGACCGATGCTTTCTCTGCCGGAAACTCATACGATGCACTGATAGCACTCGTCAAGGAGAAATTCGATGAGAAGGTGGCCGACCAGATAGAGAAGTATTACAACTTCCAGGAGGAACTGGAGAAGAACCAGTCGTTCTCGATGATGCTTATCCGAAAGTTTGTAGATGCACTGGCTATGAGAAGCCATAAGGCTACCAACCTGCCCTACGTGGAAGGCGAACTGAAGGAGGCCATCATTGCCAGCCTCAGTCAGGAGTTTGAAGATGTGTGCAGCCACATACGCTCATTTGATGAGTTTGTAGATGTATTTTTCTCCGTGCTGAACCGTAGCAGCCTGCCTTCTCTCGATGGTGCCGACGGAATCATCAAGAACGCACTGAACAACATCTATTGCAACGACCATCTGCAGACGTTCGACAAACAAACCTATTTTAACAGCTTGCTTTCTAAATACGAGAGCTATCTGAAGAAACTTTATTATCTCTGTCATAACGAAGAAGTGCCTACTTCTACAGGCTCTACCGACAATTCTACATTGGCCAATGCCATTCATGGATTTAAATGTCTGTGGGACCTCAGGTATGCCACGTCCGCAGAGGGCAAGCGTTTCAGCGGGTATCTGGACATGGTGCGTCAGTGGCGTAACGATGAGGCGCACCGTGCTCCTGTCACGACCGATGCCGAGGTGACGACTGCCATCAAGGTTCTTGTGGCGATGTACCTGTTTGTGACCGGAAACTCTATCACAGATCTCGAAATGCATGAAGGCTCTGAAACGATGGATGACGAAACGCATTCAGCTCACCTTTCAAAAGGATATGTTATGTTAGAGGACAGTGAGTATAATGGCTCTATTGCAGCGGAACCCGGATTAGAAGAAAGATAATTCACCTTTACATCAAAAAAATAAAAATCATGGAATCAACAAAGCAAAACACCTTGTATCTGACCATCAAGCAGGTTTATTTCGACCAGATTGTTGCCGGCATGAAGAAAGAAGAATATCGCGAGATAAAGGATACCACCTATAAGAAGTATCTGGCTTGTGACGAAAATGGCTATCCTTATTTTGATGATGAGAAAATCAGTGTCGATAATCCATTGGCAGGTGACATTTACGTATGGAACAATGGCGTTTACCCATTCTGTCCCAAAGACAACCTGAAGTATCTGAGCCTTGCCGTCGGCTATGCCAAAGAGCGGGACACCGCATTGGTGGAAGTAACCGACATTACATTCCGTCCTCTTAATGATAAGGGCGGAAATCCAGCCCGTTTTCACGATGACGGCGAGAATGCTGCCCTTGACCCCAATGGAGAGCTTTGCTTCTGGGAGGCAGTGTTTCATCTTGGCAAGGTAATTGAAGTGAAGCGGAAATAATGAGGTTTTTGCAAATATGGCAACCAACAAGAATGCACAGATAAGATACCAGGCTCTTGACAGATGTCTTGGTAATTGGAGTCGTCATTACTATATTGACGACTTAGTAGATGCCTGCAACAAGGCTCTTTACCTTTATAATGGTCAAGGGAAGAAAGACGACGGCGTAAAAAAACGTCAGGTACAAGAGGACTTGAAATTTATGAGGAGCGAGGAAGGCTACAGAATGATGATTGACACTATACGCGACGGTCACCGGGTGTACTATCGCTACCATCATCGCAACGACTCTATCAGCGAGCGGCCTTTTAACCAAGAGGAACAGAACATCGTATCAGATGCTCTGATGCTGCTCAAACGATTTGAGGGCGTGCCACAGTTCGATTGGCTGATGGATATTGACAAGAAACTGTACTCCACCAGTCAGCTTGGCAAGGAAGTGCGCTCGGTTGTCAGCTTCCAACATAACCCCTACCTGAAAGGAATGGACAAGGATTACTACAAGCAGATTTTCGATGCCATTGTCAATAAGCAAGCCTTGGAGATTTGTTACCATCCTTTTGGTAAAGATGCCAAAGAGCTGGTAGTGAGCCCTTATCATCTGAAGCAATATAATAACAGGTGGTTCCTTATAGGCAAGCAGAGTGATTATGACGGATTAACCAACTATGCCATTGACAGGATAGACGGGATCAAGGAACTTGGCCGCAAGAATTTTGAACCACTTGATGAAAATTTCAACTTCGATGAGTTTTTCGAGGATGTCATTGGTGTGTCAGTTGAAGATGTGCCGGTGGATAACGTGGTTATCTATGCCAACGAAAAGGCTTTCAACTATATCTATACCAAGCCTCTCCATGAATCGCAGGTGGCAAGAAACGAACGAGCTGAAGATGGGAGGCGTATCATAACCCTTCAGGTAAAAGATAATTATGAACTCAGGGCGCTGCTCCGCTCTTTCGGTAGCCAGATAGAGGTGATAAAGCCTACCTCTCTGCGTGAAAAGATGAAAGAAGAGGCTGATGCGCTTAGTAAAATGTACGTTGCCTAAGAAATAGTCAGAAGAACGCAGAATGTCTGCACTGTTAGTTTATACCTTTGCATTGTAATTATAAATAAGTTTGTTTATGAGCGAAATTAAATGTCCGAAGTGTGGTGCGATTTTCACCGTTGATGAAGCTGACTATGCTGCAATCCTTAACCAGGTAAAGAATGATGCCTTTGATGCTGAGGTAAGTAAAAGACTTGCTGAACTTCATCAACAGCAAAAGGTTGAGCAGGCTGCCGTTATTCTAAAAACCGAACAAGGCTACAAAGATAAGCTGTCGGCTAAGGATACGGTTATTGCCAGCAAAGATACTGAGATTGCAAAGCTCAACGAGCGCCTGAACAGTATTGCACAGGCTAAGCAACTCGAAATGAAGGAGCAGATGTCTGACAAAGATACAGAGATTACTCGCCTTAAAGAGCAAATCACAAATTTGCAGAATAGCAAGCAGATGGAGATTGACAACAAGGTGGCAGAGAAGGACAGGCGAATACTTGAGCTGGAAGCGTCGTTGCAGCAGAAAGCGAGAGATCAGGAACTGGCCGTGATGCAGGAGAAGACCGCTCAACAGAATGCCATCCAGCAGAAGCAACAGCGTATCACGGAGCTGGAGGCCAAACTCACAGAGAATGAGGCAAAGGCTACACTCAACGAGAAAAACATGAAAGACTATTACGAGCGTAGCCTGAAAGACAAAGACGAAGAGATAGAACGCTATAAAGACTTCAAGATTCGCCAATCAACCAAGATGATTGGTGAGGATTTGGAGATACATTGTCACACCGAGTTTGACAATGCACGGTCGCTCGGACTCTACCCCAATGCCTATTTTGAGAAGGATAATGATGCCAGCAACGGAAGCAAGGGCGACTTTATCTTCCGCGACTATGACGATAATACGGAGTATATCTCCATCATGTTTGAGATGAAGAACGAGTCCGACACGACATCTACGAAACATAAGAACGAAGACTTCTTTGCCAAGCTGGACAAAGACCGAACGGCAAAAGGATGTGAATATGCCGTGCTCGTCAGTATGCTGGAGCCGGAGAGCGAACTATATAATAATGGTATAGTAGATGTGAGCCACCGTTACCCGAAGATGTTCGTCATCCGCCCACAGTTCTTTATGCCCATCATTTCGCTATTGGCCAAGGCTTCGAGAAATGCCGTGGATTATAAGCGGCAGCTGGCTATCGCCCGCAACCAATCGGTTGATGTAACTAATTTTGAGACAAAGCTCAATGAGTTCCGCAACGGTTTCAGTCGTAACTATGAACTGGCAAGCAAGAAGTTTAACGTGGCTATTGACCAAATCGACGAGTCCATCAAACATCTACAGAAGGTACGTGAAGCCTTGGTCGGTTCTGAAAACAATCTTCGTTTAGCCAACAAGAAAGCTGACGAATTGACGATTAAAAAGCTTACATACAACAACCCGACGATGAAGCAGAAATTCGACGAGGCAAGGATGAAGGCTGATGATGCGCAGGAGGAATAGTTCACTGAAAAGTCAGGTGTTCTCATTGCTTGAGAATGCCTGCACAACACAATAGTTATGATTTACGATGGTTGGCTAAATGTCCAGGACTGGCTCCACGAACGCAGTCTCATCTATGATAAGTATTCCAAAGGGATACCGGAGAAATCTGATGCTGTAAAAATCGACTTCCAAAACTTACAATACGGCTGGCTTGAGATGGTCTTCAATGTTAATGGGCAAAGGCAACTCATGATACCTTTAAGTGATTTATACAATCCGCTTAAAGACATCGTGCAGTAGTTGGAAGCTATTATAGATTTAGGGAATAGCAACCCTTATTATGAGCAGACATTACATATTGACAGCGAAGGGTCTCATGTTTTGATGCACTATGAGTTACTTGAGTTACCAGAGTTTGGCAACATTGAAAATCAAAGAGGGCTATTTATTGTCTATTGTTCGAACAGAGATGACAAAGAGAAGACAGTAGCAGCAATTTGTTCTCCCATTCATTTAGTTCGCAATATCTATATCCCACTTATCAACTTTTGGGGCTTCGGCAACTATGGTCAATACGATGACGATTACATGACCGAGAATTGGTCTATGCTGAATAAAGAAGCAGCGACATCTCTGGATTTCTTTAACGAACTGAAGTCTACGAAGTTAGAATGGTTTATATCTTCCAAAAAGTACGATGAATGGTTTGATAAGCAATTTGTTACCCCAAGGATTAAGAACATAATATTGATAAGTCCTAAAGAGGAGGGCATTTTCTGAGACACTCATGGGAATTGTCTGAATAATGGAGCTAAGTTGGTGATAGAAGATAAGGCATATCATCTATCTACCATGCACGAATTTGACGATTGGCTTCGATCGTTGCATCCTGGCAAATTCAATGAACAATCAAATGCTAAGAAGCAATTTCTCACTCGGATACGTGAAGTTTTAGAAGACGAAGTCGAGATTTTCTATGGCGATATAGCAAGTGATGGCCGAATTATTAACTATGAATTAGTACCGAATACCCGACTTTGGCAGAATGGGAATCATTCCGGATTAAGATATAGAAAGATTAAATAAAGAAAATCAGGCACTACAAATTCAAGTATTAACTATTGACCGAGAAAGTCCGTTCCAGGCTGACATTTACTTCTGTTATGAACAATGACGAGAAAATCACCTTGACGGCAACTCCCAAGATGGTCGAACACATTATTATAATGTGTATTGGAGATGACGCAGCTGATAGCGTTACAGATATAGTTGAAGAAGGTATATCCTCCCTTAAAAAACAAATAGATAAATATAATGAAGAACGAAAAAGCCTTACTTCTTTTAAGGCACGATTAAGTAATTTAGTAAGCAGCTGATACCCCAAATGACCATTCGGGAAAGTAAGAGATTTATAGGGAATATCTCCAAAGTGTTTTATATTGTTATTTTGTAGATGTTTAACAAATTCTGTGTTTGAAAATTATAGTATAACAAAAAATAAAACTAATTTTGCAGTATAGAGCTTGCGAGATGATAGAGTAGCACCGTAATCGGGTTAGCAAACCACCTTGTCGGCTCTATTTTGTTTAGTATCTATCTTTTCAATTTCCACTCTCCATCCACCACATACCCACCATTGTCACCTACTTCCCATTCTGCATTTCGTTCGGAAGCCGATTCATGTGCAAGTGGTAACACATTTTGGTAACACATTTCGTTCCCGATAGGGCTTTTTAATTCCCGTTATGTCCTGTTAGCCACAGATTCAACATTTAGCATAACTTCCTCTAAATGTGCTATTTAGCTAACAAGTTTCTTGCATAAACGGAAAAGAGGACTTCAGCAATGAAGTCCTCTTTTTAGTACTCTGTGATCCGC
>CALKIW010000206.1 GCA_937995875.1 uncultured Bacteroidales bacterium | reverse complement strand
AAGTAATTATTTTACTGATAATCAATAAGTTAAATGTTTTTCAAGGGACGACTACCTAAGTGTGGCAAGATAAAGGTAAGCATAGCCATTATTGGGATGCTCTTTGATTTCTTTATCAAACCATTCAATGGCTGAAGCTGTGTTGCCATTACGATATTCTTCAATAGCCCGCTGAAAGGCATACCCATCAGTGTTTTGGGCTAAAGTTACGTCAACACTCATGATGAGCATTGAAAGAACACTGATTATAATTTTCGAGAAATTCATATAGTGCTAAAAATGATTATAGTTGATTAAAAAGTGAATTATGATTATCTGAATAGCATTCCTGAAGCAATTGCCGATATGATTCCAATGGATGTGTCTTATATATTCTGTCCAGTTCTTCTGTTCTAGCAATAAGCCGGGGAATAAGTTCGGATGCTTTTGCTTGAAATGTACTGACTGATTCATCAAGATAAAAATCTATCTCTAATCCTTCATCTTCGGGGTAATGTAATTTCCAATACCAATATAGGGGAACAAGAAGAACGTCAGCAGACAGACATACATCCGAGGCTTCGATATCACACGAATGAAATTTCATTCCTAAGACAGATCGTTTTAGTTTGCGCAGGTTATCAACCTCTGTCAATATTTTGTCTTTGATGCTATCCATATTAGTTGATGTTAACTTGTTTAGGAATTCTGCGTCCAGTACGAATCTGTTCACTTGATATAGCGACATCGGTATGCCGATTGGTTTTAGAACCTATTGCCCTATATATTAGTCCAGAATGAGATATTTTGCATAAGTCAAATAATGCGCCAAGCTCCGGGTCTCCGGCATTAGCTTCATTTAAAAGCGAAATAGCGAATTCTGAAGATGATTCTTCCAAGACATCAAGGTCATACAAATCTTCCGACATCTTGACGCTTACAACTATATTGTTCCCTTCAAGCCGCATCCCAGTCATAACCAAACCCTCGTCAATTTGCATTGGTAACCCAGTTGTTTCTATATCAAGTTTTAGCTTTAACGCATCATGGAGTGCTTCCGATGGATTCAGACTGACCTCACGTTTCATTTTGGTGATATATTTCGGAGTCATTATAGATGTGAACTGCTTTCCGGTTCCATCAGACACAATTATTTTGAATCCAATACCTTTTGAAATAAGTTCAGACATCATCTTCTCAACATAACTCCCCTGCGCCTGTAGGCATACGAATGAAAGATAGAACATAGCCCGTGTAGCATCCTTCCGTGCCTTATGTAGCTCCGCTCTGCTACGGGGCGGAAGACGGACGCCACGAGCCTTTCCTCAGGAAAGTGTCTACTCCGGAGGACCGCAAACGGATTGAGGACTTCCAGTTGGAAGTGTTGAAACGGAAAGCCGCACTGCTCCCCCGCTTTGAGAAATATTGCAATGAAAAAGGACTCAAGTTCCGTGCGCCCGTTGAAGAGATATACGACTATTGCGTGCTGGAGTATTCTTTTGCCCTTTGGCAGTGGGGAACTCCCGTCAGCAGCATCCCTGCCACCACGGCCTCGGACGATGAGATATTTGCCCATCTGCTCGACATCAGTAATCCCGACTACTTCATTGCCGACAGTCCCACAGCCTCATTCTTCGTGCAGGCCGCCCGCGAACTGGGCTATTACGGCTACGATACGAAGCCTTTCAAGAAGTATATTTCCATCCAATCGAGCAAGGATTACCTGCACCGCCTCATGCTCCCCGAAGAGCTGAAAGACATGCCCTTCGACAAGACCCTAAGCAAGAAAATCACGAAGTTCCTGAAAGAGAATGACCCGAAAATGATATTCATCTACGGACAGAACGACCCGTGGACAGCTGCCGGAGTGACCTGGCTGAAAGGAAAGAAAAACATCCATGTATTCGTAGAGCCCGGTGGAAGCCATCGGGCACGCATCGGCACACTGCCCGAAAAGGAAAAGAAGCAAGTGATGGAGCTGATAAATGAATGGTTGAAACAATAAAAACGGATGGTCCGTGTGGCATGAACAGACCATCCGTTTACTCCTGACAGACCATCTGTTCTACCTCAACAGATGGTCTGTTTTTTAATTCTATAATTTGTGCATCCTCAATATCGTCCACTGCCTTTACTGAAGCATCCGGTGTCTTCGGGCGGCGACGCGTAAACTTGAACCAGTTCAGCAGTTCCGAAGCCGCATAGACCAGACTGCTGATGCCGATAATGATAAATGCCGTGGAGCGTACTCCCGTAGGATTAAACAGCGCAACCAGGCCGGCAAACAGAATCAATACCGGAACCACATAAAAACCTCCCGGCACCGGCATCCAGCGACGGGCAGCAGAAAGCGAGGCAATCTGTTGCACTCCTCCCATCACCAGGATAAATCCCAATACAAATGTCAGCAGGTCGGCAAAGAAACCGGGCATGATAATCAGCCACAAGCCAAACAGCAGGCTGCCCACCCCCTCGACAGGGAAACGGCTGCGCATCTCCGTGCTCTGCGCAAAGTAACCTATGATACTGATAAGCGAAGGCACCAGGAAAATGACACCTATCGTAATCACAAAGTAATCACCGGCCTGGTCGGGAAACATCACCAGCACCAAACCGATAACCAGTGCACATATTGCACGCAAAAATGAGTAACTTAATCCTTTCATGAGTCTATGTTTTTTTGCGAAGATACATCTTTATCCGAATAACTCCACACGAAAATCCCGAAAAATCAGTTTACATTCAGCCAGACATTCATATCTTCGGCCACAAAGAGCCATTATAATAACAATAGTACAGCAATAACCACGCCTATGGCAACTAAATGTTGTCTATTCATAGTTTGTTCCTTTCTTTTTTTGAATGAATATTCGTTTTTACTACACTTATAAGAACAATATTTCAAGAAAAATGTTCTTATCCAGAAAAAAAGTCACATTTATTTTGGTAGTTAAAACAAAGTGCTTATATTTGTCGCGAAAACGAAGACAGGCTGCACCTCAGCATAAAAAATGAACGAGTTCATTTTATTATACATTCGGTTTGCACTATCTTTGCCGCTGATAAAACAAAAAAAGTCAATGAAAACAATGTTCGTAAATACATATTGGTGGTGGCACCCGTTACAACTCCGACAGTCGTAAGGGAGCAGCGCTCGTATGTATATATGTAATATATAGTAAAAAACAAAAAGAGCCCTGTCGCACCAAGCGACGGGGCTTTTTTCGTTTAAGCAATAATGCGTTTTGATTTCTGAAATAGTAAATAGTAAATCGTCAAATAGTAAATAACATGATGAATTTCTTAGTTGACAAAGAAGGTTATTACGGAGAGTTCGGCGGGGCATACGTTCCCGAAATCCTCCACAAATGTGTAGAAGAGTTGCAGAACACCTACCTCAAGGTGCTGCAAAGTGAGGACTTCAAGCGTGAATACGACCAGTTGCTGCGCGACTATGTGGGACGCCCTTCCCCACTCTACCTGGCGCACCGCTTGTCCGAGAAGTACGGCTGCCGGATTTACCTCAAGCGTGAAGACCTGAACCACACCGGTGCCCACAAAATCAACAACAGCATCGGGCAGGTATTGCTGGCACGCCGCATGGGCAAGCGCCGCATCATCGCCGAAACCGGAGCCGGGCAACACGGCGTTGCCACAGCCACCGTCTGCGCCCTGATGAACATGGAATGCATCGTCTACATGGGCAAGACCGACGTAGAACGCCAGCGCGTCAATGTGGAGAAGATGAAGATGCTCGGTGCCACCGTCGTCCCCGTCACCAGTGGTAATATGACGTTGAAGGACGCCACTAACGAAGCCATCCGCGACTGGTGCTGCCATCCCTCGGACACCTACTACGTGATAGGTTCCACCGTCGGCCCGCATCCCTACCCCGACATGGTGGCACGCCTGCAGTCTGTCATCAGCAAAGAAATAAGGAAGCAGCTCCTTGAACACGAGGGACGCGAATGCCCCGATTACCTCATCGCCTGCGTAGGTGGAGGAAGCAATGCAGCCGGCACCATCTATCACTACGTCAACGACCCGCACGTGCAAATCGTCCTCGCCGAAGCCGGCGGAAAAGGCATTGAAACGGGAATGACAGCCGCCACCATCGCCCTCGGCAAGATGGGCATCATCCACGGCTCGCGCACCTACGTCATCCAGAACGAGGACGGACAGATAGAAGAGCCCTATTCCATCTCTGCCGGACTGGACTATCCGGGCATCGGCCCCATGCACGCCAACCTTGCCAAGCAGAAGCGTGCCATCGTCCTCGCCGTCAACGACGATGAAGCCATCCGCGCCGCCTACGAACTGACCCGGCTCGAGGGCATCATCCCCGCATTGGAAAGTGCCCACGCACTGGGTGCGCTGGAGAAGATGAGGTTCAAGCCGACGGACGTGGTGGTGCTGACGGTGTCGGGACGGGGGGATAAGGATATAGAGACGTATTTGAGTGATGAGTTATAAGTGATAAGTGATGAGCTATTTGAAAATACGAGATACAATGAAATAAAATACAAGATACAATGAAACAATATGATTATAAAACAATCAGCCGCACCATGCTCGGTGACTTGCATACGCCGGTGAGCACGTATCTGAAGGTGCGTGACATCTTTCCGCAGAGCGCACTTATGGAGAGTTCCGACTATCACGGCAGTGAGAACAACCGTTCGTTCATCGCTCTGTGTCCGCTGGCTAGTGTCAGCATAGACCACGGCACGGCTATCTTCCGCCTGCCGGACGACAGCCGCGAAGAGCATCCCATAACCGATCCATACCGGGTGGAGAATGCCTTGAACGATTTCCGCGCCCGCTTCCGCGTGGAGGGCGAATACAGCAATTACTGCGGACTCTACGGATACACCTCCTTCAATGCGGTCCGCTACTTCGAGAATATCCCCGTGAAGGACAGCCGCGAAGCTACCAACGATGCGCCGGACATGCTGTACATATTATATAAGTACCTCATCGTCTTCAACGACTTCAAGAATGAGATGCTGCTCCTCGAGATGCTGGCGCCCGGCGAGACCAGCGGACTGGACCAGGTACAGAAGGCCATCCATAACCGCAACTACACCGCCTACGATTTCCGCGCCATCGGCCCCACCACCTCTCCGCTTACGGACGAGGAGCACAAGGCGAATATCCGCCGGGGCATCGCCCACTGTCTGCGCGGCGACGTTTTCCAGATAGTCCTCTCCCGCCGGTTCGAGCAGCGTTTCACGGGCGATGACTTCAAGCTCTACCGTGCCCTGCGCAGCATCAACCCTTCTCCCTATCTGTTCTATTTCGACTTCGGAGGCTTCCGCATTTTCGGCTCGTCTCCCGAAACCCATTGCCGCATCGAAGGCCGCCATGCCTATATCGACCCCATTGCCGGAACCACGAAGCGCACCGGCGATGCAGAGCAGGACGCCCTCAATGCCCGGTACCTGCACGACGACCCCAAAGAGAACGCCGAACACGTGATGCTTGTGGACCTTGCCCGCAACGACCTCTCCCGCAACTGCCACGATGTAAAGGTGGACTTCTATAAGGAGACGCAGTATTACAGCCATGTCATCCACCTCGTCAGCCGTGTCAGCGGAACGCTCCGCGAAGAGGCCGACCCCGTCAAGGCCTTCATCGACACCTTCCCTGCCGGTACCCTGAGCGGCGCCCCCAAGGTACGCGCCATGCAACTCATCAGCCAGCTGGAACCGCACAACCGTGGAGCCTACGGCGGCTGCATCGGTTTCATCGGACTGAACGGCTCGCTGAACCAGGCGATTACGATTCGTACTTTTGTCAGCCGCAACGGTGTCCTCTGGTTCCAGGCAGGCGGCGGTATCGTAGCCAAGAGCAACGACGAATACGAACTGCAAGAGGTGAACAACAAGCTCGGCGCACTGAAAAAGGCGATTGAGATGGCAGAGAAAATGTGAGTTTATGTACGATTTGACGATTTACGATGTACGATTTGCCATGCGGCGTACATTGTGCAACCAAATCGTAAATAAAGTAACTTCAATCGTACATCGTAAATCGTCAAATCGTAAATAAAATAGATTGTAAATACAAAAGATGAAAACAGTTATCATAGACAATTACGACTCCTTCACCTACAACCTTGCCCATCTGGTGAAAGAGCTCGGCGCAGAAGCGGACGTGCTGCGCAACGATAAATTCCGGCTCGAAGAATTGGAGCCATACGATAAAATAATCCTTTCCCCCGGCCCCGGTGTCCCCGAGGAAGCCGGACTGCTGCTGGATGTCATCCGCACCTATGCCGGACGGAAACCCATACTCGGTGTCTGTCTGGGCGAACAAGCCATCGGACAAGCGTTCGGTGGAAAGCTGGTCAATCTGGAAGAGGTGTTCCATGGGGTACAGACGGAGATAAGAATGAAGGGGGAAGGATTAAGGATTAGGGATGAAGGATTAGGGGGGAAGGATTATGAAGGTATTTCTCTCGAAGAAGACTATATCTTCTGCGGTTTACCCGATAGGATTCCCGTCGGACGATACCACTCCTGGGTGGTCGATACGGAGGACTTTCCCGAAGCGCTGGCCATTACCGCCATCAGCCCCGAAGGACAAATCATGGCGCTGAAACATCGGGAGTATGACATACACGGCATCCAGTTCCATCCTGAATCGGTACTGACACCCGACGGAAAAACAATCGTAAAAAACTGGCTTTTCAAATGAGGCACTTCAGAAAAAGAGTAAATTCAATCGTCAAATCGTAAATCGTCAAATCGTAAATAAATAGATGAAAGCAATACTCACCCGTCTCTTCAACCACGAAGAGCTTACGTCGGAGGAGACCAAACAAATCCTCCTCAACATCACCAAGGAAATGTATCCTGAGGCGCAGATAGCAGCCTTGCTCACTGCCTTCCAGATGCGGAGCATCACTGTGGACGAGCTTATCGGTTTCCGCGAAGCACTGATGGAGACACGCCTTCCCATCGACTTCGCCCCCTATCGCCCCATCGACATTGTAGGTACGGGCGGCGACGGAAAGAACACCTTCAACATCTCCACCTGCGCTTGCTTCGTGGTGGCGGGAGCCGGCTACAAGGTTGCCAAGCACGGCAACTACGGAGCCACTTCCGTGAGCGGAGCCAGCAATGTCATCGAGCAGCACGGCGTACGCTTCACCAACAACCCCGACACGCTGAAACGCAGCATGGAGGAGTGCAACATCGCCTACCTTCATGCCCAACTTTTCAATCCGGCGATGAAGTTTGTCGGTCCCGTACGCAAGACGCTGGGAGTACGCACCTTGTTCAATCTGCTCGGCCCGTTGGTGAATCCATGCTGTCCGGCATACCAGCTGCTCGGTGTGGCAGACCTCTCGCAGATGCGCCTATACACCAACGTATTCTATAAACTCGGCATTGACTTTGCCGTGGTCAACAGCCTCGACAGCTACGACGAAATCTCCCTGACGGACGAGTTCAAGGTGATGACCCGCAACTACGAGCGCATCTACCGTCCGCAGGCTCTCGGCTTCAAGGATGCCCGTCCCGAAGAACTCTTCGGCGGCGCATGCAAGGAAGATGCCGCCCGCATCTTCGACAATATCCTTACGGGGCATGCCACACCTGCACAAACGCAATGCGTCATTGTCAACGCCGCCTTTGCCATCCAGGTGATGGAGCCGCAGAAAGAGATTGAAGAGTGCATCGCCATCGCACGCGAATCGCTGGATAGCGGACGGGCGCTGGCGACACTGAAAAAATTTATCGAGATTAATAAATGAAGCAATGAAAGATATACTGTCCGAAATCATCGCCCATAAGCAAACAGAGATTGAACTGCAGAAGCAAACCGTCTCTCTGGAACAGTTGCAGGAGCAGGCCGGAATCATCATCCGGGAGAATGCGGCACACCGCCGCAGCATGAAGCAGACCCTTGCCGCTTCTTCTACAGGAATCATCTCCGAGTTCAAACGCCGTTCACCCTCCAAAGGCTGGATAAACGAGGCTGCCCGGGCAGAGGAAATACCTGCCGCCTACGAAGCCGCCGGCGCCGCCGCCCTCTCCATCCTGACGGATGAGAAGTTCTTCGGCGGTACGCTGCGCGACATCCGCACGGCCCGTCCGCTCGTCCGCATCCCCATTCTGCGCAAGGACTTCATCATCGACGAGTACCAGCTTCTGCAAGCCTGCATCGTAGGTGCCGACGCCGTATTGCTCATTGCCGCCTGCCTCAGTCCGGAGCAGTGTAGCACCCTCACCGCCCAAGCCCACGAACTCGGGCTGGAGGTATTGCTCGAAATCCACAGCCCTTCGGAACTCTCCTATATAAATAAGGAGGTCGACATGGTCGGTGTCAACAACCGCAACCTCGGCTCTTTCGTCACCGATGTGGAAAACTCCTTCCGGATAGCCCGGCAACTGCGCGAAGCCACCCACGGACCGGCATCCCCGCTCCTTGTCTCCGAAAGCGGCATCTCCCACCCCGAAACCATCTGCCGCCTGCGTGCCGCCGGCTTCCGCGGTTTCCTCATCGGCGAAACCTTCATGAAAACCGCCAATCCGGGCGAAACCCTGAAGGAGTTCTTAAAATGTACCATTTGACGATGTACAATGTACGATTTGGCTGCGCAATGTACGCCACATCGTACCTCGTAAATCGTCAAATCGTAAATAAAAGTATTTTCAATCGTAAATCGTCAAATCGTAAATAAAAATGTCTCCTCTCATCAAAGTATGCGGAATGACCGAAGCAGAAAACATCCGCAACGTAGAACTGCAAGGTGTAGATATGATTGGTTTCATCTTCTACCCAAAATCTCCCCGTTGTCTGTGCCAGATGCCCGGGTATCTGCCAGCCTGCGCCAAGCGTGTCGGCGTCTTTGTCAACGAAAGTAAGGAAAACATCCTGATGTATACCGACCGTTTCAGCCTGGACTACATCCAGCTGCATGGCAATGAGGCTCCCGAGTACTGCCGTTCCCTGCACAATGCAGGCCTGCACCTCATCAAGGCTTTCTCCATCTTGCTGCCCAAGGACCTGCTTTCCGTCTCTGCCTACAACGGTCTGTGCGACTACTACCTCTTCGACACCAAGACCCCGCAGTACGGCGGTTCCGGCAACCAGTTCGACTGGAACCTCCTGCACCGCTACAACGGTCCCACCCCGTTCCTGCTCAGCGGTGGCATCAACCCCTACAGCGTAAAAGCCCTCCGGGAGTTCCGCCATCCCTATTTCGCAGGTCTCGACATCAACAGCCGTTTCGAAACGGCACCGGGAATAAAAGATGTGGAACGCATCTCAAACTTCCTGAAAGAACTGAAGGGAGGTATGATTTGACAATGTATTCTATTTACGATTTGACGATTTACGATGTACGATTAAAGTTAGATTTTGCTGATAAGAATCGTAAATAAAGTAACCTCAATCGTAAATCGTAAATTGTAAATCGTAAATTGTAAATCGTAAATTGTAAATCGTAAA
>CALKIW010000205.1 GCA_937995875.1 uncultured Bacteroidales bacterium | reverse complement strand
CTGTCTCACCACCGTTTGCCATAAACAAGCTGAATGCCTTTTCCGTTTCATCGTTTATGTCAAGTGTTCCATTGCGCAGCTTGGCAAGTAGAACTTTCATCTTTGCAGGATTTACCTCTGCAAAATTCTTATGAAAGCGCAAGGCATAATTAGGACTTTCCTTAACCCAAACCATTGTATTGGCATATAGCATATCACGCATGAAGTTCGACACGACAAAATCAGGATTACGTGTAGTATAGAATGCCGACAACTGACGGTTTATCACTTCACCATAATGCAGTATCGCGCCCAATGCCCCTGACATGTCATTGTCGGGGTTAGTCTGACCATTCAAAGCCTGTGCAGCCCGTGGATTTCCATTAATGGTTAGCACATAATCTTTTCCGCCCTGCTTCACTAACACCTGATGCTGTCTGAGGTCTCGGTCTCCGATTACCCTGTAAGGGATTTCAGGATGGTCTTTCTGCCTCTTGAAGTGGTCCGGGTCGCTTTCAGATAACTGTCGCATCTTTTCCTCGAAGTCTCGCATTTTGCGCTCTACCTCTCTTGGAGTGTCATCCTCTTCTATGCGTTCAGTTCCTTTCACGTCTCCAGCGTTGACAGGCTTCCACTCATCTGTAACATCATCATAACGCAACCACAAGTCGCTGATACTTACAAGGTCGCTTGGGTGATTTTGAGCAAATCTCATAAATTTACGCTTCACCAGCATATTGCGGTTACCCTGCATGATGGCACTTTCTGCCATTGCTTCCATATTTGCGAATGGGTCATCAGCCTTACTCTTGCGACCTTTGGCGGTCTTGATGGGCGCATTGAATGCACTGTGTTTATCCGACAAATAAGCGTATGCCTCATCACTGGTTTTTTCGTCAAAACCACGCAAAGGAATATAATGCTCGTACATATCGCTGATGTCATCGTATGTTGCCTTACTGATAATACCGCATTCGTAGGTCTTCTGCAATGTGGCTTTCGTTACGGCATTCACCTTATCCCACAAGTCGGTAGTGTCATGGTTAGCCTCATAATCCGATACCATCTGCCCGGCTTCACTCTCTGCATCTGCAACATCATCTTTTCCTGTCAAAGCAGTAAGACCAGCATAATCACTGCTACGATTTTCAGAGTACAGTTCATTCTCTCTGTCCTGCATACGTTGTTTCACATCAGCAAGTACATCAGCTGCATCTTGGTCGAGAGGGTCATCAGCTGCGGCGCGTTCCGCTATCCTTAACTCTTTCCAGAACTCATCATGTGTAACCTTTTCCGCTGCCCGTCGTGCCATAACATTGTTACGCTCCAGTCCGTGCTTAGCCATCATGTAATCTGTCAGTTTCGCACGCTCCTTTGCTGTTTTAGCAAGTTTGGCGACTTCTTCCAGCATTGGTTTGAATAAAGTCTGCGCAAAGGCAGAACATTCTGCTTGATTGACGGATGACAGGCGGTTTTCACCGAGATAAGGATTTTCATAGCCGGCTACATCTTCAATCTTGCCTGTATATCCACCTTCTGCTTTCAAGATAGCTTCCATTGCTTCTTTCAGTCCAAGCATACTGTCTTGTATGGCTTCCTGCATCTGATACAGTCCACGACTGACACGCTGCTCATAGAGGTTGCGTGCCTGTACTTTTCTGTATTCCACGCTATCACCATCACGGAACAAATCCTCTTCGGCTGACGATTTATCGCTATTACTGTTTTCTGCATAATTGCCCACTTTCAGTTCTGCCTGCTTGGCAACATCCTTTGCTGTACCCAATATACTGCGGTATCGCCCGGGCTCTTTCAAATTTTCGTAGCTGCGCCATAGGATATAGCGTAGCTCGTTATCCGACAGTGATAACCAGTTATTTTTGGCTCGCTTTGCGAAAGAGTCAAAGCCAATCTCATGCAGCATCTCAAGGAATAACCGCTTTATCTTTCCCCAGAATGTATCGGGAATATGCTCAAAGTCTGTGGTCTCTGCAAGACTTGCAAGATATTCTTCTGTTGCCGTATGGAAATTACCACGATACTTCTTCAAGGCTAAGTCTGTTATCCTCCTGCGTACACCCTCATCGGCAGCCTCATACACATTCTTGAGGAAGGTATCGAAGTGCTCGCCGAACAGTTTACGCAAACCATAGTGTGCCACTGCTTCATGCAGCAAGGTCTGTTCTATGTCCTGTACACTTTCATGGTTAGGTATCACAATGGTTATTACCCCTGTCTGTGGATTGTAAAAGCCTTTCGACCTTGCCCGTTTACCGCTTAATTCTGCCACATCTGTAACTATCTTTACATTATCCAAATGCAAAGTGGCTGCAAGCTCCATAACATGTGCGGACATGGACTTACGCTGCCTGTCTGCAAACTCACCGCGTTGTCTTGCAGTGCGTGTGCTCTTGCCCAGCATTTTTGCTACCGGGTCATTGCTCATACTCAATTCATCGTCTGAAAGAGTGCCAGCACCATCACGCGAAAGATTTTCGCCTTTCATTACAGGATTTACAAAATCTTTCACTATATTTGCAGCAGAAGTGAGTTTCTTTCTAACGTCGGCGGAATTGTACTGCGGTTTAGAAGAAATCTCTGAGTTTTCTGCAGCTTCCGAGATACCTCTCTCGGAGAAGTTCTGATAACTTGGGCTTCCTTGCCCTGCGTTTGCTGCTGTTGCCGCTATTGGTGCGGATTGATGGGACAGAAACGACAGGGCCTTTTCTTTGTTTATATAGGTTGCCAAGCCATTGTTAATCCAATCAACCACACGTTCGTCACCTTTTCCAAACACTGAACGCACGATGTTGAAATCTACATCTGCGTCTTTACCAATATTTACAGATACAAGGAAGTTGCCTTGTTGTGTCCTCAACTCCGTAAGGATAGAGCGGTTACCCTCTCGCTGGTAATTGTCAAATACGGCAATAGGGTCAGCCACGGCACGTGGCAGGTCTTTCAACTCCGCAAGTGCAAAACCGTGTCTCTTCATCTTTTTGATGACCTTGTTACCATACAGCTTCATCGGCTTATCCTCGACACCTGCCGACAGAAGTATTGATGACGGACTGCCAAGGTTGAAAATCTTAGTATCTGCGTTCCCCTCCGTCAGTTCTGCCAGCTCCCTGTTGAACTGCTCATTTACTTCTTCGTCGAAATCACGGTACCTGGTATCATCGCTGTCAGATGGTTTTTCTTCCTCATCAGACAACTTCTTGTACTCTTCATCAAGACGCTTCTTCTCTTTCAAAGCCTCATCAAGTTCTGCTTGTTTCGGGAAAGCATTCTCTCCGGGGTCTGCACCCTTGAGTTGGTTGTTCACATCTTCGATGTTGCGCTCATAAACCTTTCTGTTGTTGTACACCTTTTGCAGGAGGTTGCGGAATGACACACCTGCGGCGGTATCATCATCGCTAACTTCAACGGTGTACTTGATACCTCCGTAACTTTCCAATTCTGCTACAGGCTTTCCAAACAAACCGGCATCGGTAATAGGTATGCTGATATTGGCTGTCTGATGGAAGCCGGACAACTGCACTTTCTTACCCTGCTTCAGCAGTTCATGTATGTATGCACCTGCCTCTTTCGGTTTATCAAAGGTCTTGCGTGAACTGTAATCGTCTTTGACCGATACCGTAACCGTTGTAGGATATTTACCTTCTGCATCAGGTGTGAAACCTCCACGCTCCAACTCCCGTACATCGCTGGCATTCAAACTTAACAGGCGTTCTAAATTGCTTTTCTTTGTCTGCAATTCATCATATCGGGCATGTCTGCGCTGCCAGTCGCTCTCGTATGCTCTCTTGGCACGGCGCAGTTTCTCCACCTTTTTGTCCTGTTTTGACTTCTCAAAGATGACAGGATTGCCCGAAAGCATGGCAACAACCTCTGCTGGGTCAAAATCACCCTCTGCATCACCCTCGTCAAAGGTACGGTCGCCAATAGTACCACTCTTGAACTGTGCGAACAATTTGCCTTTGGTCTCCTGCAACTGATACTTGTACATATCAAGACTGCCCTCGGTAGCGTAGAAGTAAACATCTACATTGTCTTCGTTGAAGTCCCGTGCTATCTCATTGCCTTGACGGACACCACGCCCCTCACGCTGTTCACGGTCGGCTGGTGTCCAAGGTACATCTACATGGTGCATGGCAACGATACGCTTCTGCACATTCACACCAGTACCCATATTCTTTGTACCACCAATAAGAATGCGGACACTGCCGTCATTCACTTTTGCAAACAGTTCCTTGCGTTTCTCATCAGTGTTTGCTACATGAATATCAGCAATCTCCTTACGAGGTATGCCGTAATCGTTCACAAGACGGTTGATAATGTCCGTATAGGCATCATACTTCTTGCCCTTGCCAGGCACTCCTGTATCACAGAAGATAAGCTGCGTTCCTTTCTGCTCTGCGAACCGGTCGTAAATCTTCTTGACATTCTCGCAGACAGCAGGTATCTTTCCTCCCTCTGCTTCCCAACTCTCGTCTATCAGTCGAGGATTGATGGCAGCCTTTGCGGAAAGAGTGCTGGCAAGCAATCCCCACGGAGTATTATCATTGCTGGCAATATTGAAGTAACTGCCATCTTTACTCTTCACCATGTTCACAATCTCACGGTTGATTTCCTGCATGAGGTCTGTCTGTGGTACGGTAACGATATGACTGCGCATCTTCGGCTTCGGCAGTTTGAGGTTCAGGTCATTGCGCACATCGGCAATCTCCGCATACATCTTAGCCAGTTCAGGAATGTTGGTCAGTGAGCGGAAACGGTCTTTATCTTTCAATTCGCTGGTAACCCCATACTCCAGTTCTGCCGTATGGATGGCAAAGTTACTTGCCCATGCATCAAAGGTTGTCATGCCTAAGCGTTCCATTTCAGACGGGCGCAAATAGTTGAATAAGTGATAAATCTCACTCAAACTATTGCTGATGGTCGTACCTGAAAGGAATACCGTACCTTGGTCGCCTTGGTGCATCTTCTGCAGGTAACGCACGCCATTGAGCAGGGCAATAGCTTTCTGGCTACCTTTCTTATCGCCAAGACCTGCTATACGGTCGTAGGTACTTACATAGGGCAGGCTCTTGAAGTGCTGACATTCATCTACAAACAGATAATCTACGCCAAGCCCCTCAAAGGTAAATTCCCTGTCTATCTTTCTATCAAGCAGATTGGTAAGTTTGGTTTCAAGATTGTTCTTTCGTTTCTCCAAACCCTTTATCTGCTTCTTAGTAAGTTGGGATTTGTCCTCCTGACCATACAGGAACTCAATCGCATTGTCAAGCTGTGCCATCTGTTCATCAATAACACTGCGCTCCACTTCCTCCGTATGTGGCAACATATCGTATTGGTCATGGCTCAATATCACGCAGTCGTAGTCATTGAGTGCAATTTGAGCCATGAACTTCTTGCGGTTGTTCGCAGCAAACTCCTTTTCGGTCGGTGCCAGTATGCGTGCAGCAGGGTAAGCCTCACGGAATTCTTTTGCTATCTGTGCGACAGTGGATTTCAAGGCAATAATCATTGGCTTCTTGGCAATACCCATACGGCGTATTTCCATGATGGCACTCTGCATCACAAGGGTCTTACCTGCTCCTACAATATGGTCCACTATACCACCACGGTTGTTGATAAGCATCCAAACAGCATCTTTCTGATGAGGTCTCAACTCCTTGCCCATTAGTCCGGCAACATTCAGATGAGAGCCATCGAACTTACGCAAAACTGTACGATTGAACTTATCATTGTACAATCTCATCAACTTTTCCTCACGCTCTGGTTGCTGCCCAATCCAATCCTCAAAGGCTGTACGCAAATCCTGTATCTTGTTGTTCAGTAGTTCGGTTTCTTCCTTGTTGAGAACTTTCGTTTCCTTGCCACCTTCCTTAATGGTATCAAATACCGACAGGCTCTTATCTTTCAAGGCTGCGGTAAACACCTCCGATGCACTCCTGCGACTGGTACGCCATGCGTCAGCCTCTCCACCAAGTTCATTATTGGCAACATTCACCACATACTGGTCCACTTCAGGCATGTATTCAACTCCACTCTTATTGTTTCGGTATTCATACTTTTGAATACCAAACTGCTCATACATGAAGTCTGTATATACCTCTGCCGGTATCCATCTTGCACCCATGCGTATGCTGATGTCCTCAAATGGAATGTCCTTTGGTTGTATAGCTTCGAGTGCTTTTACATTGCGCTGCAAAGAGGCATCTTCCTTAACGGCTGCCCGTGCCTGTTCCAGTTTGGTTTTCACATCACCGCTTAAATAAGCATCTGCCGTCTCGTATTCATCTTCCGTGAAAGGTGTCTTGAACAGTGTCTCGCCACATTGCTCCACCCAACTATCACCCAGAACTTCCTCCATAAAAGACGGATTGATTTCTCCGTACTCTGCAAGAGAAAGACTGATAGCATCCTGTGGTGTCTTGGCTGTTGTCAAGTCAAGGGCAGGTTTGATGGTGTTCTTTGTGAAGATGTCCGAAAGCCCGACAAACTTACCATCGTCGTACTTTTCCAAAGAACGCAGGGTGTAGCCGTCAATATCCTCTGTGAGGAAGTCATTGCCCTTATCGTTCAAACGGCCATACTTCTTCACAAAATCATCATAGGCTTTCTGTAATTCGGCACGAGCCTCCGAAAGATTGTGTTCTTTCTCGCCCTGTATCTGCATGTCTATGAGTTGCTTCATAGCCTTACGGACAGGGAACATGCCTTGAATACGGTCTGCCTTACCTTTCAATGATGGCATTTCTGTAAAGGTAGTGGTAACATCACCGTACTTGTTCTTGGTACTGGTTACAACACCTATCATACCATCTTGCTCTACAATGTTTCCGCTACTGATATAGTCTCCGTCTCCCTTATAGGCTTCCGAAACGGCTTGCTTCACTTCTCGCTCGGTCTTATGGGTGTCAAAGAGTTTGCCCTTGCGGTCTCCGATAATCTTCTTTTCCACCAGTTTACCCATGACCTTGGCTATATCATCCGTACCCATAGTGCTACTAAGCCCGAACTCATTGGCTCTATATTGCCCACCTGCCTTGCCATCGCCAATCATCATATCCTTGTTCTTGGCAAAGTAGCCATTTACTGCTACCTTGTAAGTCTTTCCATCCGTTGGGTTTTTCAGTTGCAAATCCCCTGATAACAGGAAAGGCTTCTCTATGTTGGCTGTGTATGCTTCATTACCATGAGTGGCGGTGCGGTCGGCTTCGTCTTTGAACTTCCGCAAAAAGATAACATCGGTAACGACTGATGTACCTGCACCTTTGAATGTATTGTCAGGCAAGCGCACAACACCCAAGACCTCGGCTTGGTCTGCGAGGTGTTCTCGAATAATCTGATTGCCCTTAGTGTCAAGTATGGCATTGCTGGTCATGATGACACACAAACCACCCGGTCGAGTGTTGTCAAGCATCTTCACGGCAAAGTAATTGTGAATGCGGTTTTGTGCAGCCTTGCGTACAGGACTGCTGTCATGTTTCCATGTCTTATCGGTTACGCTGAGGTCTCCGAACGGGATATTACTCATTACAACATCGTAGGCGTTATCTGCCGTTCCTGCCTGCTCATAGCCGGTAACAAGTACATTGGCATCAGGGTAAAGGTTTCGGGCAATCTGCCCTGTCAGCCAATCAAGTTCGATACCATGTATCATGGTGCGCTGCTGAACATATTTCGACATTGTACCTTCAAAGACACCACTACCCATAGATGGGTCAAGCATGTTGCCACCCTTGAAACCTGCCTGTTCTACAAAGCCGTTCATAACTCTTGCTACGGCTGTTGGAGTATAGTAGGAGGTTAAGGCTGCACGGTTGATAGCTGAAAGTATACCACGCTCTCCGTTGGGGTCGAGGTCATCTATAATGTCGGCAAGATGTGAAAGCAGTTTGTCATTTTCGGTCTGCGCTCCCCATCTGCCTGTGGTACTTCTGCGCATCATGTCGGTGGAGTAAGCTCTGCCTAAGTCCACACCTCCCCAGCCACGGTAACGACCAAGTTTCTCACGCTCTTCTTCTGTGGCTTCGCGCCCCTCTTTCATTAAGGTGCGCACAACCTCCAAAGCCTCAACATTCGACCGAAGTCGCTGTTGAGGTGTCATGTTGTCTATCTCCGAAGAATTATCGGGATATAGATAGTTACGCTTGAATTTGGGCTCTTGCTGTTTGGCTACATTTCTTCCTCGTCCTCCTCGTCCTCCTCGTCGGGCTTCACCGTGTACCAGTCGGTCGCTTGTGTCTGTTGCTGGTCTATTAGTTCTTTGGCTTTCGTCAGCAACTCC
>CALKIW010000204.1 GCA_937995875.1 uncultured Bacteroidales bacterium | reverse complement strand
TTCGGAAAGCGAGTGCAAAGGTATATAAAAAACAGCAACCCTCCAAATGTTTTGAGAAAAAAGTTGAAATTTAACGCTCTTTTTCAAGAATATTGACAAAAACAGAAAGGAAACAAGGACTGCACATTATATAATATAAGTGAAGAATGAAGAATGAAGAATGGTGTATGAAGAATGAAGAATGTGGTGAAAAGGGATTATGAAAGTTAAGATAAAAAGGATTGGAACTTTTCATAAAGTAAAGTTATATTACCGTTTTTCAGTGATTATTTTCGGAGCATCCAGCGCAAAAAGGGCTATGTTTATGCCATCATTATTGACACACAAAGCCCAAAAATTGTTCGGATATTTCAATTTTTATCCCGCCATATTGCGGAAAAGGCTTAATCGCAGTATGGTTAGTATTCAACGGGGATGCGGAAAGGGCTTAGCCGGGTCGCGATTAAGGCCTCTCCGCAATGCCATTGGATATTCAATCGCGCATGACCAAATAGTCGCCACTAATGGGTTTTTATATAATCCATTGATTATCAGCAATGTACAAAACACGCAAATTTTGCGATATTTCAGACAAAGTCAATGGAAGTTTTGAATACGCGAAGAATAAAGAGGTGTTTGTAAAGAAATAAAACTATTATTTCCTGAAAACAACTTTGGCCTGCCGAGCACTTGATGCCGCTCAAGACATTCTCCCAAAATCGAACAAAAATGATGTAAGCGATGCTTCCCGCTGCTAACTTTGGGCCTAAAAAGGTATATTTATTAAGATTAATCTGTACCTTTGTCCGTGCAATTTTAGTGATGTAAATTTCCAAGCAAAATGACACTCAGTAAAAAGCAGACTATCAATGAGATACGCGATTATGTCATGATCGGCATCGCCATGGTATCCTACAGCATCGGTTGGAACATTTTTCTCCTGCCCAACAGCATTGCTACGGGCGGCGTTCCGGGTATTGCCTCCGTATTATTCTGGGGTACTGGGATTCCCGTTCAGTTGTCTTATTTTGCAATCAACGCCGTCTTGCTGCTCATTGCACTGAAAATTCTCGGATTCAAATTCTGCATCAAGACCATCTTTGGCGTTATCGTGCTCACCACGATGACCACCGTAGTGCAAGAAGCTACAGCCGGCTCCCACCTGCTACGCGACCAGCCGTTTATGGCGAGCATCATCGGTGCTATCTTCTGTGGCTCCGGAATAGGATTGGGACTTGCTTTCCGAGGATCTACAGGCGGAACGGATATTGTAGCCGCCATCATCAACAAATACCGCGATATTAGTCTCGGACGCATCATCATGCTCATTGACATCGTCATCATCTCGTCCACATACTTGGTGTTTCAAGATTGGGAGAAAGTGATCTACGGTTATGTGGTGCTACTCGTCACAAGTTTCTGCGTCGACCAAGTGGTGCAATCCATGCAACGCAGCGTGCAGTTTTTCATCATCTCCAGCAAATACAAGGAAATCGCCTCCAAGATCGGCGTATTCCCACATCGAGGCTCTACCGTTATCGAGGCTCACGGCTTTTACACAGGACACGATGTGAAGATGCTCTTTGTGATGGCGAAACGCCGTGAAAGCAGTGTGATATTTTCTATTATCAACGAGATAGATCCCAAGGCTTTTGTAACACAGAGCAATGTCATTGGCGTTTATGGCGAAGGATTCGACAAATTCAAAGTGCGCCAACCCCGCCAACCCCGCGCAAAAATTCTGTCACCGGAGCAGCAGATTGCTCTCAATGACGAACTGAAAGGAGAAAGGGAACAAGAGCGCAATGTGTAACCGGGGACTTAGCTATCTTGAGGAACTCATCGCCCAAGGTGAGCACCAACACCAAGATTTCAAGTATAAAATTCAAGATGCGGTGAAGTTGGCAAAGTCGGTTTCCGCTTTTGCCAACACTGATGGCGGGCGCCTGCTGATAGGCGTCAGAGACGATGGTCACATCTCCGGCGTACGCAGTGAAGAAGAAATATTTATGATGGAAAAGGTGGCTGCGGAATATTGCAAGCCGGCAGCGGCCATTTCGTTCGACACCTATAATGCAGAAGGACGTATGGTGGTGGTAGCCACTATTTCTCGTGCCACGCGTAGGCCCGTATGCGCCATAGACGAACGGGGCAGGAAAACAGCCTACGTGCGTATCAAAGACGAAAACATCGCGGCCTCGCCCATTCATCTTGAAATGTGGAAACAAGACAAGGCCTCGACCATTATGATGGCCTATAACAAGAACGAAACGCAACTGATCGACACGCTAAAGGCTCATCCGGACGTTACGCTCAACAGACTCGTTCGTCTTGCCAAACTCAGTCGCTACAGGGTCATCAAGTCGCTCGCACGCTTTATCCGTTATGACATTGCAGTAATGAAATACAAGGACGAAAAATTTGTTTTCGCACTTTCTGATGCCAAGAGCAGCCAAGAAATATAAGCGCACACCCAACCCACAGCAATAGGGAAATCCCCAACAGCAAATAGGGATTTGTGCCCTATCGCTTTCTGCAGATTTTCTACTTTTGTAGAAACTAAAATCTTTAAACACTATGCAAAAGAAAAGCTGGCTACACCATCTAATCGCGTGCGCATTCATCATCACTTTTTCCTCGTGTGTTTCCCTGTGGAACGGTGGCAGACTGACTTACATCAGCAATATTCATCAGGGTCAAAGTTATGAAGAGGTGATATCCATTATGAAAGGCGAGCCCCTATATCGTCGGTTCACCGAAGACGGATTGGAACAATGGGAATATCATAAGAACAGGGACCTTGCGGGAAACTACGATGTGGTCATCATAGGTTTCAGAGAGGGGCGCGTTGTCAATATGGATTCTTTCAACTATCAACCACCCGTCTTTGAACGCGTTGAGAAAAAATAAGATAACGGCAACCCAAACAGTGCGTTCCGCTGTTGTCTCGGCTTAGAAGAATGAGTAAAGAGTAAGTCGTTTGCACTAAAAAGGTCAATGGATTTTTGACTTTCAAGGGGCAACAAATGCACATAGCGGTCCGTTTTACTCCTTCCGCAAAGAAAGTATGATGTTGCGCGAATAAGCCACAAAGCCCACCGATTGACCAAGTATGAGAACAGGGTCTAACCGAATGATGGCATAGAGCACGATCATGCCCGATCCCACCAGACTGATAATCCAAAAACCGATGGGCAGTAGGGAGGCTTTGCGTCGATAGGAATAATACCACTGATAGACAAATCTGAGTGTAAAGATAACCTGTCCGGAACTTCCGAGAATCAACAACCAAAGGGGTACTTGGGCATTGTGGAGAAAGTTTTGCACAAATGATGAAACATCGGACAAAATAATAACGGTAGCCAAGACCGGCAGCAATTCGACAGCCCTTTTCAACAATCGGGGTATGCCACGCCAAATACCCTTGATATTTAGATTCCAGATATAAATGTAATAGGAAATATACTGTCCGAGAATGATAGAGAAGTCATCACGTAGGCAGCCATAGATAAACAGCAGAACACTGCCAACAAGACTGAACACCCAAAAGATATTGGGCGACAGCACTTTCTTGGCGCGCTCGGAAAGCACCCATTGTACGAGGATGCGTC
>CALKIW010000203.1 GCA_937995875.1 uncultured Bacteroidales bacterium | reverse complement strand
TGCAAAAAGTGAAGTTTCGCCATCTCGGAGAATGTGGAACAGCTTATTTCAAGTATAACCTAAACAACGGCCGCTACACACCATACATCCCTGACGGAACTGAACCCAAATGGGATAATTCAAACCATCTCTATGAGGAATTAAAACAGAAACAACAAGATTTGTATGAGGCGGCTACTTTTGACTTCGATGATGACTTGTTCAGAAAAAATGACGAAGACTGTCCATTTTAAATGTAAATTATAATGATACATACAACAGAGAACCAATATAATGATATTAAATTAAGTGTAGGATATACAACACCTTATTATTTGAAAGACTGAAAAATGAAAACGAAAATTGAAATTAAAGACATCTCTGGTAATATATTATTCACTCACGAGTGTGAAGATAACAGCGTGAAGAAAACGCTTGAAGAAGCGGTAAGGCAAAGGACAGACCTGCGCGGTGCGGACTTATGCGGAGCCTACTTAATGGGAGCTTATTTGAGTGGTGCGGATTTGAGTGACGCTAATTTGAGTGACGCCTACTTGAATTTTACTAACTTATATTATGCTAACATACCCCGCGCCATCTTGAGCCGTGCTAACTTTGAAGCCACTAACTTGTGTGTTGCCAACTTGCGATTTGCCGACTTGAATAACACAGACCTACGTTTTGCCTACTTGAATGGTGCAGACTTATATGGTGCAAAAAACGTCCCGTTCATACCACTTGCCTGTCCAAGCGATGGAGCGTTCATTGGATGGAAGAAAGTAAATGAGTGTCTTGTCAAGTTACTTATACCTGAGGATGCCGAGCGAATCTCAGCCACTACCAACAGATGCCGATGCGACAAAGCAAAAGTGCTGGAGATAACCAACTTGAAGACAAATGAACACCTCGATGAGATAACCGACAGAGAGTATGCCCCCTGCGTGTATAAGGTGGGCGAAATGGTGTACCCAGACTACTTCAACGTTTACCGATGGGGCAATCGATCGCACGGCATATACTTTTACATTAACAGGCAAGAAGCGGTGGAGTATTGATGATTAAAACTTATATGGAGCTATGAAAATGAAAAACGATAAAATCAAGAACGAGACCGAGTTGTTAGAAATGTTTACGGATGCTGATGGGTTTAGAGCATTTACATACGTTCCTTTTCTTTATCTCGGCTACAATGAGGTTTGGGCCACAGATGGTCATGTAATAATCAGAATTAGCCCAGACAGGCTTAACGAACACTACGAACCTGTCAAAGGATGCGAAGAACTAAAACTACCCAAAGTATCAAAACCATGCCAGGTGTCTTGTACATATAAGGCTATCAGACAGGCGTTAGATGCGTGTCCGTTGGTAGATGAAGTAGTAACGGAATATGAAGAAGAAGATTGCAAGGAGTGCGACGGTACTGGAGAAGTAGAATGGGAATATACAGATGATAAATTGCATACGCATTACCATGATTTCGATTGTCCGATGTACGGTGGCGAGTGATATTTCATTTTATGACGAATGAAAAAATGTAAGTTTTTATAACCGTTTTTCATGTCATATAAACCTTATATTATAGCGTGAAAAGGGCTATGTTTCCCACATTAACTGATCATGGTTTTTCGAAAAACAGTTTGATTTTCTGCGAAAAAAGCTTAGTGGTCCTGCCGTTATGTCTTAAACGGAATTAGCTTGTCATGTTTCCAATATTTTATAAAATAAGAAAATATGACAAAACGCAAGAAAGCCCGAGTTTACTCAGAAGTGTTCAAGCTTCAAGTTCTCACTGATTATTATTCTCATGGTGGCACCCTTAGTTCTCTGGGTCGCAAATGGAATGTGGATCCAATTAGTATATCCCAGTGGACCAAACGTTGGCCTGTTGACTCAGATTCCTTATCTTTGTCCTCAGACATCATTTCCTGCTATCGTATGGAACATCCGGATACAAAACTTAGCCACGATGAGATACTTCAACAGCGCATCTGCGACTTAGAGCATGCACTTGAGTTGGAGAAGCTCCGCAGCCGCGCCTTCGAGAAGATGATTGAGATTGCGGAAGCAGAAGAAGGAATCTCAATATTAAAAAAAGGTGGTGCCGAACAGTAGATGCGCTGCGCAGGGAGTTCCCTCATGTGAGCGTGGAGACTCTCTGCGGACTGTTTGGCAAGAAGCGCCAATGGTATTATGCAAACCGCAACCGTGTGATATCAGAGCGTCAGCGTGGCAAGCTGCTTACCGTTCAGTAGAATACTACTGCTGGCTTTGGCCCCGTCTTGGTGGCGTGAAGCTCCACCTTATTCTGAAAGAGGAACTGGGAGTAGAAGTCACGGGGGGACGTGACTCGTTCCTCCGCTTCCTTTCGGCCAAGGGGTTTATGCTCCCCAGACTTAAACGACGGCGCACGACCGACTCCAACCATCTGTACAGGAAGTACCCCAAGCTTGTAAAAGATATTGAAGTACAGCATGTTAATCAAGTATGGGTATCGGATATTACGTATATCTGGATCAGTGGTGACGTGCTCTATCTGCACCTTGTCTCAGACCTATATTCGCATGCCATCATAGGTTGGCATCTCTCAGAGAGTATGGAAGCGGAGAATACGGTCCAGGCCCTGCAGATGGCGATCCGGGCAGCCGGCGGAGGAAACCTCTGCGGCACGATACACCACTCCGACCGCGGTTCTCAGTACGCCTGTTACCGGTACGTGGGCATCCTCACGGAACACCACATACGCATCAGCATGACGGAAACCTATAACCCCACGGATAACGCAATGGCAGAAAGACAGAATGGGATACTCAAGACAGAGAAGATTTATCTTCAGGAAATGTATTCATGCTATGAGCAGGCCAGGGAAGAAACCGCAAAGACTATTGACTTCTACAACCGGCGCAGGCCGCACATGAGCATTGGCATGAAGAAACCCATCGAGGTCTACACCGGAGAACAGCCCGGAAAGAATTTATGGAAGAAAAAGTAACATACCATTGCAGAAAAGTAAAAGATATATTATCTTTGGTGTGCCGGAAACAAGGTGCGCTCAGGTATTATCCATCTTTCTGATGAGCATGACAAGTTATTTAGTACAGAGTGAGTCGATGTGTCAAGTCGTTCAGAACGTATGACTTTATTATGACAAGTAAAACAGAAAACAACAAAAAAACTGACAAGTGATTTCAGGAAAAGGCATTAGCCTTAATCATAATACCGATAGGCTCTAATGGCAAGACAATTAAGGCTTTGTCATAATACCGTTAAAGCCTAACCGCGATAACACAGGAAAACTATTTTTCTATATTAAGCCCACAAAAGAGCGACGCTCCTGATTATAAACAACTTGGTGAAAACTCAATATTTCGTCGTATTCTGAATAATTTTGTTCGTCGTTTAGAATTCTTCAAATATACGAAGGTATTAGTTAAAATATTTCATGCGTAATAAACCAATAATACCAACAATACTGTGTTGATGAGGGTGGGGCAGTTTGAGCACTTCACATTATGCCAATTCGCTCAACTCCAACCAACGCATTTCCTTCTCATCAAGTTCATCATTCAACATGGGTAGGCGTTTGCTCTTTTCGGTGAGTTCTTCAACGGAAAGCGATCCGCTGCATAAGGCTTCTTCAAGACCCACCTTTTCTGCTGTCAAGGTTTTGATTTCTTTGCTAAGCTGCTCGAACTCACGCTTTTCCTTATATGTCATTTTGCGTTGAGTATCGTTGCGATAGTCTTTTTTCGGGGCTGATTTGGATTTGGCGTCTGTTTTCTTTTTGTTTTCTTCCTCTTCCTTCGACTTTAACGAACTCCACTCACGATATTGAGTATAATTTCCCGGAAAATCCTTAATGATGCCTTCTCCTTGGAAAACCAAGAGGTGATCCACTACTTTATCCATAAAATAGCGGTCATGGCTCACTACGATCACACATCCGGGAAAGTCTTGCAGATATTCTTCGAGTATCTGAAGGGTCTGGATATCGAGATCGTTTGTCGGCTCGTCGAGCACCAGAAAATTAGGGTTGCGCATCAAAACCGTACACAGATAAAGCTTTCGTCGCTCTCCTCCGCTGAGTTTATTGATAAAGTTATGCTGCTGCTCCGGCTCAAACATGAAGTAGTTGAGAAATTGAGAAGCGGTCATCTTGCGCCCTCCGCCCAAGTCAATTACCTCAGCAATGTCGGTAATGGCATCAATCACTTTGTCGTCCTCGTTAAACTTCAGCCCCTCCTGTGAGAAATAGCCAAAACGTACAGTCTGTCCAATGTCAAATTTACCGCTGTCGGGTGGAACAATACCAAGCAGCATCTTGATAAAAGTGGATTTGCCCGTGCCGTTGTCTCCCACGATGCCCATCTTCTCGAAGCGGGCGAAATTGTAATAGAAGTCTTTAAGAATAATCTTTTCATTGCCATCGGAGTCGGAGAATTTCTTGGACACATATTGGCACTCGAAAATCTTAGAGCCAATATACACGTTGCCCGATTTGATTCGCATCTGTCTATCCTCAATCCGCTGATTGGCCTTAGATTGCAATTCGTAGAAAGCCTCCTCCCGGTATCGAGCCTTGTGCCCTCTGGCTTGCGGCATACGTCGCATCCACTCCAACTCTGTGCGGTAGAGATTGTTAGCCCTTTGTATCTCGGTTCTCCGATTGTCTATGCGTTCTTGTCGCTTCTCCAGATAGTAGCCATAATTACCTTTATAGGTATAGACAGTCTGATTATCCAACTCTATGATGATATTACAGACATGATCCAAAAAATAGCGGTCATGGGTCACCATAAGCAGCGTGAGAGTAGAGCGTGACAGATAGTTTTCAAGCCATACAATCATATTGAGGTCGAGATGGTTGGTCGGCTCGTCGAGAACGAGGAAGTCTGGCTCGGTAATCAGTACGTTGGCCAGCGCCACACGTTTTTGTTGTCCACCGCTCAACTCCTTCATGGGTTGGTCGAGATTGTCGATGTGCAGTTGTGTAAGTATTTGTTTGGCTTTGAGTACTCGTTCGGGGTTGCCTTGGTGATTGAAACAAGCGTCAATTACACTCTCTTCCGGATCAAATTTGGGCGTTTGGGTGAGATAGCCCAAACGTATGTTGTTACGAAAGATGATGGAACCACTGTCGTAGCCTTCGTGCCCGGTCAAAATTTCCAAGAGGGTAGACTTGCCCGTCCCGTTTTTGGCAACGAGTCCAACCTTCTGGCCTTCTCCAATCGAAAAATTAATATCTCGAAAAAGAACTTGTGCGCCGAATGATTTTGTAAGATTCTGTACGTCTAAAAATGGCGTCATGCTTTCCGGTCTTGTTCGTTAATGTCGGTCATCACTCTCTCGATGTAGTCGAGCACTTCTTCCCGCCCGGTTTTCTTTTCAGAGCTTGTGATGAAGTAGGGGGGAAGTTCTTCCCAAGAATCCAGCAAACCATTCATCCATGCCTCTGCGTTTTGCTGCGCTTTGACGCGCCCCAACTTGTCTGCTTTGGTAAAGATGATAGAAAAAGGTATCGCGCTGACTCCCAACCAATCTATAAACTCTCGATCAATCTTTTGTTGTTCGTGTCTCACATCGATTAAAACAAACAAATTGACGAGTTGTTTGCGCTGAAGAATATATGAGCGAATCATCGTGTCGAGTTGTGCCTGAACAACTTTGGAACGCTTGGCATAGCCATAACCGGGAAGGTCGACCAGATACCATTCCTTATTAATGATGAAATGATTGATGAGTAGCGTCTTGCCCGGAGTGGCCGATGTCTTGGCAAGTCCTTTATGATTGCAGAGCATATTGATGAGGCTCGATTTGCCTACATTGCTTCGCCCTATAAACGCAAATTCCGGTTTTGAGTCGTGAGGGCATTTTGCTACTGTTGGGGCTGAAATAACAAATTGGGCTTGCTTGATATTCATGGGTTTATGTTTTTGATGCAAAGGTACTTAAAAATTTGTAGAATATATATTTTTTTGCTAACTTTGCGCAAAATTTATATAAAGGAAAAGATAGATAAATTATGGCTAAAAAATTTGCCGAACACACCGGTCTGGACTTGACCAAAACAAATGAAGAGATACTGAAGGATTGGGAGAAGAACGACATCTTTCAAAAAAGCATAGACGAGCGTGAAGGTTGCCCACAGTTTATATTTTTTGAAGGTCCTCCTTCGGCCAATGGTCATCCGGGTATTCATCATGTGTTGGCACGTTCCATTAAAGATACTTTTAATCGCTACAAGACGATGCAGGGTTTTAAAGTGGAGCGCAAGGCCGGTTGGGATACGCACGGACTGCCGGTGGAACTCAGCGTGGAAAAAGATTTGGGCATCACCAAAAAGGACATCGACAACAAGACATCTGACAAATATATTTCCGTAGAGGAGTATAACCAGCGCTGTCGGGAAAACGTGATGAAATATACTGCCGAATGGCGTAAGCTCACGGAGAAGATGGGATATTTTGTAGACCTTGACCATCCTTACATCACCTATGACAACAAATATATTGAAACCTTGTGGTGGTTGCTTAAGCAACTCTACAACAAGGGGTTGCTCTATAAGGGATATACCATTCAGCCCTATTCTCCGGCTGCCGGAACGGGGCTGTCGAGCCATGAGTTGAATCAGCCCGGATGTTATATCGACGTTAAGGATACGACCGTTACCGGACAATTCTTGGTGAAAAATCCGAAAGCTGAATGGTGCAAACACGGTAAGGCATATTTCCTGGCATGGACTACTACGCCATGGACATTGCCATCAAATGTGGCTCTTTGTGTAGGTCCGAAGATAGATTATGTGGCTGTGGAGACCTATAATCCATATAACGGCACACCGATGACGGCTATTATGGCCGAAGCTCGTCTGGCCGCCTATCTGGACCCGGAGCAAGAATGTAAGGATGGAGCATTGTTACCGTTCGATAAAGAGAATAAGCAGTGTCCTTGGAGAATCATTGACCGTATGAAAGGCACTGATCTGGAAGGAATGCACTTTGCACAACTCATGCCCTGGGTGAAGCCTTGTGAACAAATAGGCGATTTTGCCCCTGAATTTGTGAATGAATATGCCCGCAAGCACCCGGAAAAAGTATTTTCAAGCGAGGAGGGACATGACAAGTTCGTGGAAATGAGTGACGAGGCGTTCCGTGTGATTCTTGGCGACTATGTAACGACAGAAGATGGAACGGGTATTGTACACATTGCCCCTACCTTTGGTGCCGACGACGCAAAGGTAGCCAAGGATGCTCATATACCTGCTTTATATTTGATATCAAAGAAGGGCGAGACACGTCCTATGGTTGACCTGCAAGGAAAATACTACACCATGGACGAACTTGACAATAATTTTATAGAACATTGTGTAGACACCAAAGCCTACGGACACCATGCCGGTGACTTCGTGAAGAATGCCTATGCACCGGAGTTCAATCCAAACGGCGTTTGGGACGTGAAAGCTTCGGAGAAAGCCGACGATTTGAATGTCATTATGGCATTAGAGATGAAAATGGAGGGATCGGCTTTCAAGATAGAAAAATATGTACACAACTATCCACACTGCTGGCGTACAGACAAGCCCATACTGTATTATCCACTTGACAGTTGGTTTATCCGTGACACGTCCAAGAAAGAGCGGATGGTAGAGTTGAACAAAACTATACGCTGGCAACCGGAGTCTACGGGTACGGGAAGATTTGGCAATTGGCTTGAAAATCTGAACGATTGGAATCTCTCCCGTTCTCGCTTTTGGGGGACACCGTTGCCTATCTGGAGAGATCAAAACCGTAATGAAAAGTGCATTGGCTCTGTAGAAGAACTCTATAACGAAATAGAATCGTCGGTCGCAGCAGGTGTAATGCAAAGCAATCCGCTGAAAGACAACGGATTTGTTCCCGGTGATTATTCTCAGGAAAATTACGACAGAATTGACCTTCACCGTCCATATATCGACTATGTGGTGCTGGTAAACGATGAGGGTAAACCTATGCATCGTGAAAGTGACTTGATAGACGTGTGGTTTGACAGTGGCTCTATGCCTTATGCCCAGCTTCACTATCCGTTTGAAGGCGAGATTGACCCTGAAGGATTGAAGAAAACCGGTAAAAGCGAAGCGGAATATCGCGCATCGCTTGTGGACAGCACGTATGAGGGAACACCTGTAGCTCCGGCATTCTTCCCAGCTGATTTCATCAACGAGGGAGTAGATCAGACACGTGGGTGGTTTTTCACACTGCACGCCATTGCTACGATGATTTTTGACTCGGTGTCGTTTAAAAATGTTATTTCGACGGGACTTGTGCTTGATGCCAAAGGCAACAAGATGAGTAAGCACGTGGGAAACGTGACTAATCCATTCGAAATGATAGAAAAGTACGGGGCAGACCCGGTGCGCTTCTACATGATGACCAACAGCGAGCCTTGGGATAACTTGAAGTTTGATCCAAGCGGAGTAGATGAAGTTCGCCGCAAGTTCTTTGGTACATTATATAATACCTACAGTTTCTTCGCACTGTATGCCAACGTGGACAACTATGATGCAGAACAATATTCTGAATGGCTAAGCAGCAACCGTGATAACTTGAAAGAAATCGACAGGTGGATTCTTTCATGCCTCAATACACTGATAAAGGGTGTTACGCGAGAGCTTGATAATTACGATCCTACGCGTGCAGGGCGACTGATTGACAGTTTTGTGAATGACGATTTGAGTAATTGGTATGTCCGGCTAAATCGTAAACGTTTCTGGGGTAAGGAGATGAGTGAAGACAAACTGGCTGCATACAATACGCTTTACACTTGTTTGAAGACGGTGTCGAAGTTGTTGGCCCCATTTGCTCCGTTCTATGCCGACAGACTTTATCGTGATTTAGGTGGTGATTTGGAGTCTGTACATTTGGACAAATATCCTGTGGCTGATGACAGCTTGATAGACGTAGACCTTGAAAAACGAATGAGCATGGCTCAAAAGATTACGTCAATGGTGCTGGCTCTACGTCGTAAGGTCAATATCAAAGTACGTCAGCCGCTACAGCAAATCATGATTCCCGCCATCGATGATGAACAGCGTAAACAAATAGAAGCAATGAAAAACCTGATCATCAATGAGGTAAACGTAAAAGAATTACAATTTACTGAAGGTCAGGGAGTACTTGTTAGGAAAGTAAAGTGTAACTTCAGAGTAATGGGAAAGAAATTTGGAAAGAACATGAAAGCTGTTGCCGCCAAAATGAATTCCCTATCACAGGAGGAAATAACACAACTTGAAGAGCAAGGAAGCTATACATTTAAACTGAACGACGAAGCACTTACGGTAGAGGCCGCTGATGTAGAAATCATTTCAGAGGACATTCCCGGATGGTTGGTTAGCAACGAAGGCAATCTTACGGTCGCCCTTGAAGTGGAATTGACCGAAGCTCTTCGACAGGAAGGCATGGCTCGAGAACTCATCAATCGCATTCAGAATCTTCGCAAGGAAGCAGGGTTGGAAATTACCGACCGCATCAAGGTCACAGTGGCTCCTCATGAGCAGACGGATGCCGCAATCGGGACGTTCGACAGTTACATCAAGTCACAGGTGTTGGCCAACGAACTGCAAATTGCCGACAATAATGGGGTAGAGACTGAATTTGATAATTTCAAATTGAATATAAAAATAACTAAAATATAAACAATTACAGTGTTTACCTATTGCCACTATTTACGGTTGGCATAGGTAAGCTCTTTGATTTATGCCGGTGTTATGGAGATTAAAGCACGTTATTCGGATGAGGAGCTCCAGGAGTTCCGCGAAATAATCATCGAAAAGTTAAAGTCAGCTCGTGAGATTTACAATGATGCTATGCGTCGGCTCATGAATGCTGATAGTAATTCTGACGAAGATACCGCACCTACTTATAAAATTTTGGAAGAGGGTACTCAGGCTTTGGAACGCGAAAATCTTGTTCAGATGGCTCAGCGTCAGCAGAAATTCATTCAAGGGTTAGAGGCTGCTCTCGTGAGAATAGAGAACAAAACCTATGGCATTGACCGTATTACAGGTGAATTGATTCCTAAAGAGCGACTGCGCATAGTGCCCCATGCAACACTGAGTGTGGCTTCAAAAAATGCCAGAAAGAATAACGAATGAAGAAGCCAAAGGAATTTATGACCGATGGCCGTATGGCTTGGTTGGTAATCATTGCCATTCTTATCATCGACCAACTCATTAAAATAGAGGTAAAGACTACCATGACATTAGGACAATCCTGTCATGTCACAGATTGGTTTTATATCTATTTTATTGAGAACAATGGTATGGCATACGGCATGACATTCATCAACAAACTGTTTCTGAGCATTCTACGTATTGTTGCCATATCGGCCATAGGATGGTATATTTGGCGAGTTGTGAAACGGAATGGACGCACGCGTTATGTGTTCTTTCTGTCAATGATAGTGGCCGGAGCTGCAGGAAATATTTTCGACTCAATGTTCTACGGTCTGATATTTACGGCTTCCTCACCTTATTACGTTTCTTATTTCGTACCTTTTGGTACGGGATATTCCTCGTTCCTCATGGGTAAAGTGGTCGATATGTTCTATTTTCCAATCATCCAAACGACATGGCCCGACTGGATGCCGATATGGGGTGGGGAGGAATTTATATTTTTCTCGCCGATATTTAACTTTGCAGATGCCTGCATCACAGTGGGGGTAATCTGTCTTCTGCTCTTTTGTCGGAGGGATTTTGAAAATGCTGAACACAAAGAGGTTGCATCAAAGTCAGACAAAAATACCATAGAAAAGGAAGAGAGAAAATGAACCGGAAGCCGAATGTGATAAATATTGGAATAGGATGCGCACTACTTCTTGTATTTTTTATTACAGGATGTAAGCCGGGCGTTCCTTCTGAGTTTATATCAGAGAGCGATATGGAGGATATTCTATATGATTATCACTTGGCCACCTCGATGGCGCGACAGGAGAGCGGTAACTATGAGTCCAATGTGGTTGCATACCGTGCAGCGGTGTTGAAGAAGTACGGTGTAACACAAGCGGATTTTGACTCCTCTATGGTCTATTATATGCGTCATACAGAACGGCTTTATGCAATATATAAGAATATAGCCGAACGAATGGAAGACAGAGCACGCGAGTTGGGTTCATCAGAAGGCTCGTTAGCAAGTTTGTCGAGAATTAGTGCTTCCGGTGACACCGCAGATATTTGGAAAGGAGATAAAACAATCGCTTTAATTCCTCAGCAACCATATCATTTATATTCGTTCGCCTATGCTGCGGACTCATCTTTTCATAAAGGTGACTCTTTTATCCTTACCATGCAAAGCGACTTTATTTATCAAGATGGGATAAGAGACGGGATAGCTTCGTTGGCATTGGTTTTCAATAATGACAGTGTAGCTTCCCGGATAATACATATGTCATCTTCTACATCGCATAATATGACGTTGGAAGATAGAGACACATTAGGAATTAAGGAAATAAAGGGCTATTTTCTACTCAACAAGAACAATTCAGACAATTCGTCTAAAACGACACTACACCTGATGACACTTAGTAACATACATTTGCTGCGGTGTCATTTGCCTAAAGAAAAAAAGCAGAAGTCCAAAGAGGGGAATAAAGCTTCTGTGGATAGCCTGAATAGGAATTCACAGAGAATGCGAATGTCCAATAAATTGGAAATAAAAGACTCTGCTAAAATTAATCATAGGGTTAAATAGAAAACTCACTTAGTTTAAATCATTACTATTAAATATATTCGTATGAAAAGACATATTGCATTGGTAACTTTTCTAACAGTTACCTCTTTTGCATCAGCTTGTACAAACTTTATTGTGGGTAAGAAGGCTTCGGTCGATGGATCTGTGATTTGTACCTACAACGCTGATGATTACGGCCTTTTTATTGGACTATGCCATTTTCCTGCCGGCAAACACCCTAAAGGGAAAATGCGTGATATTGTAAACTGGGACACCCAGAAATATATAGGTCAAATTCCTGAAGCTCCAGAAACTTATAATGTTATTGGCAACATCAATGAATATCAGGTTACGATAGGAGAGACGACCTATGGAGGACGAGAAGAAATGGTTGATCCTCAGGGTGGCATTGATTACGGATCGCTTATATATTTGGGATTGCAGCGTTCAAAAACAGCTCGTGAGGCCATTAAAGTAATGACTTCTCTTGCAGAAACCTATGGCTACTGCTCTGAAGGTGAGACTTTTACTATTTGCGACCCCAATGAAGCATGGATAATGGAAATGATGGGGAAGGGACCTGGCTCGAAAGGTGTTGTTTGGGTGGCCCAACGCATTCCTGACAATGCTATCTGTGGACACGCCAATCAGAGCCGTATTGGTAAATTCAATATGAGGGATAAGGAAAATGTGATGTATTCCAAAGATGTTGTGACGTTTGCTCGCAAAATGGGATGGTATAACGGTAAAGACGCCGATTTCAATTGGAAAATGACCTATGCCAAGCCCGACTTTTCCGGACGCCGTATATGCGATGCTCGTGTTTGGGCGTTCTTCAATCGATTTGTCAATGGAATGGACCGTTACTTACCTTGGGCATTAGGCAAAGATGAAAATGCAGAAGATATGCCTTTATGGGTTATTCCTGATCGTAAACTCAGCGTTCAGGACGTGGAGACCGCAATGCGCGACCATTATGAGGGAACGCCTATGGCGATGGACAGCACGGATATAGGAGGAGGTATCTGGCAGATGCCATATCGCCCAACTCCTCTTTTTACTAAGGTGGATGGTAAAAAATACTTCAATGAGCGCCCTACAAGTACACAACAAACCGCATTTAGTTACGTTGCACAAATGAGAAGTTGGCTTCCTCGGGAAATCGGTGGAGTACTTTGGTTTGGTAATGATGATGGAAATATGGTCGCTTATACTCCAATTTACTGTGGGAATACCGTGCAACCGGAGTGTTATAACACTCCCGGAGCAGATGCAGTAACGTTTTCTATGAAAAATGCTTTTTGGGTATGCAACTGGGTTAGCAATATGGTTTATCCCCGTTATTCCATGCTTTTCCCAAGTTTGAAGGAGGTGCGCGACTCTCTGGAGCAGAGTTATTTTACAAATCAACAGACCATTGAAACCAAAGCTTGTTCCTTATATAAGAACGACCCGAAGGAAGCGATAAGATTTCTGAATAATTACAGCAACGAGAAAGCACAACAGATGTTAGCTTGTTGGCAGCAACTTGCGTTTTATCTTATTGTAAAATACAATGATATGGTTATCAAACCTGAAGAGGATGGAGTGTTTAAACGTACACCGGAGGGGGCTGGAGCACGAGTGGAAAGGCCAGGTTTCCCTCAATCTTTCCATAAAAAGCTGATTAAGCAGTCGGGCACTAAGTTTGAATACTAAAACTTAAATAGAGCAATGCTCATCATGAGACGAGCAACTGTATAATATGGCGAGGCCACACATCATTATAGGATACTGTAAGTTGTGTGGCCTTTATTGTGCAAGCTTATTCGTATCTTATGCTTTTCGTTGGTGA
Source organism: uncultured Bacteroidales bacterium (assembly GCA_937995875.1). Classification (GTDB taxonomy): domain Bacteria; phylum Bacteroidota; class Bacteroidia; order Bacteroidales; family Bacteroidaceae; genus Prevotella. The sequence continues at coordinate 2,855 of CALKIW010000203.1, read as the reverse complement.
TATATGCGATATTAAATAGCTTGGAGCAATTAATACGAATACGCAAAAAACAAAAGTTAAGATATTTAACATTAAGAACAGCGGAATATTAATTTCTACCGGTACAGCATTAATGTAATAAACAGTAGGGTCGAGTTTAAGAATTCCAAACTGCTTTTGCAATAAAATAATAGCAAAGCCTATTACATTACCTATAATCAGTCCCTGTCCAATGACAAAAGCTGAAACCCACAAAAATACATGTCTGATCGAACGGTTTGTTGCTCCTAATGCTTTCAGCACGCCAATCATATTTGTACATTCCAAAATAATGATAAGCAATCCGGATATCATAGTCACCGTTGCCACAACCATCATGAGAATAATGATGATAAGCACATTCAAGTCCAGCAAATTAAGCCAACTGAATATTTGAGGATTGATGTCTTGAATTGTTTGAGAAGAATAGGTTTCTCCGTAGCTATCTTCCGTTTTATTTATCTTCTTTATAAAATGTGATTCAACCTCATTGACGCGTTCAAAGTCTTTCACCATGACTCCCGCGCCCGAAGCTTGGTCTGCCGCCCATCCATTCAACTTGACTACGGTATATAAATCTGCATAACAAATATACTCATCGTATTGGTTCAAATTCGTTTGGTAGATACCCAGAATGGTGAATTTGCGAACGCGAATACCTGCATCATCGATGAAATAAGCAAAGATACGTTCACCGGCTTTCACCTTTAGTTTATCTGCCATGTTTTTGGAAATCAACAGCTTGTTACCGGATTTTTCATCAGAAAACAAGGGCACAGTCCCTTCAATGAGATTTTGCTGAATAAAGCTGGGATTAAACTCCGGACCTACTCCCTTGAACATGACGCCCAAAAAGTCGCTATCGGTCTTCAAAATACCTTGTTTGTAAGCAAAACGTTCCACATGGGTCACCTCAGGTATGTTTCTGATAACATTCATCATGGAGTCGTTCATCACTATTGGATAATAGTTTGATGACATTTGACTCATGAAATTAGTTACCTGAATATGTGACCCAAATCCAATAACCTTGTTTCGAATGGTATGTTTAAAACCTAAGACTATGGATATGGAAACTATCATCACAGCTAATCCAATAGTTATTCCAGCAATAGCAATGGTAATGGCCGGCCTGGAAACTTTCTTCTTGTCTTGATGCCTGCCGTATATTCGTTTTGCAATAAATAGGGGAAGATTCATATTTATTTCGACCTATTATTATAGGCTTCCAATGCTTTTTCCAGTACTATTAATGCGCGTTCCAGATCTTGTTGCTTCAACACATAAGCTATACGCACTTGGTTTACGCCTGCTCCGGGAGTAGTGTAAAATCCGGCTGCAGGAGCCATCATGACAGTCTCGCCTTCATAATCAAACTCTTCCAGACACCAACGACAGAAGGCTTCTGCATCATCTACAGGCAACTGTGCTACAGTGTAAAAGGCTCCCATAGGAATAGGGGAGTAGACCCCGGGAATACGATTCAGTCCGTCTATCAAGCACTTGCGACGTTCAACATATTCATCATAAACATCACGATAATATTCTTCCGGCGCATCTAAAGAGGCTTCTGCAACAATCTGGCCTATAAGGGGTGGTGAAAGACGAGCCTGACAAAATTTCATGACTGCTTTTCTTACTTCAACATTGTGTGTAATCAGTGCTCCAATTCGAATTCCACATTCAGAATATCGCTTGGAAACAGAGTCTATCAAAACAACGTTTTGCTCAATGCCTGTAAGATGCATAGCACTGATATAGGGACTTCCTGTATAAATATACTCTCGATAAACTTCATCAGAAAAGAGATACAAGTCATATTTTTTTACTAAATCTCTGATCTGGTTCATCTCACGGCGTGTATAAAGATAGCCGGTAGGGTTGTTGGGGTTGCAAATCATAATGGCACGTGTACGGTCATTGATCAACTCCTCAAATTTTTCTACTTTGGGCAGAGAAAATCCTTCTTCTATCGTAGTGGCAATAGTTCGTATTTTAGCACCGGCAGAAATTGCAAATGCCATGTAATTGGCATAGGCCGGCTCAGGAATGATAATCTCATCACCGGGATTCAAACAACTCATGAATGCAAACAGCACGGCTTCTGATCCACCTGCAGTGATGATAATTTCGTCGGCGTCTACATTGATGTTATATTTGGAATAATAACTTGTCAGTTTCTTACGATACGACAAATTTCCCTGAGAAGGAGAATATTCAAGTACTTCTCGATTTATGTTTTTCAAGGCATCCAATCCAACTTGCGGTGTTGGAAGGTCGGGCTGACCAATATTCAAATGATATACCTTAGTGCCACGTTCTTTAGCAGCTGCAGCTAAAGGGGCGAGCTTCCTAATAGGAGACTCAGGCATTTCCAGTCCACGTATAGATATTTCAGGCATTGTTGAATATAATTAAATCCTTTATATAAGTCACAAAGGTAATTCGTTTTCTTTGATTGAGCAAATTATATTTTATCTTTTAAATGTCAATAGTCCACTATTTATCATAACTCGTATTATAAAACAAAGCTGGCAAGTTACTGGAGAAATAAAGTCACAGTTAATATTTGCTGGGGAAACGAAGGCTCAATAGGCATTTACTTTGGGAAACATAGTACGTTCCTACGATTGTGGAAATCATGTAACCACAAAGCTGGATTGAAAATAGAAAAACGTGATGTAAGCATAATAGTTCATGCGTGTAAGATCCTGTTTGCACTCAGACACTTCCAGTTCATTCTTCACTCTATATTCTTCATTCTTCACTTTTAGTTATATTCGGTTCATCCGACTTTTCGAGTGATAATTTAACAATAAGATAAAAAGAAAACCGCT
>CALKIW010000202.1 GCA_937995875.1 uncultured Bacteroidales bacterium | reverse complement strand
TGGCTGTTCGGCAAGATAGTCGGGATGTTTCCTAAGAAGTACAAGTCATAATTATTGAGTTAATATGAGGCAATTGTTAAAAGCTCTATCTGCGCTTGGCATTGCTTTAATCATAGTATTTGCAGTGCGCGCCTATGCGTTTACCGTATATAGTGTTCCCACAGATGTCTGTCAGACGTTGAAGCGTGGGGACCGAATACTGGTGAACAGGTTGTCGCGCGTCGAATTCAAAAAGGGCGAACTGATGGTGTTCCGCAATTCGAGCGACTTTGTCGGAAGGGTAGAGGCCGTTCCGGGAGACACCGTGAGGCTCGGTCTTCTCCGCTATCTTATTCCCCAAACCTGCTGTCCCAGATGTAAATGCAACGATTGCAGACTGTATATGGTTAATCTCGGTAAGGGGCGGACACTGGTGTATCGCCATCAAGTGATAGGGCGAGCCACCAAACTTTTCCATCTGCCGTTCTGACACGGTAAGGCTCGTTATTGTTTTCTCTCATACAATCCGTTTATGTATTCCAACCTTTGCTTGCTCTCTTCCACCTATTTTGGTCCTGTCCAATGGTATCAGAAACTCAATCGCTACAACAAAGTGATGTTGGAACAACACGACAATTTCATCAAGCAGACCTATCGTAACCGCTGTGTCATTGCTACAGCCAACGGTGTGCAGACGCTTTCTATTCCCATAGAGCAATACGAGGGGGCGAAATGCAAGATGAAAGATGTGCGGATCAGCGATCACGGAAATTGGCGCCATATCCACTGGAATGCTCTGCAGTCGGCCTATGGGGACAGTCCGTTTTTTGAATTTTTGGCCGATGATATCCGCCCGTTCTTTGAAAAAAAATGGGACTATCTGTTCGATTTCAATCTGGAAATTACCGACAAAATGTGTGAGTTGCTGGACATACAACCCGTGTTGCTTCCGACGACAGATTACGGAAATGTTTATGGAGAGCACGCCGAGCCAGCGGATGCCATTCCCGATTTTCGAGACGCTATCCGCCCTAAACGTCCGCTGCCCGATGCCGACTTCCAACTTCGTCGCTATTATCAGGTCTACGAGCAGAGATATGGCTTCCAACCCAATCTGTCGATCCTCGACCTGCTGTTTAATATGGGCAATGAGTCGGTGTTATTCCTTTAATGTCGCACTGCAGCATTGTGTAATAGATGTGGCTGTCATCATTCGCACTGTCTTGATGATTTTGATGAAGGTCAGGCTCTATTCAAGCAAAGAGAATAATAGATATAATTCCACTGTTTTTTCTTTACAAACACCTCAGAATGCTGCGATTATTCTGAAATAATTTTGTTCCCGTCCGAATTTTGCGAAAATTCGCGAAATTCGTAGTTAGTTGATAATCAGATATTTTCGCAAATATGCGTTTGTGCGCATTATTCGGCCATTCGCGGTTAGATATGGAATGGCGGTGTGAGAAAGGCCTAACGGCAGTGCCGATGAGCCTTAGTCGCAGTGCGGTTGAGGCTTAACCGTGTCGCGATTAGGGCTCCGCCATGATAGGACGGAGTACTAAACCTAAAAAACGCACACTTTTCTCATGTTGCGATAAGAAAACAGAGGGGCATACATAGCCCTTTTTGCGCTGGTTGCTCAGAAAATAATCATCGAAAAACGGTAATAATATTTTATAAAATGAAGAGTGAAGAACGAGAAGTGAAGAATATAAAGGAGTGAAGAGTGATGAGTGAAGAATGAGGAATGGATGCAGACAATTTCATCGGACGCAGGAGGTGACCGGGGGCGGTAGGAACTTATGCGTACAGGCCTTTACGCTCCATATCATTTTTTCTTATGGGCAGACCTATAGGTGGTTGTATGGTTATGAAAATTGTAAGGACGCACGATATTCCCTTAAATAAATAGCAACTGGGTACGGAGTTGCCCAAGATGGAGGAGGGGGAGCAGTCTAAATCTGCGTAAAGGTTAATGAAAGTTAAGACGCGTTCGTTTTGTAACTTTCATCTTTTCCAATCGTCATTTTAATAGACAGACAAATATGAGAATGGACTACAAATACATCACACAGCTTTTAGAGCGTTACTGGCGCTGCGAAACTTCTCTTGAGGAGGAGAATATTTTGCGCGCTTTCTTCAGTCAGGAGAACATTCCTGCTGAACTGATGCACTATAAGGCTTTCTTCAACTATGGAGAAACGCAGCACAGCGATGTATTGGGAGAGGAGTTTGACGACCGAATCATGTCTATGGTTGAGACGTCGGCACCCGTCAGGGCTCGTATCATCACGATGCCACAACGTTTCAAGCCTTTCTTCAAGGCTGCAGCAGTGGTGGCTATCATCCTGACTTTAGGAAATGCCATGCAGCTCCCGTTTGGTCAGCGTGACGGGCAGACGATAGGTAGCTATAATGGTTACTCCATGCCCGAATATGACAAAGGCACATCGGTTGCCATGAGCGACAGTGTGATGATGGACACGGTGAAACAGAGTATGGCAACTCCAAATTCAACTCCCGAACAATCCATGATTAAATAAGATAATTTTCTATGCTTTCTCTATAAAATAATGTTTAGTAAAACAACATGAAGCTGTGAAGTTTCATTTCTCTCAATTTTTCATAACATACTAACGTAGAAAAGGGGTCACCACTCAGGATTGAGACGTGGCCCCTTGTTTTTTGCTTATATGCGAACGGCCGGGTGATGGCGTGTTCTCGCGGCAATAGTCTTAGTTGCGTTTCAATCTCAGGTGGAGTTGGAAGAAACTGGGGATGAGCAAACAGAGGGAGAAAGCCAATCCCAACCACATTGTGCGGCTGTCGCCATGAAACAAGTCGATGAGTTTGCCGTCGGCCATCTGTGGCATGAGGTTAAACATGAGATACGCCACAGTATTGTTTATCCAATGGAACACAACACCGGGGGCGATGGAGTTTGTGCGGTAAAACATCCAACCCAATATCAATCCTATAATCGATGCGTGGACAAACTGTGCCAAATTACCGTGCAAGGCACCAAAAATCACGGCAGACAGGATGATGGGTATCCAGTGGAGTTTTGGGGCAAACAGTTTCAGCAGCGTGCGGAGTATGGCTCCGCGAAAGACCAGTTCTTCAGCAAGTGGAGCCAGTATTCCGATGGCCAGATAGCCCATAGGCTCACCCATAATCGTCTCAAAAATCTTCACCATGCCATCGGGCATAGCCAGATCCATCTGGTCCTGCAACCATTGGGACGGGAGAATCGTTCCCAACGCCATGAAAATCACCCATATCAGTGTAATCCAAGGATGTGAAGCAAGCCACACTCTTGACACTTCGGCCCATCTTCTGTATATGAAAACGATCATTGTGAGTATGCTGCTCAACACGGATGTGCCAACCAACATCTTGCCTGACATACCGAAGCGTCCATGCATCAGCCTTGTGGAGAATGAGCTCCATGCCTCTCCGTTGTGCCATGCTGCAGCAGCGGCTACACCCACTGTTACGAAATATTGTATCACGTAAAAAACAATGATAAACAATAACACATCGAGTACGCCGCGAACTATTTTATTCATATACCAGTTTCTTTGTTGTTAAATAAATCCTCTATGATGCTTTCGTCCTTCTTCAGTTGCTCTACAAGCAAGGTCACATTGTCGAATTTGCGTTCCTTGCGTATATGTTTAATGAAAGAAAGGCTTATCCTCCTGCCGTAAATATTCTCGTTAAAATTAAATATATAGGTCTCCAACGTTCGCTTCTGTCCTCCAAACGTTGGTCTTGTTCCAATATCCGTCATGCCCGGCAGACCGTTTTCTGTATCTCCAATACAAACCTTCGTGGCATAAACTCCGTCAGCCGGTACCAGTTGGCCGGAGCTTTGCGTGTCGAGATTGGCAGTGGGATAACCCATTTTCCGACCAATCTTATAGCCGTCGACAACCTTGCCTGTAATTGTATAGGGGTAACCCAGACAGCGGTTGGCCAGTTCTATTTCTCCTTCTTTTAAGAAACTTCTCACAACAGAAGAACTAATCTCAATGCCATTCAATTTGAAGGCAGAGCTGTGCACCACGTCCATGCCCATCTCTCTGCCGTATTGCACATAGTCGTCGAAGCCTTCTGACTGGTTGTGTCCAAATCGATTGTCGTAGCCTATGACCAGCTTTACTACATTTAGTTGGTCACGCAATACACGAGTCATAAAGTCTTTGGCCGACAACTGAGCCATTGTTTCATCAAAACGAAGTACAACCACGCGGTTTACTCCTGTGTGTTCCAACAGCGTTAGTTTGGAATCAAGCGTCGTCAGCAGTTCCGGCTGATAATCCTGATGCAACACTTCTCGTGGATGGCGGTCGAAAGTGATGACTATTGAGGGTAGTTCCATGACGCGAGCCTCATTGATGACCTGTTCGATAAGGAAACGATGGCCTAAGTGCACGCCGTCAAAGAAGCCCAATGTTGCCACACATGGGCCAATGTTGCTGATATGGTCCTGATCCAAAAATGCAGTATTCATTCCTACGCTCTGCTCCTCAAACGCTTAAAAAGTCTAAACAATTCTCCGCCACCCAATACAAATACACCCGTGATGCCTATAATGGCGCCCCATTCAGACAGGCTTAGCGGCTGGGTACGGAACATCCGTCCGCCGAAGGTCACTATCAGCCACTGTCCTGCAAGGATAAGCGACAGAACGAGGATAAGTCCTCTGTCGCGCCATAGGTAGCGGAAGGCGGAGTATTGAGAGCCAAAGGATTTGGCATTAAACAAGTTCCAGAATTGCAGCATGACAAAGGTGGTGAAAAACAAACTCAACTCATGCACATCGACAACACTGCCTGAACCATGACGCTCACACCAGATAAGGAATACGAACATCACCGCAAAGAACACGAAGCCACAACCGACTATTGCTTGCCCCATTGATTTGGATATGATAAATTCCGACTGACTGCGTGGCTTGTCCTTCATCACTTCGCGCGAAGGTGGCAGCGAAGCCAATGCCATTGCTGCAAAAGTGTCCATAATGAGATTTACCCATAGAATCTGAGTAACGGTTAGGGGCATCTCCGTTCCGACAAAGGCACCGGCAAGTACCAGTAATAATGCTGAAAGATTGACTACCAGTTGGAAGAATAGGAACCGCTGAATGTTCCTATACAACGAGCGTCCCCACATCACTGCGGAACTGATGGAGTGGAAACTGTCGTCCATCAATGTGATGTCGGAAGCCTCTTTTGCCACCGAAGTTCCTGACCCAAGCGACAATCCTACGTGGGCGTAGTTGAGGGCAGGAGCATCATTGGTACCGTCACCCGTCACCGCAACGACTTCGCCACGCTGCTGTAAAAGTTGCACAAGGCGCTGTTTGTCGGCTGGGCGTGCACGCGACATCACACAGATTTCCCCAACTCTTTCGAGGGCTTCTGCGTCAGAAAGCGCGGCAAAGTCGGCACCGGTGATGTGCCGGTTTTCCTTATGACTCGCTCCTTCCGATTCATTCTCCTCCCAGATTCCTATCTGCCGGGCTATCTCTATGGCTGTTGCTGAGTTGTCGCCCGTCACCACTTTCACTTCGATACCGGCCCGCCGGCACATAGTTACAGCTTGGGGAACATCCTCGCGCACAGGGTCTTCGATGGCGAAAACGCCTTGTAGTGACAACCCCGAAGTAGCGAACGTATTGCCTTCTCCCATAGCGAGTGCCAAAACACGCATCCCGGCTTTCTGGAAGCCGGCAATCTGAGCTTCTGCTTCCTTGCGATCTGTATCGGTCATCTCACACATAGACAACACAATCTCCGGTGCACCCTTCACATAAAGACGCTTGTCATTGACAATCGTCATCATGTATTTGTTTTCTGTAGAAAACGGCAGTTGTTTGGTCACACGTGCATTGTTGCGAAGCTGCATATAGTCAATTCCTTGCTCCTTCAACCATTTCAACAGCGCGACTTCTGTCGGACTGCCCACGCCTTTGGCTTCATCCAGATAGGCTGTGCTGTTAGCGGCAATCGCCTCGTACAACAACTGACTGCTGCTGCCATCCGGAAGCATACTTTGTTTCACCGTCATCTGATTCAGTGTCAGTGTGCCGGTCTTGTCCGTACAAATCACTGTCACCGCCCCCATCGTTTCCGAAGCATGGAGCTTTCTCACCAAATTGTTTGATTTCAGCATTCGACGCATATTCAGTGCCAGAGCCAAAGTGATGGCCATCGGAAGTCCTTCGGGTACGGCCATCACAATAAGCGTGACAGCCATCATGAAATACTGCAACACCACATGGGCCATCGCTATATAGTTGTCGCCCTCCCACAGACTGTTGGAGATAATGTCGTGTACAAGGAATATAACGAAAGCCGCCAAGGCAACACCCGTACCTATCTTCGAAATCAATTTGGCCAACTTGTCCAACTGAATGTTCAGAGGCGTCTTTGTACTCGTTTTCTCCGTAGAGCTTGTGGCAACTTTACCAATTTCAGAATTATCGCCCACCTGCGTAATCACAGCCTCGCCATGTCCGTTCATCACCAGCGAGGAGCGAAGAACAACGTGGGGTGGGTAGGCAGACTTCTCCGACTCGTTCATGTGGGCAGTGTCTTGAGCAACAGTTTCGTTTGAAGGGCTGCCCATGTTTTCCGTGTTAGAAACAGCAACAGAAGCTACAGCCTTGCTGGCCAATGGTTCTCCCGTCAGGCTCGACTCATCCACTTGGAGATTTACAGCCTTGATCAATTCTCCGTCTGCAGGGATCTCATCTCCGACTTCTATCAAGACAATATCACCCACCACCACATCATGTCGTGGAATCTCTATCACCTTGCCATTCCTTCGAACTTTAACCGGCTGGTCTTCATTGATGGCCGTGAGCAGTTTAAACTTCTTGGCAGCATCCATCTCAAAATAGAATCCCACAGTAGTTGCAATAAAAACTGCAAGGATAATACCTATAGTCTCCATAAAATCATTCTCGATAAAGGCGAGAATCAAAGAGACAGCAACAGCGATAAGGAGAATTTGAATGATGGGATCTCTATATTTTTCTATATAAAGTTTCCAAAGGGAAACACGCTTGGGCGGAGTTAAAACATTATCACCATATTTCAGACGACTTTCCACGACTTGGGCATCTGTCAACCCTTGTGAGTCCACATTGTGCAATGTCTGCTTATTCATAGATGTGTATTATTTCTTGCAAAGTTAGGCAAAATCCGTATAATGACCAATACATTAAATCTTATTTAGATACTTTTTGCAAAAAAGATTTGGCAATTTGTATAAAACGCAGTACCTTTGCAGCGCAAAACTTGTAGATATATCATCTCCACAAGTCGGACTTGTAGCTCAGTTGGTTAGAGCAACAGACTCATAATCTGGAGGTCCCTGGTTCAAGCCCAGGCTGGTCCAC
>CALKIW010000201.1 GCA_937995875.1 uncultured Bacteroidales bacterium | reverse complement strand
GTTTCCTTGCGCCAATAATTCAATCTTTGTCATATAAGCCCGGTTTTTAGTTATAAAAATTCCAGCTCAATCCCAATCGCAGAGTGCGTCCGTTGAGTGGATGATGAGGCGTTAGGAAATAGTTTTTCTTGCCGCTTCCCGCATTGATATGGCTCATCATCACGAAGAACCGCGTGTGTTTCAGGTGGAAGTTGGCATAAACATTGACAATGGGATAGTTTCCTATTTCCACTTTCTCATCGTTGGCCTGCACGGCATACTGCCCGATGGCGGGCGCATATTCGGGTGCATTATATTTGGTGAAGTAGCGCATATCGGCTCCGAAGTCGCATTTCAGCACCTTAGCTATCTTAAATCGCAGGAACAGATTAGTGTAAGCATTGAGTGTGGGAACAGGCAAGGCGTCGTTGTTGCTCGACTTTTGGAAAGTCAGGACACTCTCCCAGTTGAGTGGTCCGAACGTAAAGTCCTGCGCAAGTTCAGCGGTGAGCAGACTGATGGCATCATCGTTTTGCTTCACCGACAACGTATTGAAGAATCGCCCGTCATCCGACTTTTGATATCCTAACGCATAATAAGTATGGTTTTTAATCAAGTCGTGAGCCACACGAAGGCGTGTGCGCGTCTTCTGATAGTTCAGGAGCCCCTGCACCCTGATATGGTCGATGAACGACATATCCTCATCATCCCACCAGAAGTGACGGCTCTGGTAGTGGCGATAGTAGAAGCTGGGGCTTTCATGATGATAGAATCCCGACGCGGCCAGCGTCATGGTATCTTTGAAGAGGGGGAAGTTCAGGTCAATATCACCGTCTATATGAATCTCCGCAGCATTAGCTCCTGCCACACCAAACTCTCCCACAACATTATAGTGGAGCGTTTTGCCCTGCGTCTTGGAGAGCTGCCCACCCACGCTGATATTGTTTTCGTTCCACGAGCGCATAGCCTTCTCATCGGGCAGGGTGAAGTGTCGCATCTCATGGGCGACAAACACTTTGAGCCCAGCCTTTGCCCATTTATTGAATCCCTCAAGCAAGGAGATGGCAAAAGTGTTGCGCAAAGCCCAATGGGTAGTTTTGTCGTAGATAGAGTCACCCGTGAACTTCTCGTTCACCGGATAATAGTCGAGATAGAAATCATCGGGAGTGTGGTAGGCTTGGTATATGCGCCTATAGTTGCTGAAGTCCAAAGTATGGATAAAACTGGTGACGGGCACATACTCATTTTTGAGCCACAACGTATCTTCATTTGCCTTTTCCGAAGCGGCAACAAGACTGTCGGCAGCCGCTTTGCTTCCTACGACAACACGTCCGGCATTGTGCAGCGAGTCCGAAGCCTGCGAAATGGTGTCGGTTTGTACACGGTCCATCACCTTGGCATCATCGGGGCGTCCGCTGAACGAAGCCACCGGAGCAATGTCCTCGTCGTCAGAATCAGCCTCATCCCTCCCGGCCGCTTTCAGGGCTTTCTCTTTTGCTTCCTTTTCCTCTGCTTCTTTTTTCGCAGCCAAAGCAAACTTGCGGGCTTCGATTTCCGCCTCCGTCATGGGCACTTTGCGATTGAAGCCCACGTTATACCTGTGCGTGAAGAAGACGTGTTGGTTGTCGTTCCTGTTCCAGTTTTGTGACAACATTGTTGGGATTTCATTGGTTTGGAAATCCTCGTTGAATAATTCGGGATGCGTGATATAGTTGTCGTTAGTGATACCGCCGTTCTCCGTGACCTTCTGGTGATTGGTCGAGGCAAGGAAGTGGGCCTGGTATCGGTCGCCGAGATATGAGCCATAGAGCGAGTAGTTGAAGTGAGACGCAGCCTGATTGCTGTAATATCCGCGTGCGTAGATATAGTCAAACTTGAACCCCACACCAATTTTTTTACCGGCATTCACGCCAAACTTTGCTGTGAAATGGTCTTCGCCGTTCGTGCGGTCGCCACAGTTGTTGTACGTCAGATTGGTAAACGGCGACAGCGTGTTGGTGAAGTGGAAATCTTCTACAGGAGTGATAAAATAGTCGTAAGGATTTGTAAAGATAAACTGTCGTTGCTCGTCTCTGTCGATAAACACACGCGCCAAGCGGGGAGCACCGAGATTTCCGGTGGTGGTGTATTCGCCACGCATACCCGTAGCGAATATGGAATTCATAAACATGGGCGACAGCGTGTCGGGCTCGGCCGCGCGTCGGTCACCGAATCGCGGGTCTACGGTCCAGACATTCAGTCCCACCGGAATCTCCTTGTCAGACCCCAACGAGTCGGCCTGCTGCCGTCGTTGGTCTTGTGTGGTGATATTTCCGTCCTCGTCTATCTGGTTATAGCCTATGTCACCCCTTCTCACTTGTGACAACAGCGGAAGAAACGTCAATGACAGCAGAACACCAAGTATATATCTTTTCATTAATGCAGGAATCGTATGGCAGATTCTACAATCTTGAAGACCATTGCCACCAGAATTACTATTGTCCCTATGGTTTGGTCGCCGAAGAAATAGACGAGCACGCCGGCCACCGCGCCAATCATGAAGATGAGATTGAGCCAGTTGCGCAGCTTTACAGAACGGTTGTGCCGAGTGCTTTCTTCGCCCCGGCGCCGATGATGAAGTTGTGTATTATCGTTATCCATATATGTATCGTCTTTGAATGAAAACGTGGCTAATGACCGTCGTGCCGGTTTCAGTATGTCACGCCCAAAACCTTGCAGACACGATCGAAAATGTTGTCTTTGCGGTCGATTGTCTTGCGACGAAACTTACCGCTATACTTGACGAGCTTGGTCTTTTTCTTATTCAATCCTTCCTTGTCGGTAATCCATTCTTCCGCCTTAACATTAAGACCGCCATGCGTGTCGGTGCGATTCATTTCATACTGATAACTCAGTCGCTCAAGGGTGAGGTCGAGATGACCGTCAGATGCTTTGGCGATGATGGTATAATTGAACACTGTACGATCCAGCGACAGAAACGTGTTTTGGAACACCAGCCATTCTTTCATGCGGGCAGCAATGGTGTATTCGGTCTTGTTCACCACAGCAATCTTACTTTGCGGGAATTGGTTTTCCTCCTTGCTCATGGCTGTGAGCAGGTCATAAACTTTCTGATAGATCTCGCCCGCAGTCATACCCGGCACGTCCTTACTGAGCGTAAACACCACTTTCCCATCTATTTCAGGCACGGCCCCGGCCAGATATTTCGAGTCTTCATTCTGCTTCTTTTTGTCGAAGGGTGCCGTGCTCTTGTGTTGGGTCTGTTGCTGTTGGGTTTCTTCTTGTGGAATTTCCCATGTATTTTGAGCCGTCCCCATCAGAGGAAGGCATATGAAAAGTGCGGTGAGAATTTTTTTCATGACAGATCTATAATACTATTATAATTGACAAAATTACGAAAATATGTTGTATAATGGGTGTCTTGCCTTCATTTTAACTTTTGTTATTG
>CALKIW010000200.1 GCA_937995875.1 uncultured Bacteroidales bacterium | reverse complement strand
CTACATGGGGAGGCCACGCCATGCGACATATGCAATACTTTCATAATTCATAATTGGGCTGCGCGGTGGCAATTCATAATTATTCGCAAGCTCATCAACTCGTCACAATTCATAATTCATAATTGGGCTAACGCGTTAGCAATTCAGAATTCACAATTCATAATTCATAATTGGCTGCGCATTGGTAATTCATAATTCACGATTCAGAATTCAAAATTGGGTGCGTGTGCAATGCAGCGTGTAAGCCATAAGCCATAATTAAGCCAAAAAGATGATGCGATCGCTTGCATATCGCGTATGATAAACATACGCTTTTTATGACGTACCTACTTTGCCTTTTTCACAACTTTGCAACAGTCAGCGACTTTCCATATATGAGAATAGACTACAAAAACAAACTATAAAGACCTATAAAAAAGTTTTTACTCACAATGGTAATTCTCATTACCCCCTACGTCTTATGGGCACAGAGATGGTCGGAAGCACGGCAGGCATATATCGATACAGTGTGACCTTCGTGGACAACCATGACACTTATCGCGATAATAAGAGGCTCAACAACAACATCTTGGCCTCTAACGCCCATATTCTCGCGCAGCCCGGCTACACCATCGCGACGAACTGCGCTGAAAAAATCAAAAATTTAACACCCAAAACAAGAGTTTTATAAAACAAATAACTAATTGTGCACTTGCTGATGTAACGCCACACGCTCGTATGCACGACCGGGCAACCGTGCTTGGGGACTTCAACGATAAACGATAAAGAGCAGAGGTTGAAATATCTGTTTATTAACTTATAACAAGATACCTTATAGCATAACAACGATGAAAAGAACTTTTCTTATCATGCTCCTGCTCACAGGAATACTTGCTGCCAACGCGCAGGCCAAAAAGTGGGAGCACAACATCTACCTCTCCGGAGGTTTACTGATCGACAAAACCAATAGCGGCAGCGACACCGGACTCTCTGCACGCATTGGCTACGGGCTGAATCGCTATTTCAGCGAAAAATTCTCGGTGATGGCCGGCGTGGCACTCAGAAACGTAACAGAGTCGCCGTTCAGTAGCAAAGATGGCAGCGACGACGATAAATTCACGTTTCTGGATATCCCCATCGTGGCTCAATACCACATGGCAGGACAAGGCAACGGCTAGGTGTTCGGGCTGGGACCCGTGTTCTCCTTCACCGCAAACAATGACACTTACAACATAGATGCCATCCCCGACAGCCCGCTCAACCATATCGACAAGCTCAAGAACTTCGGTCTTGGGTTACAGCCCAGCGTGTTTTATCAAATCGGAAAGTTCCGCATAGGGGCTGAAGCATACGTCGGACTGACCAACATGGAAAAGAAAACCGCATACACAAACGGCAGCCACTACATACACGACACGGTGGTGACTGTGCAGTTTCACTTCTGAAAAAACTGCAAACGCATTTTCTGAACACATCGCCCCTCCCGACAACCTGCCTACCAGCAACACCCTATCATCCGGTTGAGGGCATAGGGAAGCGGGCAGCCGCCTGCGAACGGCTACACATAAAAATAGGAAAACAATTACACGTTTTCCTATTTTTATGGTGTTATATCATCATATTAGGGCTGTCAGCCTTGTATTTGGGTTGGGAAAGCCGAGAAATGATAACGTATGCGCATGTGGTGTTTTTCTTTACAAACACCCCTCCAGAATTTGCGTATTTAAAAACAACTTTACTTTGGTCGGAAAAATCGCTTAATTTATCCAGTTCGTAATCTGCTGATAATCAAAGTGTTCCGATTTAATAGCTTTGCGCGCACTATGCTGTCGTTCGCGGTTGCATATCGAATGGCAGTGTGGATAGGGCTTAACCGCAATGCGGATAGGCCGTTTTCGTGGTGCGAATGGGGCCTAATCGTACTGCCGTTAAGGCTCCGCCATAATATGGCGGAATACAATTCCTACATACGGGGAAATTTTCGCGCTGCGCGGGATAGGCGGGAGCGGCTAAACATAGCTCTTTTTGCGCTGGATGATGAAAAAATAATCATCGAAAAACGATAAATAGATTTGACAAACAGTTCTGCTTGCGCCAGATGCTGAGGAGGTATCTGGCTGAAAACGGTATGCGGTTAGGAGTTGCAAGGAAAGCCTATGTGTGGATTGGGCGCAGGAATAAAATGCACGCATGGAGTTACAGCACGAATAGGCTGTGCTGCCAACAGATGTCTTCATCAAATAGAATGCAATTTGAAACGCTGGTTGGCTGGCGGTTTTGATGGGTAACCATTTGAGCAATTCGTCAAAATGCGAAGGCCAATATTCATTAAAAACCACAAAAAAGCACCGTTTTCCAGAGAATTGTATTAAATTAGCATCATAAAGTGCTAAATATGAAACAATTACTGGAAATAATAGCAATCGTCTGCTGTCTGGCAGCGTGTGCAACAGCGAAGACGCCGGAACTGAAAGTTGCCAAGTCCCAACAAAAGGCTGTTAAAGCCCAACAGAAAACGGCCGAGAAACAGCGAAAGAGCGCACAAATACTCGACTCGCTGCACAATCGCACCTATACCATCGCGTTTGACTATGTCATTCCGAGGAAAATGCAACCCCGATTTCTCACCTCTGACTATTCGGTACGCGTTCACGGCGACAGTATTGTCAGCTCCCTACCCTATTTCGGCGTGGCCTATCGGGCCGACCCGGAAAACCGAAACCGAAGTCCGCTCGACTTCAAAAGCGCAATTTCGTCCTATGAGACAGACCAAGTGAAAAAGAACAAGATGCGTGTAAAGCTGAAAACACGCAACAAGATGGATTTTCTCAGCTACTATCTCGACATCTTCACCAACGGCAGTGTCACTCTGAATGTTATCGCCACCGACCGCGAGTCTGTTTCATTCACAGGAAACCTAATATTAAACGACTAAACCATGCAACTGAAAACCATACTTCTCTGCCTGCTCCTCTCACCGCTTTGTCTTTACGCACAACTCCCGGACAACACCTCGCAGCAATATGCCGTGAGATACGTGAAAGACCATTGGTTTATGCAAAACGGGGAAAATTTCAATGTGATCGACACAGATATAGAATGGCCGGAAGCCATATACTATGAGCAACCGCAGGCGTTGCAGCACTATATTTCGGAACTGTTGTTCGGCCGGGCAGCCACCGACTTTGACTCCATATATTCCGCTTTCAGAGCCAACTACGGACAAATTGTAACCGGCCAGCTGAAAACGCTGCCCGACGACCGCCGATTCTGCTATCTCACAATAGCGGCCAAGGTGAAAGCCTACAGTCCCGACAAATGGATTTGCTATGAAATCAACTATACGGCCAAACCCGAAGCCCTATCCCCCGTAAAGGCTAAGGCCGGTCGGAAGTTTGTGGTTTATGACGTAGGGCAAAAGCAGGTGCTCAATACCGAAGAGATATTGAAATCCCGCATGATTTCGTCCGGAACCGCAGATCCCGAATTTTTCGATATGGTGTATGCTCCCACCGCCGACAAAGACTTCGGAGAATGGCTTTCGACCGACATTGCTGGGGTGTGGTTTGAAAACGGGGGCAAAACGGTGGCGCTCCATGTGACGTGTTACACCGATCGCACTACACTGGACTACGACACACGTTTGCCGTACAAGGACGTGAGGTATCTGCTCACCAAAGCTGGGAGACGGCTGGTTGAAAAAGAAGCGGCAAAGCCCAGCCCACAATATGTTTCTCCGCCAGCCACTTGGAACGGCGACCTTGTTTATAAAACCGCAGACGAGATGCCCCTATTCAAAGGAGGACAAGAAGGACTGAAAGATTATCTTGCCCGCAGCTACAGTCCGGCGCAGATGCAGGGTGGCAGGGTGATGGTGTCGTTTGTTGTCGACAAGGAGGGTTGGACCAAGGATGTGAGAGTGTTGAAGCCTGTGTCTCCGGAAACAGACCGTCAGGCCGTCAGCATTGTGAAGGGAATGCCCCAATTTACACCGGGCAACATCAATGGCAACCCCGTCTGCGTGCGTATATACGGCCCGATACAATTTAAACTTGCTGCAAATCCATGAGCGAGAAACATCCCATCGGCCATCACCGGCATGAAGTCCAAACTGCCCCAAACCGGCATTCCGGCGGGGACAACGCAGGTGCACAACCTATGCTTGGCGGACTGATGAGTTTGTGATTGGTTTAACAACATGAATTTGAAATATTGTAAGTTGATCATTGTAGATTCTGAAATGTTAATTGTGAAATGCAGCATCACCACAGAAGTTTCGAAGCGCATCTGAAACGTAAGAAAAAGAGAGCCCGTAAACGGCTGATAAAGAAAATAGGAAACATCGCATTAGGCGTGTTTTCAGGGGTTTCGCTGCTGTTGATCGTCACGGTGCTGATTGCTCCCGACTGGTTGCTGAGTCACGTGTCACATGAGAAAAAGTTAGACAGTGGCGTCAAGACCGGCCAAACGGACAACCGACACCTCAAACGAGACTACGACGGCATCGACGTGTCGCATCATCAGGGCATCATCGACTGGCAACGTGTCGCCCAAGACTCGTGCGTGAAGTTTGTCTACATCAAAGCCACGGAAGGCAGCACGATAGTAGACAGCAACTATCTGCGGAATGCCGAAGGGGCCAAAAAGGCCGGAATTCCGTTCGGCTCCTATCATTACCTAACGTCTCAAAGCAGCATCAAAGACCAGTTTAGGAATTATTATGGGGTGGTAAACCGGAAGCATCAGGACATCATACCCATGATCGACATAGAGGAAGAAGGCGTCCGGAGATGGTCTAAACAAGAGATTCTGGACAGTCTGGCCTACATGATCCGGCTGATAGAGCAACATTATCATTGTTCACCTATGATATATGCCTATACCAAATTCTATAACGAAAACCTTGCACCACGCTTCAACAACTATCATCTGTTCCTCGCTCGATACAATGTTCGTGAGCCGGTGGTGAACAATGCGGGGCGACACAACATTTGGCAGCACTCCGACCAAGGGGTTGTGGATGGCATAGAAACGCTCGTAGACCTCAACGTTTTTGCGGAAGACACATCTCTGGAAGACATCAAAATGAATCAAACAGAAAACCGGAGATAAAAACACACGGCACCTAACCTAATAAATATGCGTCCATATTTAAACCACATTTGTGCATATTCACGGTATGTATATTTCTTTTTGACTAATTTTCCAAGCGTTTTCGGACACTTTGGAAGCATTTAAAGCCTGCATGATTTCAACTTGATTTGTGTTCATTTTTATTTACAAATAAATTGTTATACCATCTTTTTATATGCCTCTTAAATCAATAAGCATATGCTATAAGTACATGTACACACTTTCTTTTTGTCAAAACACCTCCATTTTTTAGACTAATAACCAGAGGCGCTGTTTACACTTTGTTATTTTATACACGTATTTTGTTATTCTTTCGAATTATAAGCCGTCGTTTTAAAACATTCACTTTTTAGATGAAAAATAATTATAAAATAGTGTTAAATAATAGTACAAATATCATCTATTTTAGCTATCTTTACAGCACAAGAAACCTAAACAACTAAAATAAGAGGAATAAGATATGAAAAAATTAGTCCTTATCTCAGCCCTGCTACTCATTACAGTAGCAAGTTTCGGTCGCAAACGCGTCAGCGAAACCGCAACAGTCGTTGCAGACACCATCTATTATGCCGCCGACCAAACATCGGTAACCAATGCAAGTCAAGCTGCCTATTATCGTCTTTTGCTCACACAGGGCAAAGGCGCATCAAAGCAAGATGTCTTCACAGACTATTACATGGACGGCACATTGAAGGCCGAAGGTGGTTACAGTTTTATAGATCTCGGCAATGACAACAACACTGTTCTCAATGGAAACGTCACCACATATTATGTCAATGGAAAGGAAAAGCTGAACGGCAAATATGTGAACGGCAAACGCGAAGGCTACTTCACGCTTAATCTGCGCGACGGAGGCATCGCAGTAATTATGTATCGGAATGGAAAATCAAAGTTCGATTACTTCATGGTAACTCTTCCGGACGGTACACAAGAGAAACATCCGATTTCTGACATTAGCTCTCTCTTACAATAAATATATCATAAACAACTACAAGACATGAATTTAAAAGCCCACATTCGTGAGAATGTGGGCTTTTGCTTTGCTTGTCATCGCAGGTGCAACACGGCAGCATACAGCAACCGTTCGACTGCACACAACGCATGACCTTGCTTACAAATCCAGCTGTAACTCCACCGGACAATGGTCGCTGCCATAGATTTCCGTATGGATTGCAGCATGGGTGATTTTATCTTTCAAACGCTCCGACGTCAGGAAATAATCTATACGCCACCCCGCGTTACGCTTGCGCGCCTGAAATCTGTAGCTCCACCAACTATACGTCACTTGTTCGGGATAGAGTGTTCGGAACGTATCGATGAAACCACTGTTCAACAGCACCGTCATCTTTTCGCGTTCCTCGTCCGTAAATCCGGCGTTATAGCGATTGGATTTCGCATTCTTAATATCTATCTCCTCGTGTGCCACGTTCAGGTCTCCGCATACAATGACAGGCTTTTTTTCATCCAATTTCATCATATAGTCGCGGAAATCATCCTCCCACTGCATACGATAGCCGAGACGTTTCGGCAGCTTTTCTCCCGGCAAAGCTTCCTGCGAGTTGGGCGTATAGACCGTGATGAGGTAGAAGTCCGGGTATTCAAGAGTGATCACCCGTCCCTCTTGGTCGTGCTCCTCCATGTCGATTCCGTAAGCCACACTCATGGGCTCATGCTTCGTATAAATAGCCGTGCCGCTATAACCCTTCCTCTCAGCGTAGTTCCAATACGACTTATAGCCGTCAAATTCAAGGTCTAACTGTCCCGCCTGCATTTTTGTCTCCTGCAGGCAGAAGAAGTCAGCATCCAACTCTTTGAAATACGATTCAAAGCCCTTGCTGATGATATTGCCATCGGCATCCGTCTTTGGTTTCACACAAGCACGAAGCCCATTTACATTCCAAGAAACAAATTTCATAGCTTATCTTTTAGCATTTGACACCAATGCGAAATAAGTTGGGGTGAACAGATCGCCGCTCACCATATTCGCACCCACGTAAAAACCATACGTGTTCATCTTGAACATCAAGTTCTTTTTAGCCTTCTGATAGACACCTACAGAGTTATCGTTGTAGTTCAAGAACACTATTTTGCAATTCTCCACCTTGTCCCCGACAGGTGCTTTGAACGCTATGGGATCCGGAATAACATTGAGCATATAGCCACCGTCCGAAATATCATAGAAGCCAATGTGGCATTTCAGATCGCGCGGAGGAAGTTCTTTGATAGCGGCCACCATATTACTGTCGGCCATTTTATCAAAACTCTCCGCAAAGATATGCTGTGGAAAATGATGAATCGTGATGACAGAATCAACCGTCCACGTCATATTTCGTATTGTGTCGGGCACAGTCATCAAGCCCTTAGCATACAACATAGTGCCCTCATAAGTACCGGCCATCGTGGCCATCGCCTGAGTCACATCTTCTGCCGTTATTTTTTTGCTGTCGTCATCGTCCAAACACGATGTCATGCCACACACGGTTATGGTGCACAGCAGCATGATAATCAGTTTCTTCATATACTATTTTGATTGATCAGATTCATAAATTCCTGTCGCGTTTTGGCCTGATTGAAGGCCCCGCTGAAGTCGGAGGTTGTCGTCACGGAGTTTTGTTTCTCCACCCCCCGCATCTGCATACACATGTGTTTGGCCTCTACCACCACCATTACACCGAGCGGTTTGAGCGTATCTTGTATGCAATCTTTGATTTGTTGTGTAAAGCGCTCCTGCACCTGCAGCCTGTGACTGAAGATGTCGACAACGCGCGCAATCTTGCTTAATCCCGTGATGTAACCATTGGGAATATAGGCCACGTGCACCTTTCCGAAGAAAGGCAACATATGGTGTTCGCACATCGAATAGAAATCGATGTCTTTCACAATCACCATCTGGTTGTATTCCTCCTTGAACAAGGCGTCTGTCAGCACCTTGTGTGCATCCTGACCATAGCCGCGTGTGAGTATCTGCATAGCCTTAGCCACGCGCATCGGGGTTTTCAAAAGACCCTCGCGGTCGGGATTTTCACCCAGTATCTTCAAAATTTCTTTATAGTGAGCAGCAAGCTCGTCAAGTCCGTCACGGAATTCTATTTCGGGATTCATCTATTGAATTAACAGTTGAATATGATGTGTTATATGATAATATGTGCGGCATGATGTACTGACGATACTGTCAATACTGCACGGTGATCTGTCCTTTCACTATCGTAGCCGCACTGTAGCCCATTCCCCTGATTTGCTTCAGCACTTGCTGGGCCTCCTGATAGCTTCTGAAGTTTCCAACCCTGCAAATCCATCTCGGTGAATAGAAGTGTACATAAATGGGCAGTTCGGGGTATCTCATTTTGATAGCGTTACCGATTTGCTGTGCCGTCTGCTTGTCATTTCTAGTATTTCCTCCTGCAAACGCCTGCACCCGGTAACCCGGTACCTTGCGACTGCCACGCATCACCTTCTTGCTCATGTCCACCGAAGGCGCCTCCATTCTGTCTTCGCCCTTTCCGTTTCTGGCAGTCTCACGGTCTCTTGTCTCAGCCAGTCGCTTGTTTTCAGCTTCCTTTCTGGGCGCCTCCGCACCTTCCCGGGACGTTCTTGCAGCAACAGCGTTGGTGGAAGTTTTTTTCGTTCCCTCCGACTTTCCGGCCACTGGTCTTGTCACAGGTGCCGTGACAGACGCACCCCTGTTGCTGCCATTGACGAGGTCGTCTATGGCTTTGCTTTGCGTAACGGTCACACCGGCTTTGCCGCTCTTGGTTTGCCTCAAATGGTCCATATAGGTTTGCGCCTCAGCAGAAGCCACAGCGCACAAGACCATTGCAGCGAATGCAACTAACTTTTTTTTATCCATTATATTTGAACTTTGGTCATTGATTTTAAAGACGCAATGCCATGTCATCTTCACGGACATCTTCTTTTCGAATTGAGCTTTGAGCATCGCCTCCCATCCTGCTCCCATCCATTGCCGTATGAGGAAGTCAGCATGAGCCGATGCCCAAAGCTCAATGTCCTTAGCAATATATTACTTCTTCCAAGCGTCGATGATACCCTTGAAATCAGCAGCCTTCAAAGAAGCACCACCAATCAGGCCACCGTCGATATTGGGTTTGGAGAAGAGTTCTGCGGCATTGCTCGGCTTGCAACTTCCACCGTAGAGAATAGAGGTATTCTCAGCAGCTTCTTTGCCATATTTCTCTGCCACGATAGAGCGGATGTAGGCCAACATCTCCTCAGCCTGGTCTGAAGTAGCAGTCTTACCGGTACCAATGGCCCAGATTGGCTCGTATGCCAGAATGATGTTCTTCCACTCCTCAGCAGAAAGATTGAACACAGAGCCTTCGAGTTCTGCCTTCACCACCTCATTCTGCTTGTTGGCTTCGCGCTCCTCCAGCGTCTCACCGCAGCAGAAGATCACCTTCAGCCCATTGGCCAAAGCCAGCTTCACTTTCTCCTTCAATATCTCAGCGGTTTCGCCATAATACTGGCGACGCTCTGAGTGACCGAGGATGACGTACTGCGCACCGGTAGACTTCACCATTGCTGCAGACACTTCGCCCGTGTAAGCACCCTTCTCTTTGTCGGCACAGTTTTCTGCACCCAGTCCCACAACACTCTGATCCAGAATGTCGGCCACCTTTGCCAGGTGGATGAACGGTGTACAAATCACTACGTCACAGTTGGGTTTATCAGCAACGAGCATATCGTTGATTTCCTTAGCCAAAGCTACACCCTCCTGCAGGTTTTCATTCATTTTCCAGTTACCTGCTACAATTTTCTTTCTCATTTCAAATGATTTTTAAAGTTGATATATCTAATAATATGTTACTGTTCCTTTTCGTCGGCTTTCGCCTTTCTGATATTCAGCAGCCGCGTCCTGCGTCTCACATACCGGCTCCACGCCCATGTGCGGTCGGCCAAAGTGAGCAAAAGCAGCGGCAGGAAAAACAAGAGCACCACCTGCGTTATCGTCTTGGTTACCGAATCATCAGGCATCTGCCCTATCTCCAGCTCGTTGAGCGGCGCCGTCAGTTCATTGCTCTTGGGCAGTGCGTTATGACTCCATTTGCGGATGATGGTGCCGTCCTTGAGCAATAACAATCCCGGATTGCTCCTGATGATGGTTTTAAGTGTCGTCTCATCGGTCTTGCAAAACGGATATTCGGCTCCGGTGATATTCTCCCAATGGGCAATCTCGCCTTCAGTAGATGCCGTCAGACAATAGAACGGCACCTTTTCCTGCTGTGCATACTCGTATATCTGGTCTATGTCTCCAAAGTTTGTGTCACTGGCATTGCTCAAATGGGGCGATATGAGCAGAAAGAGATAGCCCTTGCGCGAGAGCAGTTCCTCAGTAATATCGTCGCCCTCAGCCAGCTGTATGGAGAAGTCGTGGATGGGCGGAACATAGCCTTTCGCCGTCTGCACCGTCTTTGAATCGATAAACTGCCAGGTAGAGTCGGGATAGTCTTCCAACGAAAACTCCCTACGCTCACCATTTTTTTCCATCACAAACGTTGTCTCAAACTGCGGTTGTGCAGCCCCTTCGGGAATTTCCATCCCTTTCAGGATGTTGGCACCCACATGATAGGGACGGAAGTCGAAAACGGGGAGTTTGTAGAGGCAGTAAGCACTGGTCACGATGATGAACAACACCGTAAAATTAATGGCTATCCACTGATTCGACCGCGAAATAAACCTGTACATTCCCATAGGCCATTTCCACAGCACGAGCGCACACGCCATCAACACGATATTCTTCAGCAGCGTTTCCATATTGGTCAGCACTACCGCATCGCCGAAACATCCGCAATCTGACACGGGATTAGCCATCGCCACCCACACGCTTATCGCCGTCATAAAACCCATCAGCAACAGCAACAGCTTGGACACCAAGCGGCGCCGAATGGCAAACAAAACGAAGATGCCCAACGAAAATTCAAAGGCGGAAAGCACTACAGAGGTGCCCAGCGTCACCACATCGGGCACAACGCCCTGCAAACCGAGCGCGGCAAGATAGTCTTGTATCTTGTATTGCGTGCCCAGCGGGTCGATGGCCTTCACATAACCGGAAAACACAAGCACGACACCCAGCACCAAGCGGCACAGATTCACTGCCAGTCGCACAAACCATTGTTCATGGTCTTTGCGCCCGTTGTCGCTGCCGTTCTCCCGGCCCGCCTCCGCCACGTGTGCATCATTCTGCGCTGTCGTCCTGTCTTCTCTTGTATCTTCTGAAATCATCTTGCTGCAACCTATCTGCTTTTCCTGTGATTACGCTCTCTCAAAACCCTGCCAATCCTTTCACTCCTGCAAACGAATTGCACCAAACACCGCGTAATTGATAATGTCCATGTAGTTGGCGTCCACTCCTTCAGAAACCAGTGCGGCTCCCTGCAGATCTTCCAGTTCCTTTATGCGTTCTATCTTGGTGAGTATCAGGTCGGTATAACTACTCACACGCATCGATCGCCAAGCCTCGCCATAGTCGTGGTTTTTCCTTGTCATCAGCTCGTAGGCTTCCTTCGCATGGGTATCATAGAGGGCCAGTGCCTGCTCCGCCGTCATGTCTACCCTGTCGGCATAGCCGCGCTCCAACTGAATGAGTCCCACTATGCCGTAGTTGATGAGCGCAATAAACTCCGGGCGAATACCCTCGCCCACAAGCGACTGCCCTGTGATTTCCAACGACCGTATGCGCTTGGCCTTGATGAAAAGCTGGTCGGTGAGCGACGATGGACGCAAGATGCGCCATGAGGCTCCGTAATCGTGCAGTTTTTTGGCGAAAAGTTCACGGCATTCCGCCATTACTTCCTTGAATTGCTGGTCTGTATTTGGTTTAGCCATAACACTTGCAAAGTTACTGAAATTAATTGTAATTTTGTCATCATGTAATGAATTTTAACGGCTCGTCATGATTTATGTCGTCAATTCGAGGCTTCCGTCTATCCAAAGGTAAGGCGTTGCAGGGTTGATTTTTGAGCATTTAGAGAAGCATCGTGCAATCGCACGGGGAGGATTGGAACGACCACAAAACGCCTTCGCAGCGTCAAGGCTGTCTGAATATGTCAAGTTTTCTTCACTAAAAAACAGTGTTCCGAATATTGCCTTCCAGACCGCCGCATTCCGTTTTTCAGTGCTTTCATCGCAAAATTTGCGCCGATTTTATCTGACGTCATGACCGCGCGCACGACACGGGTCTGTCGTTAGGCCCTAACGGCATGACGGATGAGCCTCAACGGCAACGCGACAAAGGCTCAACCGCCCTGCGGATAAGCCTTAAACGCAGCACGATTACATACTCAATCGCAAACCATTTCGGACAAAGGGAAGCTGGGAAAAATGCAAAAGGAACGCAAAACGCTGTCTCACAGCACATTGCTAAAATCGCTCAAAATGCTCGTATTTTAAGCCAACGGTTTTTCTTTTTTAAATACTCGAAAACTGGAGACCCTTTTGTCGGTTATTTTCATCACTCTTTTTGGCGCTTGTGTATCATGCGAACAGTGCCACAGAGAGCATCGTAGCGCACTTGCAGCGAGTCGCGCCTCACACCCAACAGATTTCTCTTTCCTATATTGGTTGCTGCCTCAAACGCCCGTGTGGTGGCCTGCAATGCCGAGTCTGTACGGGCAATATCCTCCTGTGCCATCTTGAGCGAGGCCTCCTGCCATATTTTCAACGCCCGCTTGCGCGATTCCACCGCGTCAGGATAGTTGGCGCGCAACTCCCGGATGGTGTTCAGGGTTTTCTGATATTCCCCGTTTTGATACAGTGAGTCTATCACCTGCATCACGGGAGCGGCCTTCTCATCGGCCGAAGGCTCGCAGGCTGCAAAGCCCACCAGTGCACAAAAAAAGATGAAATACTTCTTCATAGTCGCAAATTTACATAAAAACTATGATTTATAAGCCAATGGGATAAAGAATGTTCGTTTTTCCTTAGCGGAAAGAAAATGAAAAACAAGCGCTGCCATCCCCTATCTGCAATCTTTTTTGTATCTTTGCAAATCATTTTAGAATAATATCAACTGCAGTTTCACAAGCGCGTTTTTTGGAGCCCAAATTGATAACGGGTGCTGTTGTCAGCGCGCGAATCAAAAGGCGGGCCATCGCCGCTCTCCGGCTCCTGCCATGCTTGCGAAAGGTCAGTGTAGTAGAAATCATCATGCGACAACTCAGCGACAACGATTTAGCAAAACTCTTAGATAAAGACATCTTTCATAAAATAGGCGACGCGGCCGACAGCCTTGGCATGGAATGCTATGTGGTGGGCGGCTACGTGCGCGACTTGTTTCTCGAACGCCCCTCCAACGACATCGACGTGGTGGTGGTAGGCAGCGGCATTGAGGTGGCTAAAAAATTCAAAAAACTCATCGGTGGCAAAGCCCATCTGTCTATGTTCCGAAACTTCGGCACCGCACAAGTGAAATTTGGCGGAACAGAGGTGGAATTTGTCGGTGCACGCAAGGAGAGCTACAGCCACGACAGCCGGAAGCCCCATGTGGAAGACGGCACTCTTGAAGACGACCAAAACCGGCGCGACTTCACCATCAACGCCATGGCCGTATGCCTGAACAGGGAGCGCTTTGGCGAACTGGTGGACCCGTTTGACGGACTGGCCGACATGGAAGACGGCATCATCCGCACACCGCTCGACCCCGACATCACCTTCTCCGACGACCCGCTGCGCATGATGCGATGTGTGCGATTTGCCACCCAGCTGAAGTTCTATATCGATGACGAGACCTTCGAGGCCTTGGAGCGGAACGCCGAGCGCATCAAGATTATCAGCGCTGAGCGCATCGAGGAAGAACTCAACAAAATCATGCTGACCGACCAGCCGAGTCGGGGGTACGTAGACCTGCAACGCTGCGGACTGCTCATGCGCATTCTGCCCGAACTGGCCGCGCTCGACATTGTGGAGAAAAAGAACGGCCGTGCCCACAAAAACAACTTCTACCATACGCTCGAAGTGCTCGACAATCTGTGTGCTGCGCAGCAAAAACGCATTACCGATGTCGAAGAAGAACTACAGCGCCTCGACCCCGAAAGCAAGGAAGCCCGAAACCTGCAGACCGAATTGGATCATCTCACGGCCAACAAACTCTGGCTGCGCTGGGCCACGCTGCTCCACGACATTGGCAAAACCAAGACCAAACGATGGGACAACGCGGCCGGGTGGACATTTCACAACCACAACTATGTGGGTGCCAAGATGGTGCCAAGTATGTTCCGACGCCTCAAACTGCCGACGGACTCGAAGATGAAATACGTGCAGAAGCTCGTAGACCTGCACATGCGCCCCATCGCCATTGCCGATGAGGAGGTTACCGACAGTGCTGTGCGACGACTGGTGAACGAGGCCGATGACGACGTGGACGACCTGATGATGCTGTGCGAGGCCGACATCACGAGTAAAAACCGAGTGAAAAAACAACGATTCTTAGAGAACTTCAGACTGGTGCGCGAGAAAATTACCGACCTGAAAGAAAAAGATTACAAACGCGAGTTGCAGCCCTGTATCGACGGCAACGAAATTATGCAGATGTTCAACCTCAAGCCCTCGCGCGAGGTGGGAACTCTGAAAAAAGCCCTGAAAGAGGCTGTGCTCGACAACACAGTGCCCAATGAGCGAGAGCCGCTCATGCAACTTTTAATGGAAAAGGCCAAAGAAATGGGTCTTTGCTAAAAAGCCACAATCTTTGTTAAAAAACTAAGATGTATCAATGAGTTTTCATTGATTTTTGCTAATTTTGCACAGATAAAAAACTACAATCCCATATGTAGTTTTGAGAAAACATATAAAAATGGGATAATATCAATAGAAAATAAATCATTATATATAATAGGTATGAAAATTAAGTATTGTTTATTCGTTGCCATAGCAGCCGTTGCCCTTGCATCGTGTGGTGGAAAGGGCAGTAAGGGTATGCCGAAGTTCGGAGACAATGAATTTGCCGTGCGCACGGTTGCCACTCAAAGCGGCGACCTGCAAACCACCTACCCTGCCACCATTAAGGGTATTCAGGACGTGGATGTGCGTCCCAAAATTTCAGGTTTCATCACCAAGGTGCTTGTCCACGAAGGTCAGGCCGTGAAAGCCGGACAAGTGATGTTCGTCATCGACAGCGAAACCTATCAGGCCGCCGTGCGCCAAGCACAAGCAGCCCTAAATACGGCCAAATCACAAGCCAATACCGCTCGTATAACCTACGAAAACAATCAGAAGCTCTTCGATCAGCAAATCATCGGTCAATATGAGCTTTCTACCTCTCAAAACGCCTATGCCACAGCGCAGGCTGCCGTTGCTCAGGCACAGGCCGGACTGGTTTCGGCCCGCGAAACCCTGAGTTGGTGTACGGTCAAGGCTCCTGCCGCCGGCATCGTGGGAAGTCTGCCTTTTAAAGTGGGAACACTCGTGAGCGCATCCAACGCCCTGACCACCGTGTCGAACATATCGACTGTAGAGGTATTCTTCTCGATGAGTGAGCGCGAAGTTCTGGCCATGACGAAGAATGCCGGAGGTGCAACCGCTGCCCTCAGCGAAATGCCGGAAGTGAAGTTGCAGCTGGCCGACGGCACCATCTACAACCATCCGGGTAAGGTGGTCAAGATGAGTGGCGTGATCGACGCAGCCACAGGCTCCTATTCGATGATAGCCCATTTCTCCAATCCCGAACAACTGCTGAAAAGCGGCGGAGCTGCACAAATCATCGTTCCACAGATTAACAGCAATGCCATCATCATTCCGCAGGAGGCTACTTCCGAAGTGCAGGATAAAATATTCATTTATCTCGTAGACAAGGATAACAAGGTGAAACTTTCTGAAATAAAGGTAAACCCGCAGAATGACGGCAAGACCTACATCGTGACAGAAGGTCTCCATGTTGGCGACCGCTTTGTGAGCAAGGGGCTTACAAAACTAAGCGACGGTATGGAAATCAAGCCCATCAGCGAGGCTCAGTATATGAAAAAAATCAAAGATGCTGAGAAATTGGGTGCCGCTCAAGGCGACGCAAGCGAATTTGCAAAAGCTATGGGTGGAAAATAAATAATGGGTCGCCATGCAGCAATGACTGACAACAGTAAACCGCAATGGCTGACAACAACAAAAACAGAGAGATAATATGTCATTTTCAAAATTCATAAGACGCCCGGTACTATCGACGGTGATCTCCGTCTTCTTTGTGTTGCTGGGCCTCATCGGGCTGATTTCACTGCCTATTGAGCAGTACCCGGACATCGCCCCGCCTACCATCGTGGTCTATACAAGCTATCAGGGAGCAGATGCCAAGACGGTGATGAATTCCGTGATCACGCCGCTGGAAGAAAGTATCAATGGCGTGGAGGGCATGACCTATATGACCTCCACAGCCACCAATTCGGGATCGGCATCCATTACCGTGTTCTTTGAGCAAGGCGCAGACGCCGACATGGCCTCCGTGAACGTGCAAAACCGTGTGACTCAGGCGCAAGCCCTGTTGCCCGCCGAAGTGGTGCGGGCAGGCGTGATGGTGCGGAAACGTCAAACTTCCAACGTCCTTATCTATTCAATCAGCACAGAGGACGGTCGCTATGACAGCAAGTTCCTGACCAATTACAACAATATTAATATTGTCCCGCTGCTGAAACGCGTTACCGGTGTGGGCGATGTGCAAAGTCCTTCGATGTCCGACTACTCCATGCGTATATGGCTGCAGCCCGACAAGATGAAGCAACATGGGCTGATTCCAAGCGACATCATCGGCGTTTTGGCCGAACAGAACATTGAAGCAGCACCGGGATCGCTTGGCGAAAACAGCGACATGGCCTACGAATATGCCCTGCGCTACAAGGGAAGACTGTCTACAGAGCCTGAGTTCGAGAACATGATCATCGCGAGCAAGCCCACCGGCGAGACCCTTTATCTGAAAGATGTGGCCAAGGTGGAGCTGGGAGGGTTGATGTATAACGTAAACCTCAAGAGCAACGGCAGACCTTCGGTAATCGGTATGGTGCAGCAAGTTGCCGGTTCCAACGCCACGCAGATTGCCACAGATGTGAAGAAAGCACTCGCCGAAGCACAGGAGAGTATGCCGCCCGGAATGGTCTACAACATTGAGCAAGATGTGACGGAATTCCTTTTTGCATCCATCGAGGAGGTTGTCTTCACCCTTGTGCTTACATTGCTGCTGGTATTCCTCGTTGTTTACATCTTCCTGCAAGACTTCCGCTCGACCCTCATCCCGATGATTGCCGTGCCGGTGGCACTGATAGGTACATTCCTGTTTCTGTGGATGTTTGGTTTCTCCATTAACTTGCTGACGCTATCGGCCATGCTCTTGGCCATTGCGATCGTGGTGGACGACGCCATCGTGGTGGTCGAGGCGGTACACGCCAAACTCGATCAGGGATATAAAAGTTCGCTGATAGCGGCTATCGACGCCATGAACGAGATTTCGGGAGCTATCATCTCCATTACATTGGTGATGGCAGCCGTATTCGTACCGGTATCGTTTATGGGCGGAACATCGGGAACATTCTACCGTGAGTTTGGTGTCACAATGGCCGTTTCCATCATTATTTCGGCCATCAACGCCCTAACGCTCTCCCCTGCCCTCTGTGCCATTTTCCTGAAACCTCACAAGGAGGAGGAAAACGAGGAGAACAAAACCTTCATAGACCGATTCCATACCGGATTCAACCGCGTGTTCGACAAGGCTACCAACAAATACAAGAAAGGTGTGACGCGCATGATCAATCACCGCGTTACCTCTGTCATCATTGTTGTGGCAGGTATCGTTGTGCTGATTGTCAGCATGGCAACGACAAGTACCGGGCTTGTGCCCGACGAAGATACGGGAACGCTGTTCGTCACCGTGTCGGCTGCCCCAGGTACCAGTCAGTCCCGCACACAGGAAATTGTAGATCAGGTAGACGCGATGCTGGCATCCAATCCGGCCATCAAGCGTCGTGAGGCTATAGCGGGATACAACTTCCTCGCAGGTCAAGGCTCCAACCAAGCTACATTTATTATCAAGCTGCAAGACTTTGAGGAGCGTGCTTCCAAAAATATTTTCGCCCGTCTTTGGGGCGTGATTACCGGCAAAGGTGTGGAGCAACTGTTCGTCAATCCTTTGGAAGCCAACATGGTGCTCGGCATGATCTACAAGCAGACAGCCACCATCAAGGATGCGCAGATACTTGCTTTCGGTCCGCCGATGATTCCCGGTTTCTCGGCCAACAACGGTGTGTCAATGACCTTGCAGGACAAGACGGGTGGAGATCTCAATACGTTCTTCGATATTACCCAGAACTATCTGAAGGAACTCAACAAGCGTCCTGAGATACAAAACGCAATGACTTCGTACAACCCCAACTACCCCCAATACATGGTAGACGTTGATGTGGCCGAATGTAAGCGTGCGGGGACTTCGCCCGCTGCCGTCCTCTCGACGATGCAGGGGTACTATGGCGGACTCTACGCCTCCAATTTCAACGCTTACGGCAAGCTCTTCCGTGTGATGATACAAGCCGACGTAGCCAGCAGGATGCGTCCCGAAGACCTGAGCAATATCTATGTTCGCGTAGGTGGAGGCAACATGGCTCCGGTATCAAAGTTTGTCAATCTCAAGCGCGTCTACGGACCATCGAACATCGGTCGTTTCAACCTGTTCACCTCCATTGACCTGAACATCACCCCCAACGGAGGTTACACATCGGGCGACGCCTTGAAAGCTTGCGAGGAAGTGGCAGCCGAATATCTGCCCACCGGCTACGGCTACGAATATTCGGGGCTTACCCGATCGGAGGCCGAATCGTCTAACTCGACAGCCATTATCTTCGTGCTCTGCTTCGTATTCGTTTACCTCATTCTGAGCGCACAGTACGAGAGCTATCTGTTACCAATGGCGGTGATGCTCTCCATACCGTTCGGTCTGGCCGGTGCGTTTATGTTTACAAATTTATTCGGCCACTCCAACGACATCTATATGCAGATTTCGCTGATTATGCTGATCGGTCTGTTGGCCAAAAACGCCATCCTCATCGTGCAGTTTGCCCTTGCTCGTCGCCAGACGGGTATGGCCATCAGATACTCGGCCATCTTAGGTGCCGTCGCACGTCTACGTCCTATCCTGATGACCTCGCTGGCCATGATTATCGGTCTGCTCCCCCTGATGTTTGCTTCGGGCGTGGGCAAGAACGGTAACCAGACCTTGGGGGCCGCCGCCGTAGGAGGTATGTTGATTGGAACATTCGTTCAGATATTCATCGTTCCGGCACTCTTCGTTATCTTCCAGTGGCTCCAAGAGAAGTTCACTCCGATTAAGTTTGAGGATGAGTACAATCCTGAAGCCGAAGCCGAACTGCAACAATTTGCAAGCTCAGGCAAACTGATAACGCATCAGAATCAAGATTGACGCATAACATAAAGACAAGTTCTGCTCCCCGCCTTTCGGGCAGAGGAGAAGAACTTGCAAAAAAGAAGAATATATGAAATCAATAAGAAATATCATATTGGGAGGTTTGGCTGTTCTGTCACTGACAGGCTGCAAGAGCCTCTACGGCAAATATGAGCGTCCGGAAATCAACACGCGGGGACTGTTTCGCGACAGTGTCTCGCTGACCGACACGCTGGCCGCCCGTGACACCATGAGCTTCGGCAACATGCCCTGGCGCGAGGTGTTCACCGACCCACAGTTGCAGGTGCTCATCCAAAAGGCTTTGGACAACAATCCCAACCTGCTGAATGCCGCCATCAACATCGACATGGCTGAGGCACAACTCAAAGCCGCCAAACTGGCTTTCCTCCCGCAGTTCGCATTCACCCCACAGGGAACAATTTCCCGTTTCAACGACAACACCACGCAATCCTACCAACTCCCCGTCACCGCCAGCTGGAACGTGCCACTCTTCGGAGGGCTCACCGCCGCCAAGCGGGAAGCACAGGTGTCGCTCATTCAGATGAAAGATTATCAAGTGAGCGTACAGACCACGCTCGTTTCGTCTGTCGCCAACCTCTATTACACACTGCTGATGCTCGACCGACAGATAGAACTGGTGAACGAAATGGAAACACTGACCAAGAAGACGTGGGAACAGATGGAAGCCATGAAAGACGGACGGATGGGCTACCGATCCACAGCTGTGCAGGCGGCCGAGTCGAACTATTACTCCGTTCTCACGCGGAAGGCCGACCTGAAACGTCAGGTGCGTGAATCGGAAAACGCGATGAGCCTGCTGCTCGGAGAGGCGTCACAGACCATCACACGCGGCAAACTGGAAGATCAATCCCTACCCGAACAGTTCTCTACCGGCGTAGGCATTCAGCTCCTGAGAAACCGTGCGGACGTTCATGCCAACGAAATGGCGCTTGCGGCCTGCTTCTACAACGTAGAACAAGCACGCAGCAGATTCTATCCCAATATCAATATCAGTGGCACAGGCGCCTTTACCAACGGACAGGGCATGATTAATCCCGGTAAGTGGCTATGGTCTGCCGTAGGATCGCTCACACAGCCCATCTTCATGAACGGACGCCTCACAGCAGGCCTCCGCGTGGCTCAAGGGCAATACGAACAGGCTTACAACACGTGGCAGAACAGTATTCTCAAGGCAGGCTCAGAAGTGAGCAATGCTCTGGTGCTCTACAACACCTCCGCAGAGAAAAGTGCCATTGAAGACAAACAGGTTGAGGTGCTCAAGAAGAATGTGGAACAAACCCACATGCTGCTCGACATGGCCGGAGCAACCTATCTTGAAGTAATCACCGCCGAAAGCAATTTGCTCAACGTGCAGCTTTCCAAAGTGGCCGACGACTTCCACAAGATGCAGGCCGTCGTAAACCTCTATCAGGCATTGGGAGGCGGGGCGAAATAAATGCCCCGCAGCCTTCCTCCACCATTTCGGAGGGGAGGAAGCAAT
Organism: uncultured Bacteroidales bacterium; assembly: GCA_937995875.1. Classification (GTDB taxonomy): domain Bacteria; phylum Bacteroidota; class Bacteroidia; order Bacteroidales; family Bacteroidaceae; genus Prevotella. Next base: position 3,455 of record CALKIW010000200.1, on the reverse strand, counting down.
ACCAATCCTAAAAATAACAACCGGTCGATTCTAAAAATAACAACCAGTCGATGACCCCACAGCAACACTGGGCTACCTCCCCACGAGGAGGGACGGGGCAGACATTTATGGCAAAAGATATTAGTCCTCAAGCAGTGGTTTCTCCCAACGCAAAGATTGGAGACGGCTGTAAGATATATCCATTTGTATATATAGAAGATAATGTGGAGATTGGCGAGAATTGTGTCATTTTCCCGTTTGTAAGTATTCTCAACGGCACCAAGATGGGCCACGACAACGAAGTGCATCAAGGTACCGTGCTCGGCGCACAGCCGCAGAACCGCGACTTCACAGGCGAGGACACCAATCTGATTATCGGCAATAACAATACTTTCCGCGAAAACGTGGTGATTAACCGCGCAACGTGCTGCAACAGGCAAACCATTATCGGCAACAACAATCTGCTCATGGAGGGAAGTCACGTGAATCACAACACCCGGATGGGCGATCGAAACGTGCTGGGATACGGCACTAAGATTGGCGGAAACTGTGAGATTGGCGATGGGGTTATTTTCTCTTCGTCGGTTATCGAAGGAGCTGGGACACGTGTGGGCAGCCTTGCCATGATACAGGCCGGGACTACCTTCTACAAAGACATTCCTCCCTACATCATCGCCGGAGGCAAACCCATAGCCTACGGTGGTCCGAATGCAACCACCATGACTGCATGGAGCATTGACGAGAAGGTGCAGAAGCACATTGCCAACGCCTACCGTCTGGTGTTCCACGGACAAAACAGTGTATTGGACGCTGTGTTGCAGATTAACGATCAGGTGCCCGACAGTCCTGAAATCCGCAACATCGTGAAATTCATCCAATCATCAGAAAAAGGTATTATCAGCAAAATAATGTAGAGAGCATCCAATATTAGCTGATTCTGCGCGTCTTTATCTACGAATGGGAGGTCGCTTGTTCAACCTGACTTTTCAGTTGCTTTCGCTTCTCCATTCAATTCTACCGCAACAATCTGCAAAGCATGTTTCCTATCAAAGGGTCCATAAATAGTCCTGTCATGAGGAATACTGACTTGTCAGAAATTAGTTACCTCGTAGGGCAGTTTGTCTTGGGCATAGCGGCTGATGTGTCTGTCTCCATAATTGCCACGATAAAGACCGCCATCGCCTCCGAGCCACAACTCGCCATATTCGCCCCAGCACATGGCCTTGATGAAATTGTGTGCGGAAGCGGTATTCGTGTCCAATGGAATAAACACAAAACCGCTTTCCTGAATGGGCAGCATATTGACACCTCCCATACGGGTGAGCACGATGAGCGTGCTGTCCCCATCCCACACCATGTTGTTCACCGCGTTGTCCGTGAGCCCCACTCCTCCGGGAAGTGAGCGACTCAAATTTTCCAGACGATTGCTGCCTGCCGTATATCTGAACACGCCCTCGTCGCTTCCTATAAGCAAACGACCCTGTTGGTCGGACGACAGGCAGCGAATGGCTCCCAAGAGCGTAAAAACTGTCTGTGGCTCAATGTCTCCCGTCGCCAGTCGCGACAGTGTAGTATTATGTCCCAGCCACAATGTGCCGTGCACATCGACAAGGCTGATGGGATTTTTATCCACCTGATAGCCGGGCACCTCCAAGGTGCGGATATATTGTCCGTCACCACGAAACACCACCAACTGGCCCGTCAGCGTAACCGTATAGACCAAACCATCCTTGCCAACGGCCGCATCGCAGAAATAACTGCCATGCCTGCTGTCCTGATAGAGGGTGTCGGCTTTGGTGTCATAGATAAACATTCCCTGCCCCTGAGTGAGAATCCAAACCAAGTCGTTGTCGGTAGCCAAAATTTGGGGGGCCGTAGAACTTATCTTCACGCCGTAACGGGTGCGCACATCGAACGACTTGTATCGGTTTTGCTTCCGGTCGAAAACATAAAGTCCTGCTGAGCCGCCAAACCAAATGTCACGGTCGTACTCGAAAAGCGATTTTACGGAATTGGTCTCACTGGGATTCAACCCCGTCACCATGTCGCGATACGATCTCAGGCGCAGCCCGTCGAAATAGTTCAGCCCGTTTTCCGTTCCCACCCACAACATGCCGTAGCTGTCGCGCAATGCACACAGTGCAGAGTTGTTAGACAAACCGTTAGCCGTCGTAAACTGGCCCATGTTGGCAAATTGCGCCAGCGCACCGACCAGTCCACACAGACATGACAATATAAGCAGGAACAGTCTTTTCATCTATCCTCCTCTCAACACCCTATAACACATCTGCTTCCGGGTATATATGAAACAAGTTTAGTGGTAATCGCACAACATATAAAGGTGAGAATGGCGATCACCGGAATGGCCAGTCCTACGGGCATCAACGGGTTGGTAACGTCTCCCGCAACAATCCATGATGCTATCGGTGCCAGGAAGAACAAATGCATCAGATACATTCCAAACGACAAGCGGGCCAGTTCTGTGATTATCTTTCGTGGGCGTTCTATACAAGTGAAAAGCAAAAATGCGCCAAAGGTAGACACCAGCAGGTTGGGCGTACAGAATTCCCATGACCATTCCAACATGGGGGTCTCAATGAGCAATCCGGGAGTGCCCTTCAGCCAGAAACTCCAAGCTGTGAAAGTGGCGCCGAGCACAAAGCACGTCGCACCCACCATAAGACGCTTGCGGCGCGACCAGTCTATGTGCACACGGATATAATGTGCCAAAACTAAATAGCCCAAATAGCCGGAGAAATACCAGAAAGCAGTAAACTCATTCCAGAAACAGGCTCCCCACAATTCGGGGGTGACAAAACGGGTGAGCCAGGGTGTGAGTGTGGTGAATGCAAAGATGCCGAGAAACACACGCTCTTCTTTTGCAGTGGCACGCTCCAACCAAGGAGAAATCACCGGAATAACCAGATAAAGGCTGATCAGCGGATACATAAACCACAGATGACCGCCCATAGACGGGAAGTTGAACGGCAGCAACTTGAAATCGGCCATCGACTGTTCCCAAGTCATTCCTCCCCAAGCCAAAGGCAGGAAGGTGTATAGCAGCAGGAAGCTGATAAACGGCGGAAGAATACGCTTGAATCGATGTCTGTAAAACTGTGTCATGGTAACATCCCTGCGCATCGGTACCAACAAAAATGCAGATACAATCATAAACAGAGGTACACACACGCGCGCAACACCTCCATCATAGAAAGCCACCCAAAACCGATTGCTCTCGTTGGCAAGCATGGACACGTTGCCCGCCAGTCCGGAGGGATCGGCGGCATAGAAATTTTCACTGGAGTGTACCAGCATTACCATGAAGCAGGCTATCACTCGGATGTAGTCGATAAAAGGTATTCTCGCTTTCATGCCGGCAAATATAAGAAAAAAACACAAGTCTGCCAAATGGCCAACACCCATTCAACGACAAAGTATTTGCTTATTTTGTTTTTTGAACGATATTTTTCATTCAA
>CALKIW010000199.1 GCA_937995875.1 uncultured Bacteroidales bacterium | reverse complement strand
TGTCGTAGATGGTGTGGTATGTGAAAATATAGACTTTTTAAACCCTATGGACATTAAAGAAGAGGGGGTGCTTTATGACTCGTATGAGCGGTGGAATATTAAGACTGCGGTGGAGCATAAAATCAATGAACACTTTACGGCAGGTGGCTCGGTGAACCTATCAACAGCCTTAAAACACAGTGGCAGCAAAAACTCGGTTATCAATGGCTTCCTTATGTCTCCAATTATGGATGCTTATTATTGGAAAGGTGAGAATTCCGGAATGCCTATCACACAGCCTGGAAAAGACGTTGCTATTTATCCCAACGGAGGTGGCCCCACTTCAAATATCAATCCCATAGTAGACCGTGAAAATTCTGTCGATGACACTCGCACCTATGATGCCATGGCTAATATATTCATACAATATTCACCCATCAAGGAGGTGATATTGAAGACCACCCTGTCTCCCATGTATACTAAGCGACATAATGGCGTTTTCTATGCAGCAAATGTTACACAGGCTCGAAGTGGCAAGACCAATTATGCAGAATCAGAGAACAATGAACTGTTCTCATATACCTGGGACACTCAGGCTAACTATGTTAAAACGTTTGGAAAACATTCTATCAATGCGCTTGGTCTATTCTCTGTATATCAACAGAAACGTGAGGGCGATGGACTCGTTGTGACTGATATGCCTTTTAATGTACGATGGCACAATATGGGTTCAGCTGCCAATGTAGAGAATAAGACAAGTTATTACGAAAAAATAAGCATGCTCTCATACGTACTACGATTGAACTATGACTACATGAGCAAATATCTGATTACGGTATCTTCTCGATGGGACGGTAGCTCAAAGTTTCAACCCTTAAATCGCTGGGGTATGTTTCCTTCTGCAGCTCTTGGTTGGCGTCTCAGTGAAGAACCCTTCATGCAGGGTGCAAGGTCTTGGTTAGACAACTTGAAGTTTCGCCTGAGTTTTGGCCTTACTGGTAACAACGTGGCTGTAGGTCCATACGATACTCAACTGGTTGCAGATACCAAATACTATTATAACTTTGGCAATACCGTTGCCAACGGATATGGTTATGCATTAAACAACGCCGATCTTACGTGGGAGAAAACCACAGAGTTCAACGTTGGTTTAGACTACGGTTTCCTTGGCAATCGAATCAATGGGGCAATAGACTATTATATTCGTACTTCGCGCGACCTTCTGATGGAGATGCAGACTCCATTGGAGATGGGGTCGTCTACAGGTGCCATTTGGGGAAATGTAGGCAAAGTGAGAAATTCCGGTATAGAGGTAACATTGAACACGGTTAATATACAGAAAAAAGACCTGACATGGACAACAAACTTTACTTTTGCCCATAACCACAACGAAATTATCGAGCTGAATGGAGGAAAGCAGGATATGACAGGTAACTGGTGGTTTATCGGACAACCTATTGATGTGGTTTATGGTTACAAGCAAATTGGCATTGTCAGTGCCGAAAGAGCCAGGGCTTTTGCTGCTGATGCAAGTAAGAACACAAAGTTCTACGAAGGAGAAATGGAGGTTGCCGACAAGGATGGAGATGGTGTCATTGACCCTTCAGACCGATATGTATTAGGTCATGCTGCCCCAACATGGACAGGAAGCCTCAACTCTTCGTTTATCTGGAAGAATTTCGATTTTTCTTTCAGCATCTACACCAGTCAGGGCAGTAAAGTCTATAGTCCATTCATGGCAGAGTTTACAGACTACGGTCAGCGTGGTATCGGAAGATTGTCTATGGATTTTTACATTCCTTCCGGAGTCCAGGTCTTGGACAATAAGGGAGACCTGGTTACAACAACAGCTGTAACAAACGGCTCTTATCCATTCCCCACCAATGGCAGCAATCACAAAGGGGGCGGCCAATTCTGGCTCAGTGGCAAGAATGGCTCGCAGTATTTTGTCGATAATTCCTACACTAAAGTAAAAAATATTATTTTGGGTTACACGTTGCCTAAAAAACTGATAACCAAAGTCGGTATGTCTTCTTTAAGACTTTATATTAATATCATCAATCCATTTGTGTTCACAGATTACAAGGGCTTTGATCCTGAATGGGCTGAGGCACCCATCAATAATGGCACAGGCGGCCCTTCTACCCGTAGCTATCAAATTGGAGCAAATCTTAAATTTTAAAAAACTATCCTTATGAAAATCAAATATTTTATTGCAGTTGCTGTCATACTTGGTTTGACAAACTGTTCGGACTTTCTGGAGCAAGATAACCGTTCCAATGTGTCTGCCCCCGATTTTTACAATACTGCAGATGGTTTTGAGAGTCTTACAAATAGTGCATACTCTTCCTTGCGATCCCTCTATAACATCTCTCCTTTAACGATCACGGCAGGAACAGATATTTTTGGTGATGGTAAACACACAGGTATTGCGATGAATTACTATCAGCATACATCCACGGAGGCTAATATTCTGAACTGGTATACCAACCTCTATAAGTCTATCCAAATTTGCAACAGTGTTATCAAGTATGGAGAGACTACAGCTAATAGCAGTGTTCGTGACCAATATGTAGACGAAGCCCGATTTATTCGTGCATACGACTATTTCAACTTGGTGCAGCTATTTGGCAAAGTACCTTTGGTTACCGATATGTTTGATGTGGCAAACATGAACTTTGAGCGCACTGACCTCAAGTCCGTGTACGATTTCATCATTAGTGAGTTTGAGTATTTGTCAACTTCTTCCAAACTTTTAGAGCGGCATGCCTCTGATGTCGGGCGAGCCAACAAGCGAGCAGCAAAATTCTTCTTGGCCAAAGCCTACCTCACCAGAGGATATCTCAATGGGAAAGATTATGAGGTTCAAGAAGAAAATATTGCTCAGGGCACTGACTTTGCTAATGCAGCTAAATATGCTGAGGAAGTCATCAACGGTTCTGTGCCCTCCGTGTCACTTGAAGATGCTTTTAACATCAATAATGAGAGTAACGACGAGATATTCTGGTCGGTTCAGTTTTCCAGTGCTTCGTTAGAGAATCCCGGCAGCGATGGAGGTTACCAGCAAGCACAGTTCGGAGCTTATCAGGGCGGTTCTGAATATGCATTGAACAAGGGCATTGATGGCGACGAGGCACCCTTTTTGCGTCTTTTGCAGATGTATACGAGGGGCGATGGACGCCTTGAGCAAACATTTATGTTGGAATTCCATGGTAATAACAAAAACAGCGATCTGAATGGATATTTCAACTATTATAATGATCCTAACACCCCTATTGCTATCTATTATGCTCCTGCATGGGCTACAGATGCTGACATCGCTGCATGGAAGGCCGATGATCCTAATGGTTTTAAGAAGAATGCCCTTATCTCCAAGACCGTGGCTGAGGGTGGTATCGCACCAGCATGGAACACCCCTGAATCCTATACCGTGCGACGTTCCATAGACTATGGTGTGCCATGCATCAAAAAATTTGATGATTACACAACAGCTTCTATGAGTAACAGGTCTACCCAATGCAGCACTCATGATGTTGTCGTATCTCGTCTTGGTGAGGCTTATCTTATCGCTGCTGAGGCTCATATCCAGCAGGGCAATACTACAAAAGCTGCTGAACTTATCAATACGCTTCGTAGACGACCAGGAACTATTAAGGCAGGATTTGAATCAGACATGACAGTTAAGGCTGATCAGCTCGACATTGATTACCTGCTGGATGAGCGTGCTCGCGAAATGGCAGGAGAATATGTGCGATGGATGGATTTGAAGCGTACTCATAAGTTAGTGGAGTATGTCGTCAAGTACAACGAAGATGGAGTAACTGAAGCCCAGATGAAAGGAACCGACGGCAAATATAAGATTCTCCGTCCCATTCCGCAGGACGCTATCGACAAGAAACAAACTAAAATAGAGCAGAATCCAGGATATTGATTCTACTGCTTAGTAGTTGTTCATAACAAGACACCTCTGCAAAACTAATTCACGTGAAAGATATTGTTGATAATCAATGAGCTATATTGATAACTCAATCACTTGAATATAGTTTTGCAGAGGTGTCTGAGAGATGAAATGGAGACATAATAATGATGTCAAAATAAAAGGAAGTCGTTATAACAACGATGACGTAGAAGTGTAAAACAGAATTGGCTGACCGCAACGTGCCAGCCAATTCTGAATTGTGAATTATGAATTGTGAATTATAACGAGTTGATGAGCCTGCGAATAATTCTGTATTCTGAATAGCTAATTATGAATTATGAATTATGAATTACCAAAGCGCATGGCCCGCATGGCATTGAGGACGGCCAAAACCATAACGCCCACGTCGCCGAATACGGCTATTCCCATGGCCAAAGAGCCAAGCAGTCCGGTGGCAACAAGAATGAGAATAGCCACCTTAACGGTGATGGCAAACCACGCATTTTGTTTGGCGATGGCGATGGTGTGGCGTGCTATGCGAATGGCTTGTGCCGTTTTAGATGGTTTGTCGTCCATCAGCACCACGTCGGCAGCCGCTATAGCTGCGTCGCTTCCCAATGCTCCCATCGCAATGCCCACGTCGGCAATGGCAAGCACGGGGGCGTCGTTGATGCCGTCGCCCACAAAGGCGAGACGTGTGTTGGGCGCTTTTGTTCGGAGACTCTGTTTCACATAGTCCACCTTGTCGGTGGGAAGAAGAGCACAACGGGCCTCGTCGATGCCGAGTTTTGTCGCCACAAACTGTCCCACTTCTTCGCGGTCGCCGGTGAGCATCACGGGTTTGGTAACGCCCAACTGCTTCAGCCGACTGATGGCTTCGGCCGCGTCGTTCTTGATTTGGTCTGAGATGACGATGTGTCCGGCATAGATTCCATCAACCGAAACATGAATCACAGTGCCTATATGGTCCTTGCATTGAGCGCATTGGGTGGTTTTGGCGCCCACACTCTCCATCATCTTCTTATTGCCCACGCACACGGTCTTGCCATTGACCGACGCCCGAATTCCCTGTCCGGCAATTTCTTCGACATCCGTTATTGTGCAGTCGTCTTTCTCGTTGGGATAGGCCTTGCGCAGGGCTGCAGCGATGGGATGGGTGGAGAAACGCTCCACGTGGGCAGCGAGGTGTAGCAACTGTTCTTTATCCAGCTTGTCGGGGTGCACGGCATCAACAACAAACACCCCCTCAGTCAGGGTGCCGGTCTTGTCGAACACCACTGTGTCGGTTTTGGCCAAGGTGTCCATAAAGTTGCCTCCCTTGATGAGGATGCCTTTGCTCGACGCTCCGCCGATACCGGCAAAGAATGTCAGAGGAATGGAAATGACCAGCGCACAGGGACAACTCACCACCAGAAACGTGAGTGCACGATAGAGCCATGTGGAGAAGGCCGTGCCGTAGCTGGGGGCAAAGAAGGGTGGAATGAAAGCGATGGCCAATGCCAGTAACACCACGACAGGCGTGTAGATACGGGCGAATTTGGTGATGAAAGTCTCGCTCTCAGATTTGTTTTCAGCCGAGTCCTCGACCAGTCGGATAATCTGTGCGGCTGTGGACTTGCCGTAGGCCTTGCTCACTTTCACTTTGAGCAGGCCCGATAGATTGACGCATCCTGAAATCACTTCGCTTCCTACGGTCACGTCTCGGGGAACGCTCTCGCCGGTAAGGGCTACGGTGTTGAGACTTGAGGCACCATCAATAATCACTCCGTCGAGCGGAATTTTTTCTCCCGGCTTCACCAATACGGTTTCGCCCACGTCCACTGTATCGGGAGCAACCACCTTGATTTCGCCCCCACGTTCCACATTAGCTGTGTCGGGGCGGATATCCATAAGCTCGGCAATAGAGTCGCGGCTTTTGTCTTCGGCATAGTCTTCGAAGAGTTCGCCTACCTGAAAAAACAACATCACAAACACCGCTTCGGTGAACTGAGGGGCAGCATCGGGCAGGAAACCGATGCCCAGTGCACCGATGGTGGCTACCGCCATGAGGAAATTCTCGTCGAAGGGGTCGCCTTTCATGATGCCTTCAGCGGCTTCGCCCAATACGTCGTAGCTTACGAGGAGATAGGGAACGAGGAACACGACCAACTGTGCGGTCATTGACAGTTGGGTGTTTCGGGTCACCAGATAGGCGACGAGCAGCAGCACGGCTGCTGCGATAATTCTCAATAGTTTTTTGTTCATATTCTTATGTAAACTTGATTCCGCTTGCAAAGATACGAACTAAGGAGTGCAACTCGGTTGCAAAGATGGGGACAGACAGTAGGAGAAGATGCGGGGAAAGGGCTATATGGAGATTATTTTCCATACGGCAACAAGGTGGCAGACGGAGCCTGCCAAGACGAAGAAATGGAAAACCGTGTGCATATATCGCTGTTTGTGCAGCGAGTAGAACATGGCTCCCGTGATATACATCACGCCTTCAGCAATGATCCATGCCACGATAGAGAAATCTACTGAATTCAAGAGCGGTTTGAAAGCGACGAGAACAGCAAGCCCCATACCTACGAATGTGATGGTTTCGAAATTGCTGTGGTCTTTCAGTTTGTAGAAAGCAGAACATGTGCCCACGATGGCACAGAGCCAGACGAAGCAGAAAAGTCCCCATCCCCAAAGACCCTCATTGCGCAGGGCCACCAGTGTGATGGGAGCGTAGGAGCCCGCAATGTGCCAGTAGATGGCGGCGTGGTCCAGTTTCCGGGTGGTTTGTTTCCATGCAGAGGAGAAAGGAAGGGCATGATAGACGGTGGAAGAGATGTAGCAACTCAACATGCCCAACATATAGAGTGCAACGGCGAACGTTGCCCAGGGTTGGTGGGTCTGGATGGTATGACGCAGGAAAAAGATGGCACACACGATGCCCAGCAGAATACCTGCGGCGTGGCTCCATGTGTTCCATGATTCTTCCCGTGCGGTGTAAAATGCTTTCTGTGTCATGATACGTACTATTAAGGTGAATGTGTTTACAGCGAATGGCCAATGCTGAAGTAGGGATAGACTGTTGCCGCACGGTTTACCTTGTGTTCGCTGCGTTCCAACATGTCGGTTGTGCCAATCCCTGTGCCGGGATTTAGTCCGGCGCGCAGTGTCCATCCTGTGGACGATTGAAACCGATAACCTATGTCGATAAACCCGAATGTACCCGACTTTTCGGTCTCAACGGTGTGGCCGTCGGCGTTGTTGAAGGTGCATTTGTATTGTCCGTAGCTAACTCCGATGCCCAATTCTACGCAGTGTCGCTTTCCACCAATCAGATAATTCACGGCAGCGGGAATGCTCCATCCGGTGGTTTTTGTCAGGTCCCGAAGGGAAAAAGTCGGAGTCTTTAGAGTAGGTATAAGCCACTCCCAGACGGCCACCCCATCGGGTGTGATCGTTGAAACGTGAATCGAAATGCACGCCTGCAGTGGTGGAGGCACCGCCAACTTCCATGTAGACAACCTGTGCCCGTGAGCAGATAGGGAACAGAGATAAAAGTACGAAAGTGAAAAGATGTCGTAACTTCATGATAAGGGAGTTTAGTTGGCAAATGTATATATTTTTGTTGAAATAGACAACGTTATGTCATCAAAAATGGAAGATAAGATAAAAAACGAACAGACGACAGCAATGATGGTCGAAAAGAATGATAAACAGCGATGTATCTCATGATACGCGCGACTTGTTTGTGACCACCACACGAAATAACGATGACGGCCGACTATTCTTTTCCTGTTTTGTTTTTAACATTTTTTAATGACGCTAAAATATTTCCCCATCGTAAAAGTCGGTATTTTTCAGTATCTTTGCCATAGGGTTTACGGGATATTACCGCTATACCCTATGGGAAACATGGTTCCACATTGATATATTCTACATACTCTTATGCTGACATTTACTACAGAAAACATATTTCTTCTGGGCTCTTTCCTTGTTCTGATAAGTATTATTATCAGTAAGACGGGTTACCGGTTTGGCATCCCCACACTGTTGCTCTTTCTGTTCACGGGCATGTTTTTCGGCAGCGAAGGATTGGGCATGCAGTTTGACAGTCCGAAAGACGCGCAGTTTATAGGCATGATTGCATTGAGCGTCATTCTGTTTACCGGCGGAATGGACACCAAATACAAGGATATTAAACCAGTTGTGGGTCCGGGTGTGATACTCGCCACGCTGGGCGTGGTGCTGACGACGGTGTTTACCGGCTTGTTTATCTACGGAATTTCGAGGTGGTCGGCTATGAATGTCGGCCTTTCGATCGTAGTATCGATGCTGCTTGCCGCCACGATGTCGTCCACCGATTCAGCCTCCGTATTTAATCTCTTGCGAACGCAGAAGATAGGGCTGAAACATCACATGAGGCCCATGCTGGAGTTGGAAAGCGGAAGTAACGACCCTATGGCCTATATGCTGACCATAGTGTTGGTGGAGGTGGCGACGTCGAGTGGCGATTTCACGTTCTATAATCTTGGCTTTAACCTGGCCGAACAATTTGTCTTAGGTGGAGCCATAGGATATGCAACCGGAAGACTGACGGTGCTGCTCATCAACCGCATCAACCTGCCCAATGCCGCGCTCTATCCCGTGTTGCTGTTGAGCATGGTGTTTATTACCTTTACACTGACCGACTTGCTGCACGGAAACGGTTATCTGTCGGTGTATATTGCAGGACTTGTCGTGGGTAACAGTCGGTTGTCGTATCGTCGGGAGATGAGTACTTTTTTTGACGGATTGACATGGCTGCTGCAAATCGTGCTGTTCCTAACCTTAGGACTGCTGGTCAATCCTTCGGAGATGATGGGTGTGAGTTTAGTCGCTCTGGCGATTGGCGTTTTCATGATTTTGGTAGCGCGGCCGTTGAGTGTATTTCTATGTTTACTACCCTATCGCAAGATTCCGAGACGTGGCAAGGTGTTTGTTTCGTGGGTCGGCCTGCGAGGAGCCGTGCCCATTATATTTGCAACCTATCCTTTGCTTAGCGGAGTAGAGGGAGCAAATATTATTTTCAATATTGTATTTTTCATTACACTCGTATCGCTTATTGTGCAGGGTAGTACAATCACCTTAATGGCACGGAAGCTGCATCTTGACATGCCTGCCGAGAAAACGGGCAATGAATTTGGGGTGGAAATTCCTGAAGAACTCGGTCCTAACCTCAAAGAAGTGGTGCTCACGGAAGCCATGCTTGCCAATGGAAACCTCCTGTCGCAGATGGATATTTCCGAAGGCACTTTGGTGATGATGGTGAAACGAGGCAAGACCATTCTCGTGCCCAATGGCCGGCTGCCTATGGAGAAAGGCGATGTGCTGCTGTGCCTGTCGGATGCCACAAAGGTGAGTGTGGGTGATACTAACAAGACTGCGATGTAACTGTGTTTTTCGATGAGTTCGAGGATTGCGAAAAGGCAGTGACATCAAGTGGCAGGAGGGAGGAATCGTGAGCAGAATGTTCAAATGACGACACGCATAACTATCAAAGATTCTTGGGAAAATAATCAGCGTATTATTCTTGGTTGATACTATTCTGCTCATTGATCATCGTCGGATATACAATGAGTTTGTGGGCAATCAACACGATTACATGCTGCAATCCGCATACGAATAGATAAAATCTAAGGAGTGTCTCACCTAATTTATGGATATTCTGTTAATCATCGTAGGCTTTTTGGCCGGAGCCCTTTCCAGCGCAATTGGATTTGGTGGCGGCATGTTGCTGCTGCCGATAGTGACTGCATGCTATGGCATAGAGGCTGCCGTGCCTATATGTACGATTGCGCAGTTGCTCAGCAACGCGTCGCGTTCCGCCTTTGGATGGAAAGACATTGAATGGAGAAAGACACTCTGGTTTCTTATTCCCTCCATTCCCCTGACCGCTTTAGGTGCCTATGGCTTTTCCATAGCACCTAAAAATATCATGACCTGTGTGGTGGGTGTGGCCTTAATATTGTTTGCCATTCAGAAACTTCGTGGCAAACTTCATTTTCCTAAAGGACCATCAACCATGCTCATTGGCGGTTGTGTGACAGGGTTTATCAACGGTTTGCTGAGCATTTCGGGGCCTTTGAGCAGTGCTGTTTTCCTCACACTCGACCTTAGTCCGGTAGCCTACATCGCCAGTGAGGCAACGGCAGCAACCGTGATGCACATCGTTAAGATAATTGTATATGGCAAGCTCAATCTGGTCAATACGCATATTCTGATCATCGGCCTTTCTATTGCGGCAGCCATGATCTTTGGCAATTACCTTGCCATGCGCTTCATAAAAAATGTCGATAAACGAAAATACCAGAAAGTCGTAGCTCTCTGTATGATAATCCTTTCCCTCTTTCTCATCCTCTCCTCAGCCCTGACTTTCTGATCAAATGTCTGCATAATGGAACAAAAAATAAATAGTCTCCATACCGGATTGAACACTTGATTCAGGAGAACAAACGTCTGAGGAGCCTGCTTGATGAGCATGGTATGCTTCATCAAGAAGTAATGAAGGTTTCACTGTTTGTTCCAAAGAGGGATAACACGGTTTCTCAGGAACTGCTTACAGCGATGCCCGTCTATCACCTCAACAAATTAAACGGGTGGAAGAATGCGGGGTTCGTCCAGTCATCATTTCTCAATATGTAAAATATGATTACCTTTTTTCGATGATTATTTTCGGAGCAACCAGCGCAAAAAGGGCTATGTTTTCGCCCTCATTATCTGTTTTTGCAACGTAAATATTTCCCCGTTTACAGGTTTTGTACTCCGTCCTATCATGGCGGAGCCTTAACGGCAATCCGGTTAAGCCCTAACCGCAACGCGACTAAGCCTCATCCGCAGCGCGGTTGAAGCCTTTCCGCAGGGCCGTTCGATATGCAACCGCGAACAACCAAATAAGTGTCCCAAAGGCACCATTGCGAAACGCATTGATTATCAACAAACTACGAATCATCGCAAATTTAACGAATTTCGGACGAGACCAAAGTTATTTTGAAATAAGCGAAATTTAAAGGGGTATTTGTAAAGATTCATTACGCTAATTATAAACAAACTACAAATAAACAAAAAGTCTCGAATGCTTTAAGGATAAATAACTATGGAGCAAACAGACGGTACGGATTGTGAGCCGCAGGGAGAGATGGTTATAAACAAATCGGATATACAGCACCGACGGTCGGCAGCAGCCTGCCTGTGCCGGAAAACCTGACAAGGGAATACAGCTAAACCGTGTCACGATTCCATCAATTCCGCTTAATCAAACGGGGAAGCGCGGATTATCCGACATTTCGGTGTTAATTTTCCGTCTGTCTTTTGCTTTTCACGTATTTTATACTATTTTTGCACGGGGATATTCCATTTTAATAAGGTGTAGAGAAAACCATAGAGGATGAAAACATTAAAAGGAGTCGCACTGTTGCTGCTAAAGCCTATCATGAGAAACAGCATCTTCTTCGTGACGATGTATGTGCTGGGTATGCTGTGCGCCATACTGACCCTGCCCAACCATCAAGGGGCTGCCCTCTATGAGAACATCTATCTTGAATTGTTTTTGGCCGACTATCTGGCCTGTATCGTGCTCTCGCTCTTTCCCCGAAAGATACGCTGTTGGGTGAGACGACTGTTCTACATCGTGCTCTATGCCGTTGCCATCGTCGATGTCTATTGTTTTTGGAAATTCGCCTCCACCCTCACCCCCACGATGTTGATGCTTGTGGGCGAGACTGATAGCCGCGAAGCAGGTGAGTTTCTGCGGTCGTATCTTTCCACCGATATTCTGTTTTCGCCTCTGATATGGATATTCCTGCTCATCCTGATTCATGTCGTATGGGCTATCCGTCGATATTTCTTCCATCTGCCAAACCGTAACACACGTGCTGCGATACGAGCTTGGCTCACCGCGCTCGATGCCAAAGCCACCAAATGGAAACTTGACTACGTAGGCGGAGCGATGGTGGCTGTGCTGCTCGCCCTGAGCATCCACACCAGCCGGCACAACATGAAAGAAACCGTCCGGCTGATGACCGCCGATACAATCGGCACCGTAGAACATCTGCTCACTGAGAAAGATCATGCCGTGCTCTATCTACCCATCTATCGCCTGGCCTTCAGCTTATACAGCAACTCTCTGGCCAACAAACAGATAACCCGATGCATCGCCGCAGCAAAATCGGCGGTGGTGGACTCGTGCTCGTATCGCTCTCCTCAAATCGTTCTTATCATCGGCGAAAGCTTCGGCAAACACCATTCACAGCAATACGGCTACAGACTGAAGACCACGCCCAGACAAGTGAAGCGTGAGGCGAGCGGACTGCTCACCAAATTCAGTGACGTCGTGAGTTGCTGGAACCTCACAAGCTTCGTGTTCAAGAATTTTCTTTCGATGTACGTTGTGGGGCAGCGGGGCGAGTGGTGCGACTACCCGTTGTTTCCGGACCTGTTTCGAAAAGCGGGTTATCACGTGAGTTTCCTCACCAACCAGTTTCTGCCCAAGCCCAAAGAAGCCGTCTACGATTTCTCAGGAGGATTTTTTCTGAACAACCCCACGCTGAGCGAGATACTGTTTGACACCCGAAACAACCGGACACATCAGTTTGACGAAGGACTCTTGGAAGATTATGACCACTTTGTGGAGACGGGCGAGATCAAGCCTGAGAAACACAATTTAGTGATGTTCCACCTCATTGGACAACACGTGAGTTACCGCACACGATGCCCACGCGAACAACGTGTGTTTACGGCCGACGATTACAAAGAAGCGCGCCCGGACATCAGCATCCGAAAACGGGAGATGGTGGCCGACTACGACAACGCCGTGTACTACAACGACTCCATCGTAGACGCCATTATCAGGAAGTTTGAAAACGACGAGGCCATCATCATCTACATGCCCGATCATGGCGAGGAATGTTATGAGCCGGGCCGCAACTTCATCTGCAGAAACCATAGTGCCGACATCGACGAGCTGTTGGCAAAATACGAATTTGAAGTGCCCTTCTGGATATACTGCTCACACCGATACGCCACGAAGCATCCCAAAGTGTTCAAAGCTATAAAAGACGCTAAGGACAAACGGTTTATGACCGATGCGCTACCCCACATGCTGGTGTGGCTCGCCGGCATATCGACCGGTCACTATCGTGCGGAATACAATCTTCTCTCGCCCGACTACGACGAAATGAGACCACGAATACTGAAGAACACAACGGATTACGACAAGATAAAACGGCAGCCGAAACCGTCACCCGATTATCAGACCGGTCAGACAAGTCAGACTGGTCGGACCGGGCAGACCAGTCCGAGAAGTCGGCCAAATCTAACAAGCCTGCCCCCTTCCCATCATCCCCAACCCTCCAAGTTATGGAATACAAAATGAACATCGAACTTTTGTCGCGCGCCGAGTGTAATGTACTGCGAGGCCTGGCCATCATAGGCATCTTCCTGCACAATTATTGTCATTGGATCGGCCCTGTGGTGAAAGAAAATGAATACCAGTTTTTCCAACGCCATGCCATCGCCTTCGCGCAGGCCATGAGCAGTCCGGACCTGCTGTGGCCCATGCATATCGTGTCGTTTTTCGGCCACTACGGCGTGCCAATCTTTCTGTTTCTCAGTGCGTATGGGTTGGAACGCAAATACAACAACCCCGTTTTCGGCAATGCTTCGCCCAACTCATCATCAAGGGGAGAAACACTATCGGAAAAAGAAAAAACTCCGCACACGCACACCCTGCACACCGGCCAAGACGTGGGCATTTGGGCGTTCATCTGCAAACATTTCGTCAAGCTGTTCAGACTGATGATTACAGGCTTCATCTGCTTTATCGTCGTCGATGCCGTGACGCCCGGAAGCTGGCATTACAACGTGACGCAAATTGTGGCGCAACTGGGTATGTTCAACAACCTTCTGCCCAACCCCGACCAAAATATATGGCCCGGTCCGTATTGGTTTTTCGGTTTGATGATGCAGCTGTACATTGTTTACAGACTACTGCTCTATCGCCGACACTGGGGCTGGACGGTCGGTCTGATGGCCATTTGTCTGGGCATTCAGTTTTTTTTAGGACCAGAAAGTGAAGCCATGAATCGCTATCGCTACAATTTCATGGGCGGAATGGTGCCCTTTGGCATGGGATTGCTGTTTGCCCGCTACGGCGAACGCATCATCCTCGTAAGGCTTGGAACGGCAGCCGTATGGATGTCGCTTTTTGTCACCTCGTGCCTGATTGTCAGCATGAGCTATAGCTTTTGGTGGTGGAATGTCATTCCCCTGCTCATTTGTGTGGCCGGTGTCTACTTTGTAAAGGCTGTTCAAACACTGACCTCAAACCCCATGGGCGCAACGCTGTGGAAAGTGTTGGAATGGTTGGGGGGCATTTCCGGTGCCTTGTTTGTGATTCATCCCGTGTTACGGAAAGTGTTTTTCCCCATCTCGCGACGCGGTGACTACTATACGGGCTTGCTGCTTTACGTCATTGCATCGGTAGGAGCCGCATACCTGATACACCGGATTACCCTCCAATGGAAAGCCGAAAAGGCAGATGCCAAACGCACTAAAGAGTGACAGGGAGAGGAAAACGAGGCTCATAAAAGACAACCGGAGAATATCAAGAAAGCAAATGGAGCAACACGAGAAATATCCAAACATCGACACTCAGCTTCCTCAAGCGGACGCGGAGCGGATGAACTTGTGCTCCATCAGCACCTATCGTACTGAGCTAATGGGGCTTGCCATGATTTTCATCGTGCTGTTCCATATTCCGTTATCGCGTTGGGACCCATTCTTCGGACTGCGTCGCATGGGCAACATCGGGGTAGATATGTTTTTGTTTCTCAGCGGTGTGGGGCTATGGTTTTCATGGGTGAGACACCCGGACTGGAAACGATTCATCACCCGCCGTTACCTGCGCGTCTACCCGGCATGGCTCATCATGGCCTCCCTTTATTACATCCCGCGCTTTCGGGGTGGCGACATCATGGCCTGGATAGACCTTATCGGCGACATCACCATCAACTGGGATTTCTGGCTCAACGACGAACTGACATTCTGGTACGTTCCTGCCATCATGATGCTCTATCTCTTTGCGCCGGCCTATATGCATCTCATCCGGAAACACGCGGTCTGTCGCTGGCTGCCCGTGATGATGATCATGTGGTGCGTGGCGGTGCAGTGGGTGGGGCCTATTCACGACACGGTGGGGCATATCGAGATTTTCTGGAGCCGCGTGCCGATATTCTTTATAGGCATCAACATGGGTGAACAGGTGCGCAGGAAACAGTCGATAGACAGTGCGGGGATGAGAATGGTGGCGATGATGTTTATCTTAGGACTGGGAACGTGTGTCTATCTGGAGCAGATGAAACACGGCAAATTCCCACTGTTCATCGAGCGTATGTTGTACATTCCACTCACCCTGACCGCTATTCTCATCATCAACAAGCTGCTCGATCACCTCTCCGAAAGAGCAAGATGGGCATTGAGATTCATCGGACTCATCAGTCTGGAATTCTATCTCATCCACGTTCATTTCGTGCTTAACTTCCTACCGAAATCATGGAGCTACTGGCCCATGTTTATAGTGTGCTTTATCGCTACCCTGCCTTTGGCATGGCTGCTGAACAAAATCGCCGGCCACATATCGGCCCGGGTGTCTAAATTGTTACCCGAATGAAAAATTTAATAAAACTTATACGCCCCACACAGTGGATAAAAAACCTGTTTGTCTTTGGCCCCATTGTCTTTGGCGGAGCACTGCTCAATGGTCATGCCATGCTTGCCGGGCTCATCACGTTTGTGGCTTTCAGCTTCGCAGCTTCGAGCATTTACTGTTTCAACGACATTATTGACGTGGAAGACGACCGCCGTCATCCGGAAAAGAAAAAGCGTCCGATTGCTTCGGGAGCGGTAACAGTGGCGCAGGCATACGGCCTGATGTTGCTGTTGCTTGTGCTGTCCATGGCCTGTATGCCCCTGCTGACATGGGTAGACTGGACCAACTCGTCGTGGGAGGCCTTCAGTCCGAATGATATTTCCAAGGCGTTTGCCGTAATTCTGTGCTACTGGTTGCTCAACCTGGCCTACTGCCTGAAACTGAAGCAGTATGCCATCATCGATGTCTGCATCGTGGCTTTCGGCTTTGTGCTGCGATTGTTGGCCGGCGGACTGGCTACGGGCATTGCCCTGAGCAAGTGGATTGTGCTCATGACCTTCCTGATTACGTTGTTTATGAGCTTTGCCAAACGGCGCGACGACGTGATCCGTATGGAGGCTACGGGCGAAGCACCACGCAAGAACACCATTCACTACAACACCACTTTCATCAATCAGGCCATCACCATCACGGCCGGAGTGACCTTTGTCTGCTACATCATGTACACCGTAAGCCCGGAAGTTATCGCCCAATTCAACAATGAATACCTGTATCTTACAAGTGTGTTTGTGTTAGTCGGACTGCTGCGGTACATTCAGATTGCAGTAGTAGAAAAGAAAAGCGGAAACCCCACAAAGGTAATCTTGAAAGACCGGTTCATTCAGTTGGTGGTATTGGCATGGTTTGCAGCATTTATGATCATTATCTACGGCATATAAGGCCAGTCTGCAAAACGCATGAAAACAAAACTTTACATATTCGATTTCGACGGCACGCTGACCACCAAAGATACGCTGCTGGAATTTATAAAATACGGCAGGGGCAGTTTGGCGCTGCTATGGGGGCTGTTGCTTTACGCCCCATTGCTGGTGTTGATGAAACTTTGTCTCTACCCCAACGGCAAGGCAAAGCAAAAGGTTTTTGCCCATTTCTTCAAAGGAATGTGTGTGGACGATTTCGACACCCTGTGCCAACGCTTTGCCGATGACAACCGCGCTCGACTGCTTCGGCCGAAAGGAGAGGAAACCGTTAAGCAGGCTCTGGAAAGTGGTGCGATGGTGATGGTGGTGAGTGCAAGCATTGACAATTGGGTGAAACCGTTTTTCTCACATTACAAAATGGCCACCGCACCATCGACAGCGCATGGAATTTGCATATTGGGAACACAGTTGGAAACGTACAACGGGCATCTCACAGGGCGATTTTCCACACCCAACTGCTATGGCAGGGAAAAAGTGAGGCGCATCGAGGAGGTTTTACAGATGCCTCGAACAGATTATGAAATATTGGCCTTCGGCGACAGTCGGGGCGACAAAGAAATGTTGAGTTTTGCAGATAAGGGATATTATCAACCGTTTAGACACTGACAAACGGCAGAAATTGGGCGAGATTATCCGCTTCGGAGCCGTAGGAGCGGCAGCCACATTGATACAATATGGCGTGTATCTGTTGCTGGTGGGGCATACCCATGTGGCTGTGGCCAACACGGTGGGATACATCGTCAGTTTCGTCTTCAACTTTTATGCCAGCACCCGTTTCACCTTTCGTGTCAAGGCAACCGCAAGGCGTGGGGCAGGCTTCATACTGAGTCATGTGGTGAATTATCTGTTGCAGATGGGCACGTTGGCCTTATTTATAGGTATAGGCGTATCGAAAAGCCTTGCTCCAATCCCTATGTTCTGCATCTGTGTGCCCGTGAATTTCTTGTTGGTGAGGT
>CALKIW010000198.1 GCA_937995875.1 uncultured Bacteroidales bacterium | reverse complement strand
CCGCCGACCCTCTGCTTGTAAGGCAGATGCTCTAAACCAGCTGAGCTAAACGCCCGATTATCTCGGATTGCGGGTGCAAAGATACAATGAATATTTTTCCCCTCCAAATTTTTATTGATGTTTTTTAAGAGAATAATCGAAAAATGTTTTTAAGACGTGATACACCTGCCGTAACGGATATTGCAAAAACCAACAGTAAAGAGGCGTAATGGTCATAAAATAAGGCGGAACGTTTCTTATGTTCCGCCCAACAACTTCTTCAGGATTTACAATGACCTGACATACCTGACTCTTAGTTTCCCTCCTCAGACATGAACTTGATGAGGACCAACTGGGCCTTTTCTTCAGCCGTAAGCCCGTCTTCGTCATCATAAATATCAACCTCATCGATAGCTTCGTCAATATCAGCACTCTCGCTGTTGCGGAAATGTTCATATATATCGGCAAGCTCGTCAGGGTCGATAATTTCATCATTATCTATATAATAACTGACATCCACCTTCATGCCGCTGTTCACTATCGATTCGATTTCATCCAACAGTTCTCCGAAAGTGCAGCCTTGTGAATTTGCTATCTCGTCTAAAGGAAGTCGTTTGTCAAGAAGTTCGATTATCTTGAGTTTCTTCTGTGATTTATTTGGCAAACTGATGACACGTGTCATGTCTGCGCGCTCAATGTCGTTTTCCTCGCAATATCGCTTGATAAGGGCAATGAATTCGGCACCAAACTTCTTGGCCTTCCCCAGTCCTATGCCCTGTATCTGCAACAGTTCGTCCATACTGACAGGATAGTTAGTCGCCATAAGTGTGATGGAAATATCCTGAAAAATAACGTATGGGGGTAGATTGTGCTTACGGGCCACATCCTTGCGGAGGCCTTTCAACAACTTATATAGTCTGTCATCCAAGGCACCGGCATTTCCTCCGACACAATCTTCCAATTCATCAAATTGCCTATCGAGCACCACCGAGAACGGTTTGGGACTCTTGATGAAGTTCCTGCCTTCGGGGGTGAGTTTCAGGAAACCGTAGTTTTCCACATCCTTATAGATGTAATGCGATATCATCGCCTGTCGGATAACAGGATTCCATATTGTAGGGCACTGTGCGTTTATCTCCTTCCCGTTTCCAAACTCCGACAATTCGTCATGCCCATGACGCACAATATTATCAGTTGCACGACCTCTTACAAAATCAATGATATAGGGCTGATCAAAGTCTTCCTTCACTGCCTTGATGGCCTTGAGTACCACCAGAAGCGCTTCCTCAGCATCTTTGTGCTTGTGTTGGTGCTTGCAGTTGTCGCAACTTCCGCAATTCTTCTGAAGATATTCCTCTCCAAAATAGTGAAGCAGAAATTTCCTACGACATACCGAAGTCTCCGCATAAGCCTTAGTCTCCTCCAGCAACTGGCGTCCTATCTCCTTTTCGGCTTCCCCCTTGTTATCCGTAAACTTTTCAAGTTTCTTCAAATCCTTTGGGGAATAAAAGGCTATACACCGCCCTTCGCCACCGTCACGCCCTGCGCGTCCGGTCTCCTGATAATAACCTTCAAGACTCTTGGGAATATCATAATGGATGACAAATCTCACATCAGGCTTATCAATCCCCATACCGAAAGCAATGGTAGCCACGATGATGTCAATATCTTCACGCAAGAAATCATCCTGTGTCTGGGTGCGCACTTCCGTGTCAAGGCCTGCATGATAGGGCGCAGCCTTGAAACCGTTGATCTGAAGTTTCTGGGAAAGTTCCTCCACCTTCTTACGCGAGAGACAATAGATTATGCCACTCTTATCCTCGTGCCTCTTCAAGAATCGAATAATCTGGCTGTCGGCATCCTCCTCACTCACCTTCGGTCGCACTTCATAATACAAGTTGGGGCGGTTAAACGAGCTCTTAAAATCTCGCGCATCTACAATACCCAGACTTTTCTTAATATCCGAACGCACCTTATCGGTTGCCGTCGCCGTCAAAGCAATAATGGGCGCACGCTTTTCCTTGCGAGAGGACGCTATGGTGTCTATTGTGGGTCGTATATTCCTGTATTCCGGACGGAAATCATGGCCCCATTCCGAAATACAATGCGCCTCATCAATGGCATAAAACGAGATTTTAAAAGATTGGAAGAACTCAAGGTTATCCAATTTGTTGAGTGACTCCGGAGCTACATACAGCAACTTCGTCTTACCGGAATGGACATCCTTCACCACCTGTGTGACGGCCTGCCTGTTGAGCGATGAATTCAAGAAATGAGCCACCCCACTCTCCTCTGTCAGTCCGTTGACCACATCTACCTGATTCTTCATCAATGCAATCAGGGGCGAGATGACAATAGCCGTTCCCTCCATGAGAAGCGACGGCAACTGGTAACACAAACTTTTGCCTCCACCCGTAGGCATCAGCACAAAAGCATCGTTTCCATTCATCAAATTTCGGATAATTGCCTCCTGATCGCCTTTGAACGAGTCAAAGCCGAAATACTGTTTCAAGCGTAGTGTTAGATTTTCTTCCTTCATCATAGAATCAGACCTCCTTAAGCCACAGTTTCCTTCATGGCTTCAATATAGTGTTATGCAGATTCGAGCTTCTGCATATGTGCTTTGTCAAGTTGCGTCTTGGCATAATCAAGTGTCACCTCAAACTTCTTGATACGACGCGAAGGCACATCATACATTGCATCCATAATCACAGATTCCACTATGGAACGCAGTCCTCGTGCGCCAAGTTTGTATTCCACAGCCTTATCTACCATAAAGTCTAAGGCCTCTTCAGAAAAGGTGAGCGTGATATGATCCATGGCAAACAGTTTCACAAACTGCTTGACGATGGAGTTTTTAGGCTCCACCAAGATGCGACGCAATGCCTTTCGGTCGAGCGGATTCAGATAGGTCAGCACCGGCACACGACCGATAAGTTCCGGTATCAGCCCAAACGACTTCAAATCCTGAGGCAAGATATACTTCATCAAGTCACCCTTGTCTATGTTTCGCGTGTTCTGCACCGAACTATAGCCTACCACATGGGTATTGAGTCTTTGGGCAATCTTGCGTTCTATACCATCAAAGGCTCCACCACATATAAAGAGGATGTTCTTGGTATCCACGTGAATATAGTCTTGGTCCGGATGTTTCCGTCCACCCTTAGGCGGCACATTCACCGTCGTGCCTTCGAGGAGCTTCAGCAGTCCTTGCTGCACTCCTTCTCCACTCACATCACGTGTAATGCTGGGATTGTCGCTCTTACGTGCTATCTTGTCTATCTCGTCGATGAACACAATACCGCGTTCTGCTGCCGCCACATCATAGTTGGCCACCTGCAGCAAACGACTCAATATACTTTCCACATCCTCACCCACATAGCCAGCCTCGGTAAACACGGTGGCATCTACTATGGTGAAAGGAACATCGAGCAGTGTAGCAATAGTACGCGCCAACAGAGTTTTTCCCGTCCCCGTCGAGCCCACCATGATAATATTGCTCTTCTCTATTTGCACGCCATCCTCATCATCCGGTTGCAGCAGACGCTTATAATGATTGTACACCGCAACAGCCAGATAACGCTTTGCCTCGTCCTGACCGATGATATATTCGTCAAGATAGGCTTTGATTTCCTTTGGCTTGGGAATTTTCTTTCCGGGCTTGTAAGGCTTGTCGGGCTTGTCGGACTCAGGTTCTTCAACCGCTTCCTCCAATATTCCACTTTGCCGCACAATATTATAAGCCTGTGCTGCACAGCTATCGCAAATATAGCCGTTAAGTCCGGTAATAAGGAACCCTACTTCATCTTCGTTTCTTCCACAAAAACTGCAAACTTTCTTCGCCATTTCCTGCTTCCTTATTTCTTTCGTGCCAACACTTCATCAATCATACCATACTCCTTGGCTTCTTCCGCGTTCATCCAATAGTTGCGGTCGCTGTCTTTCCAAACCTTGTCATACGACTGATGCGAATGATTGGAAATAATGGTATAGAGTTCTTTCTTGAACTTCAGAATCTCACGGGCTTCAATCTCTATATCCGAAGCCTGACCCTGCACGCCACCCAAGGGCTGATGTATCATCACACGGGCATGGGGCAACGCCGAACGCTTACCCTCCTGACCGGAAACAAGCAGCACGGCAGCCATCGAAGCGGCCATACCTGTACAGATTGTGGCCACGTTGCTCGTAATGAACTGCATGGTGTCATAGATTCCCAGCCCGGCAGTCACGCTTCCGCCGGGACTGTTGATATAAATAGAGATGTCTTTGCCATTATCCACAGAGTCGAGATAGAGCAACTGGGCCTGCAATGTGTTGGCTGTATAGTCGTCTATCTCTGTGCCGAGAAAGATGATACGATCCATCATCAGACGCGAAAACACATCCATCTGCGTCACATTAAGCTGACGCTCCTCAAGAATATATGGATTGAGATAACGGGCCTGTGCCTTCACTACATCGTCCAGCACCATACCGCTCATTCCCAAATGTCTTGTCGCATAATTTCTAAAATCCTTATTCATAACTTTCATTTATCATTGAAATAAAAAAAGATTATCGTCCTTTTTATCATATTAGTAACACAAAGATACTAAAAAAAGTCGATAACCTCCTGATTAGGGAGATTATTTTTTTAAAATATAGGTTATTTTGAAAGTTTGGCAAATACAGAAATACCCGATTGGAAATACGGTATGAAAACGGAGCCCCAACCTCCGGAAGGTGTCCTCTTATCGCACAAACAAAGCAGAAATCCCGTTTACACCGTATCATCTTTTGCATGGAAAACCAATCGCCAACCAGCCCAACCAATCCTTTCCTGTATAACCCAAAAGGGGGGAGCCAAAACACTCGTCTTGGCTCCCCCTGTTTGCTATTGTGATGAGATTACGCCTCCATCAACTTGTTGAATTCGTCCAAAGAAACATTCTTCTTGTTCAACTTCACGATGGCCTTTACGGCATCCACCAGCTTCGCGTCAATGGCACGATCAACGAAGTTCTGCACACTTTCCTGCTTTTTCAGCAGCTCGTCAGCGTAGTTGTCCACATACTCGTCCGGAACGTTGTTCATACCGTATTGTGCGAATTGAGCGCGCGCCATCTCGCGGGCAGCCTGCTTCACATCTTCGTCCTCGATCTTGATACCGGCCTGTTCCACCAATTTGCCGCGAATGAGGCTCCAAGTCAATTCCTTGATGCTGGGCTCATAGTTCTTATCGAAGAATTCCTGATCCTTGTCCGGGTTATTCTTCTTCATGATGCGCTTCAGAAGGGCATCCGGGTAGGTCAGTTCACCAACCTTGTTTTCTGCATACTTGCGCAAATCAAGCAAGAACTTGTAATTGCTGTCATTGGCCAGCTGAGCCTTCAAGCCTTCTGCTATCTTGGCACGAAACTCTTTCTCGTCCTTCACAGCATCCTTACCAAAGGTCTGGTCAAACAATTCCTGATCTACCGCATGGTTTTGGAAACGCTGAATTTCCGTAATCTGATAGCTGAAATCTCCCGAATGCTCGGCTATCTCCTCCTTTTTAATCTTCAGCAACGAAGAAACCTCTGTATCGCTCTCAGGATATGCCTTGCGGGGGTTAAAGGTGATAATATCGCCACTCTTGGCTCCATCAAACAGTTTCTTCTGGTCGTCAGTCTTGATATAGTTAGGCATGATGATGGCAGCCTCAACGGTCAAACCGTCTTCCTTGGTATTACCCTTCTCGTCGAGTTCACGCAAGTCGCCCTTCAGCATATCGCCTTCCTGATATTCCTCCACCGTCTCATATTTTCCCATACGAGAGGCAAACATATCAACTTGACGGTCTATCAACGCATCGTCGACATCTATTTCATAGAAATCCACCTTGTCCTTAGCAGTGAGTTTAACATCAAACTCCGGTGCAACGGCAATGTCAAACATGAAGGTATATGGTGCAGGTTTTTCCAATTCCTGAGGCTCTTGCTTCTCCGAAGCCAACGGCTCGCCGAGCATTTGGATTTTATTGTCAGTAATATACTTCTGTATCTCGTTACCAACCAACTTATTGATGGCATCCATCTTGACAGACATACCAAACTGGCGCTTAATCATTCCCATAGGAACCTGACCGGGACGGAAGCCGGGCACATTAGCCTTTTTGCGATAGTCTTTCAATGTCTTCTCGACATCATTCTTGTAATCATCTTCTTCGACAGTGATGGTCAACAAAGCATTGATCTTGTCGGGATTTTCAAATGAAACTTTCATCTCTTCTTTTATATTTATAATTATAATTTATCCAAAGGGGGAACATGCAATTTTGAAGCGCAAAATTACTCATAATTAACGAATATACCTAATATATAAAACAAAAATTTGTTTTTTTAACCATGCGCCCCTATTTGGGACATGTGCCCGTCATCAGGAAAACGGGGATGTTCGCCCCCCTTATTCCTCTGCATCAGCCTTTCCCATCTCCTCCGCAAAGCGTCGGTCTTCTTCGTTAGACTGAAACTTTCTATATACAAAGTTTTCACTCAAATAGTTTTTGCGCACTATCTTGTTGGCCGCCAGTTCCTCCGGCTTTCCCTGAAACAGAATACGACCCTCGAAAAGCAGGTAGGCACGGTCGGTCACCGAAAGCGTTTCCTGCACGTTGTGGTCGGTGATCAGAATACCGATATTGCGATATTTCAATCGCCACACAATGTGTTGTATGTCCTCCACGGCAATAGGGTCTACCCCCGCGAAAGGCTCATCGAGCATGATAAATTTAGGATCAATGGCCAGACAGCGCGCTATCTCCGTGCGGCGGCGCTCTCCTCCCGAAAGACGGTCTCCCTTATTCTTACGCACCTTGTTGAGTCGGAATTCGTTTATCAGACTTTCCAACTTTGCCAACTGTTGCTCATGGGTGAGCTTCGTCATCTCCAGCACGGCCATGATGTTGTCTTCCACGCTCAACTTCCTGAACACACTGGCCTCCTGAGGCAAATAGCCGAGCCCTGCCCGCGCACGCTTGTACACAGGATAGTCGGTTATCTCCTTATCATCTACATATACATGGCCTTCATTGGGCACAACAAGCCCCGTAGTCATGTAGAACGATGTTGTTTTCCCAGCTCCGTTAGGGCCGAGGAGTCCAACGATCTCTCCCTGACGAACGCTGATGCTCACGCCGTCGGCCACCGTTCGGTCACCATAACGCTTGACAAGTCCCTCTGTACGGAGGGTAGAAAGTTTTTCAGATTCCATCTTGACGAATGATTTTGCTTGCAAATGTACGAAAATACATTGTAAAAAGGAAGATATGGTAATATAATAATAAGAAAAGCGCCCCGTCAACGGGTGGATATTATATCATCCTTAATGTACTTTAAGAAAGGTTTTACATACATTTCACGCATCTTGTTACATCTTTGTTCAGCACTATTTACAAATACTTTTAGATAGTGCCTTGCCCATTCTTCACGAGAGCCCTCCCAAGTCTGGTCCAAGTCACTAACATGAAACTGTATTTGCATAGCAGCAGCCCAATTTATATATAGTTTTTCCGGAGTCGCCTTAAACAAGTTTCCATGATGAGCACTAACACATTTCAAATGAGTTTCATTTTCCTCCCAATCTATTTCTACAT
>CALKIW010000197.1 GCA_937995875.1 uncultured Bacteroidales bacterium | reverse complement strand
GAGAGTGATGAGTGATGAATGGAAGAACGATGAGTGAAGAATGGAGGGTAGGGAGTGAAGAAAGAAGAATGGAGAGTGAAGGATGCATACTACTTCATCGGTTCCCGGAAGCGTCTGAGCGCAGTAGGGGACCTACCTGATGATTACACCTTGTGATACTGTTCTTCAAAGGGGATGCGCATCCGGTCGCCCCGCACACCTTCGGGCAGTCGGATGCCGCAGGTGATGATCATGTTGATGCCGCAGTTGTAGGGCAGATGGAGTGCCTTCTTCACCAATCGACTGTCAAATCCCTCCAACGGACAGGTGTCGTAGCCCTGCTCGCTCATGGCCAGCATGAAGGTTTGGACAGCCAAGGCACAACTCTTATGCACCACAGTGCTCACTTCTCCCTCTGAAACCTGACGGACGATGGGGCGAAAAAGTCCGATGCACTGGGCCAGAAGCTTGTTGAGGATGCCTTTTATGCCCAGAGATCGACTGTATTGCATGGGCATGAGGCCGTTGTAGTACAGTTTCTGTAAGCGTATGCGGTGCTCCTGCCGGTCTTTCGGACTGTTCTTCAGAATGTCGTCAATTCCTGCTTTCAACACTTGCTTGGCATGGTCTCGATGACGGCTCTGACGTGTGACAAAGACCACCATCTGCTGTGCTGTGCGCGCTGTGCTCTGGCCGAGACAGGCATGAGTCAGTTTTTGAAGCACTTCGGGGTCGGTAACATGGTAACATTCCCACAGCTGCATATTGGAACTTGTGGGTGCCAGTGTGGACAGGCGAATACAACTTTTCACTTTTTCGTCGTCAAGGGGTTTGTTCGGATCATATATCCTGACAGCCCTGCGGTGCTCTAAAATTTCTTGTAATGTCATAGCGTTTTTGCGTTTTAGTTTTAAATTTAGGCCTGACGGCTCCTATTTTTGTCAGTCGGTTGTTGTTGCATTGTGCTTCTATTGATAGATGAGCGTTGTCATTCGTTCCGGGTCGAAAATCTCCGTTGCCACATCCCTGATGTCCTGTACGCTAATCTCGTCAATGTTTTTGTATAGCGAGGCAATGTCTTTCTCCCATCCGTAGTGCAGGAAACTCTTTCCGAAGTCGAGCGCGAAGTTCTCCCTGTTGTCGCAGGCCACGCCTATCTGCCCCTTAATTTGCTTTTTGGCCGCATTGAGACGTGTCTGGCTGATGGGACGCTTGATGAAACTGTCGAGTTCTCTCCGCACCAGCCGGAGGCATCGTTTCACATCGTTTGGGTCGCATCCGAAGTAGGTACACCATAGTCCGGTGTCTCCATAGCTCACCATCGTGCTCTCTACGGTATAGACCAGTCCGTGACGTTCGCGCAGAACGAGGTTGAGGCGAGTATTCATTCCCGGTCCGCCGAGCATATTATTAAGGAGGTAGAGACTGATACGCTTGCGGTTATGGATATCGTATCCGCGACCGCCCAACATCACGTGAGCCTGATGTGTAGCTCGTGACACAACAAGGTTTCTTCCCCCTTGCTTCGTCATCATGGCAGGTGGGGCGGTCCGTATGACCGGTCCTGCTTTTTCCTCCGTTGTCGGCGAGAGGCCGGCAGTGGCCTTTGTGAGATTTTTAACCACCTTCCTGAAGTCTACGTCTCCATACACAAAGAATATGGAATTGTCCGGACGGTAGAATTTCCGGGTAAATCTTCTTACCGTTTCCCTGTTGAAGCGCCTCACGTTCTCAGCCGTTCCGAGAATGGTGTGGCCCAGAGGATGACCCTCGAATATCAGGTTTTCAAACTCGTCATATATCAGTTCGGAGGGCGAATCGTTGTAGCTCTCTATTTCGTCGCAGACAACTTCCACCTCCTTGTCCAGTTCGGCTTGTGGATAGGTAGAGTGGAAAACAATGTCGGTCAATATGTCTATCGCGCGCTCGATGTGCTCTTTCAGCACGGCCGCATGGTACGTGGTGTCTTCCTTGCCGGTGAAAGCGTTGAGATCTCCGCCCACGCTCTCCAGACAGTTGAGTATGTTCCATGTGCGTCGATGCTCGGTTCCCTTAAAAGTGGCGTGTTCACAGAAATGGGCAAGTCCCTCCTCGCCGGGTTGCTCGTCGCGTGAGCCGGCACAAATCTGGTAGCCGCAATACACCACCGGCGATGAGGACGGCAGATGGATGAGGCGGAGCCCGTTGTCTAGTGTTGCTGTATTATATTCCATTTCGTATGCAAAATTAGCCAATTTCGTTTTGAATTGTGCCCATTTTTTCGGATATTTGCAGCGTATAGACAACGGTTTGTCATGGGAGTTCGAGGAATTAAGGAAATACAAGGAGTTTAAGACGTTGCTCCGCTACATCCTGCTATTGCTTTTTCTTTCGTATGATCATACCGATTGGACACTGTTCTTTAG
>CALKIW010000196.1 GCA_937995875.1 uncultured Bacteroidales bacterium | reverse complement strand
ACTGATAATCAAGTGTAAATTACAATATAGAGTAAAAGTAAATGTTTCTAAATGTCTTTTGCTATCTCAATAATTGGGTGTATATTTGGGTGTAGAATTTCAAACGCACCCAATTATGAATATCAAGCGCAACATCATTTTTGCATTGGAGAGCCGGAAAAAGAACGGTGTGCCAATCGTAGAGAACGTACCCATCCGTATGCGTGTCATCTTTGCCAGCCAACGCATCGAGTTTACAACGGGCTACCGGATTGACGTAGCCAAATGGGATGCAGATAAGCAGCGGGTAAAGAACGGATGTACCAACAAGCTAAAGCAAAGTGCAGCCGAAATCAATACGGACTTGCTGAAATACTATGCCGAAATCCAGAATATTTTCAAGGAATTTGAGGTGCAGGAGGTCATGCCAACGACCCAACAGTTGAAGGAAGCTTTCAACATGAGAATGAAAGACACCAGCGAAGAACAGCCGGAAGAAGCCCCTGTCAGCTTTTGGGAGGTGTTCGATGAGTTTGTAAAAGAGTGCGGTAACCAGAATAACTGGACGGCATCCACCTATGAAAAATTTGCAGCAGTGAGGAACCACCTCAAAGAGTTCAAGGAGGATGCAACGTTCAACTATTTCAACGAGTTTGGATTGAACGAATACGTCAACTTCCTGCGTGACACCAAGGATATGAGAAACAGCACCATCGGCAAGCAAATGGGATTCCTCAAATGGTTCCTGCGCTGGAGCTTCAAGAAAGGACATCATCAGAACATTGCATACGATACGTTCAAACCGAAACTGAAAACCACCTCGAAAAAAGTAATCTTCCTGACTTGGGATGAACTGAACAAGCTGAAAGACTACCAGATACCCAAGGATAAGCAATACCTGGAACGTGTGCGTGATGTTTTCCTGTTCTGCTGCTTTACGAGTTTGCGGTATTCGGATGTTCGCAATCTGAAAAGAAGCGATGTGAAGTCCGACCACATCGAAATAACCACAGTCAAGACTGCCGACAGCCTGACGATTGAACTGAACAAATACAGCAAAGCCATACTGGACAAATACAAGGACATCCATTTCGAGAATTACATGGCTCTGCCCGTCATCAGCAACCAGAAGATGAACGATTACCTGAAAGAGCTGGGCGAACTGGCAGAAATCAACGAGCCTGTACGGGAAACCTACTACAAGGGAAATGAACGTATTGATGAAGTCACACCCAAATACGCTTTGCTCAGTACCCATGCAGGAAGAAGGACATTCATCTGCAATGCGCTGGCTCTCGGAATCCCGGCACAGGTGGTCATGAAATGGACGGGACACAGCGACTACAAAGCTATGAAACCCTACATTGACATAGCGGATGATATTAAGGCAAATGCCATGAACAAGTTTAATCAACTATAAAAGTATCAAACAGTTTCATAGATAGTTACCAATGACTATATTTGTAGAAATTATCATCACAATATGAGCAACAAGGAATCCAACATAGAGAAAACGAATTTTGATGCATTCATACAAGCGGTCGGTTCGGAAATAGAACAGGCACAAGTAAGGCTGATTGTTGCAGCCAATGCACAAATGCTGTTCCATTACTGGAAGATAGGCAATTACATCCTTTATCACCAGCAGCTGCACGGATGGGGAAGCAAAATCATCAAGCAGTTGGCAAAGGCTATCCGACTGCATTACCCTGAAAAGAAAGGCTATTCGGAACGTAACCTTACCTATATGTGCCAGTTTGCAAAAGCATATCCTTTAAGAGCGTTGCAAAGTTTCATAGAAACAGATGCAAGCCTGTCTGTCCCAACCATACAGAGTGTGACCAATGAAGTATTAAAACTGAATGACAAGCAATTTACGCAGGAACTTACTGCGCAAATACAATCGATTGATTGTCAATCATTAGCAATTACGCAGGAAGTTCCTGCGCAATTTGAATTTGAAGATGTGGGAAAAACCGTGTCTGCCATTTACAGGATGGGAATCAGGGAAATAGAAGAAGTTTTCTTGACCTCTCCTATAGCCAAAATAAACTGGACAAGCCAAATGACTATACTTGACAGTTCGCTACCTTTAGGTCTAAGCTACTGGTACATGAAGCAGTCTG
This sequence comes from uncultured Bacteroidales bacterium, assembly GCA_937995875.1. Lineage (GTDB taxonomy): Bacteria > Bacteroidota > Bacteroidia > Bacteroidales > Bacteroidaceae > Prevotella. The sequence goes on along the minus strand of CALKIW010000196.1, from coordinate 3,866 downwards.
TGGAAATGGGATGGAGCAGCAATGTATTGAAAATGCAAATTGACAGTGATTTGTATAGCCGACAAATCAGCAACAACAAGGTAAACAATTTCACGACCACACTTCCGGCTCCACAAAGCGACCTTGCCAATTACCTACTCAAAGACCCGTACATCTTTGATTTGGCAGGAGCCAAAGAAAAAGCAGACGAAAGGGATATTGAAGAACAGCTGGTGAAACACGTTACCCGCTACCTGTTGGAAATGGGCAACGGTTTTGCCTTCGTTGCCCGGCAGAAGCACTTCCAAGTCGGAAACAGCGATTTCTTTGCCGACCTGATTCTATATTCCATTCCGTTGCACGCATATATCGTGGTAGAATTAAAGGCTACCCCATTCAAACCGGAGTATGCAGGACAACTGAACTTCTACATCAATGTGGTGGATGATAAACTGAGGGGAGAGAATGACAACAAGACTATCGGGTTGTTGCTATGCAAGGGAAAAGACGAAGTTGTGGCACAATACGCATTGACAGGCTATGACCAGCCCATCGGCATCAGCGATTACCAATTGAGCAAAGCGATTCCCGAGAAACTGAAATCAGCGTTGCCCAGCGTGGAAGAAGTGGAAGAAGAACTGGCCTCTTTCCTTGACAAAGACAATAACACTCAAAAATAGTTGCGTCCATGAAAGATGTAATTACAACGCTGATTCCCCGATACGGAGAATTGAACAGAATATATAAAGACTGGTTTGATAATAAAGGTTTCTCTTTTGAAAAGCAGAAATTCATTACCAAGTTCTATCTGGACTACAATGATGTAACGGTTCTTGAAACAGCCATTCTTGAACTGGTGTTTCATCTTCCACAGGAGCAATACACACTGATTCTGAATAGCCTGAAAAAGGAAGTATGCGAAAACATAAGTTATTACAAGAAAGGATGTATGCCGGATGAACAGACCGTTTACAATATCTGCTTCCGAGTTTCAGAAATCTATAAAGAAGCCATAGAAGAACAGCAATACAAGACGACCAAGCTCCATGCTCCGCTAAACGAAGCATACCACCGATACGATTCCATAGGTTATCGGGAACACACTGCAGAGGATGAAAAGCGTGCGGAAATGGAATATGAACGGTGCAAAGATGAATACGAGGAGAAAAAAAACAAGCTGACCGAACTCTACGATCTGCAAAAACAGACCAGAGAGAAAGCCCTGCAATATGCAAAAAGCCGTTTCAATGAAATCTATCGGCTGGGCTGCCACCTCAAAGAGACATTGGCGAAATATGTATTTGATGAAACAAACGAGCCGGAAGAGCCAGCCGAACAAGAACCAAATGCCCCCAACATACAGGAAGAAGTGCTGGGAACGAAACAGACTGAGTATTTCAATATGGAACTGCTTTCGCTCATTCATGTAACCTGCGTGGGAGAACAGTTCGAGAATATTTCCGAACATGATTTCTATACCTGCATGAACCTGCTACCAAGCGACACCAAACCCCAAATCAGACCGAGAGAAAAAATACGTACCTGCTATCTGATATTCCTGATGAGCGAAAAACTGCCCAAACAGGACAGGGAGAATTGGAAGAGGAATATCCTGAAAATATTGGATATTGAGGAAAGCTACTACAAGTCAAAGTACAAAGAGCCTGTTTCCGATTTCCCCAGTGACAGCAACCGGAAATTTGCCAAAGAAATGGATGGTATATTCCGATAATCTGTGATATGCCCTGACATTTTACGAAACAACCACTTTTACCACTCAAATTAAATTTTTGAGTGGTATTTTTATTATCTGATATTCAGATAAATAACAAGATATTCCATTTATATCAACCACATCCTTACCACTTACAACCCTACCTAATTTTGCATCGTTCGAGAACAGAGATAACAGCCAGTGCGCAGGGCTGATTGTTAAACGACTAAATAGGTTGAACGATGAAAAATCTTCAAGAATTATTATCAAAACCCGTCTGGCAGATGACAGGTGAAGAGTTCATATTCCTAAGTAAGCACGCTTCCCGTCAAACGGAAACGCAGCCACAGCCCATTACAGACACAGAAAGAAAATATGTGTACGGAATACTGGGCATAGCCAAACTGTTCGGGTGCAGCCTACCCACCGCCAACCGTATCAAGAAAAGCGGAAAGATTGACAAGGCAATCACTCAGATAGGACGTAAGATTATCGTGGATGTTGAGCTTGCCCTTGAACTGGCTGGAAAGAAAACAGGAGGACGGAAATAACGGGAGGCATGGCTATGGACTATATGAAAGAGACTAAGGAAATATCGGCTGAAGAAGCCATAATCCTTTGGCAAGCCTCACGTTTGAGCCTGTCGAAAAGTTATGAGAAAGCACCTGAAATCCTTAAAGTACATGATTCTGTCATTGGGACATTGGGTAATTTCAGCGCATCCATCGGCAAAGCCAAAAGTAAAAAAACGTTCAATGTATCGGCTATCGTAGCCGCTGCATTGAAGAACGGCACAGTGCTGCGGTATGTGGCTGAACTGCCTGAAGATAAGCGGAAAGTGCTTTATGTTGATACAGAGCAAAGCCCTTACCATTGTCTGAAAGTCATGACGCGCATTTTGCGAATGGCTGGTTTGCCAGATGATAGGGACAATGAGAATCTTGAATTTCTTGCCTTAAGAAAATACACGCCTGAGCAGCGTATCAGGATTGTGGAACAGGCTATTTACAATACACCCGAAATCGGTCTTGTAATTATAGACGGCATACGGGATATGGTGTATGACATCAACAGCCCCAGTGAATCAACACGCATCATATCCAAGCTGATGCAGTGGACGGACGACAGGCAGATACATATCCATACGATACTGCATCAGAACAAAGGGGATGAGAACGCAAGAGGGCACATTGGTACGGAGTTGAACAACAAGGCGGAAACCGTATTGCAGGTAGAAAAGGACAAGGGCAACGGTGACATCAGCCATGTTTCAGCCATTCACATCCGGGCAATGGACTTTGAGCCTTTCGCATTCCGTATCAACGACAAAGCCCTTCCCGAACTCATTGAGGGATACAAACCTGAAACAAAGAAGCCGGGAAGACCCGAAGAAGAGAAGTTCGACCCTTACAGGCATATCACCGAGCAGCAGCACCGTATCGCATTGGAAGCCGTTTTCGGGCTGAAAGAGGAATACGGCTACAAGGAACTGGAAGATGCCTTAATCAAGACCTATATGTCAGTGGGTGTAAAGCTGAACCATAAAAAGGCGGTATCGCTCATCACCATGCTCCGCAACAAACGGATGATAGTGCAGGAGACAGGCAGAAAATACACATTCATGCCTGACTTCCACTATTAGCCCATTTCCCTGCAATCACTTCACTTTATTCTCGGGGTGTATATATTAGGAATATAGTGAAGTGCTTGGGGAATGGGACTAAATCACTTCACTTTATTACCGTATCCTATATATACGAGAATTTAGTGAAGTGATTATAGACCGTACTTCCTAAAAAGGTACGGGCAAAAAGAAAAATAAACCAATTCACCAACTACTAAAACAATCATTTTATGGATATACAGACAGCCAAGCAAATCAGAATAGCGGATTATCTGCATAGTTTAGGATATTCTCCCGTCAAGCAACAAGGTGTCAATCTGTGGTATAAATCACCGTTAAGGGAAGAAGCCGAAGCCTCGTTCAAGGTAAATACCGAACGTGAACAATGGTATGACTTCGGTTTGGGTAAAGGTGGTGGTATCATAGAACTGGCTGCACACCTGTACGCTACCGACCATGTACCTTACATCTTGAAACGGATAGCAGAGCAGACACCGCACGTGCGCCCGGTATCTTTCTCTTTTGGAAAGCAAAACTCTTCCGAGCCGA
>CALKIW010000195.1 GCA_937995875.1 uncultured Bacteroidales bacterium | reverse complement strand
ATTATATAAATAGAGGAGACATTTGTACAATATAAGTCGTAACAGGACCGTAATTTTAACGATTGACATTGATGCATATAACCTCATTCATGACTGTTGTCATCAGTAAAAAAACCTCCAAAGGATAAAATTATAATTTAAAATTCTCTTAATATAACGAATTGTCTTTTACATGGAAAAAGAAATATGATAAAACGAATGATACTTTTTTAGAACTGAATAGTAATACTAAAATTAATCAAGAATATACAACTATTTACATTTTCTCTCTTTTATTAACTTTTATACATTGCAAAACTGATGTAGCTATAAAACATTCAAAGAGTGTCAAGAAAGGGCAATATAGTATTATAACTTATCACCTAATTAAACTATCTTTGCAAAAGAAAATAACAATCTAAATCCAGACCTGTCATGAGTACTTCCTCCAACAACACCACTGTTTCCTTTTTAGACGCTCCTTTAAAGGTGAATATATGGAAACTGATTGTGGTTTTTGCCCTGAGCTTTTTTACGTACAATGCTTGGGGGCAAAGTGATTTTGTAAAGGTAAAAGGCGGAAAGCTATGGAAGAATGATAAACCTTATTATTTTATAGGTACAAATCTATGGTATGGTGCCATTCTTGGCTCGGAAGGTCAAGGAGGAAACAGGAAACGTCTTTGCAAGGAATTGGACACCCTGAAAAAATTGGGGATTGACAATCTGCGCGTATTGGTTGGAAGTGACGGCGATGAAGGGGTCTTGACAAAAGTTGAACCGACCCTGCAAAAGGCACCCGGTGTGTATAACGATACCATTTTAGCCGGACTTGACTATTTGCTGAAAGAAATGGGTAAACGAGACATGGTCGCAGTGCTTTATCTTAATAATGCATGGGAATGGAGCGGAGGCTATGGCTATTATCTGGAGCAAGCAGGGGCCGGAAAGGCTCCTCGCCCAAACGAACACGGCTATCCGGCTTACACAAATTTCGTGAAAAGTTTCTCGACAAACACCAAGGCTCAAGAACTTTTTTATGACTATGTCCGGTTTATCGTCACGCGAACAAACAGATATACAGGGAAAAAATATACTGATGACCCTGCAATCATGGCATGGCAGATTGGGAATGAGCCTCGTGCTTTCAGCAAAGAAACAATTCCTGCATTTCAAAAATGGCTTAAGAAATCATCAGCATTGATCAGAAGTCTCGACCGCAATCATCTTGTTTCATTAGGCTCTGAAGGTGTTGCCGGTTGCGAAGACGACCCTGATGCTTTCGAATCCATTTGCTCTGATCCCAATATAGACTACATCACTATTCATGTTTGGCCATATAACTGGGGTTGGACCAAGAAAGACAAAGTGGTAGAAAGTGTCGATATAGCGTGCAAGAAAACAAAAGAATACTTGGACGGTGCTATGCTGTTGAGCAAGAAACTGCAAAAGCCTGTTGTGATGGAGGAGTTCGGCTATCCCAGAGACGGATTCTCCTTCGCCAAGTCTTCCACTACTAATGGCAGAGATGCTTATTATCAATATGTGTTTTCACAAATCGGAAATGCAGACAAAGACAAAACCGATTTCATGGGATGCAATTTCTGGGGATGGGGAGGCTATGCCAAGCCTAAACATGAACAATGGTTGCCCGGCGATGATTATTGTGGTGATCCCGCACAGGAACAGCAAGGATTGAACTCTGTTTTCACTTCGGACAAGACAACGCTACGGGTCATTCGGCAATCTGCCAGAAGACTCAAAAACATTGGTCTCAAATAAATTCGTGACTTCTACCCCCGCTACGGGCTATTACGGCGCAACGCATGGAACATGAAAAAAGAAGATTTCGGTCATGTTCCGGAATAAAGGTGCGCGGAATGCTCCCTGTAGTTCTTTTCTGACGGGAACATAATGCTCCTGAATAACATCAATAAATAGTCTTGATTCATTCTATATATAGTTTCGAACTATTCAACAAGTAATTTCAAATAACAATTAAAAAATAAATAATGAAGACAGATTTTCAAACAAGAGTTGCTGAGGTGAAACAACGTTATGAAGAACTTGTTACCCGAAAAAACGAGCCATTGACATCGGACAACGGCATATACACCAAGTATAAATACCCTATTATCACCGCCAAACATACCCCCTTGGAATGGAAATACGACTTCAATGAGAAGGATAATCCATTTTTCGAGCAGCGCATCATGATGAACGCGGCTTTCAACGCAGGCGCCATCAAGTGGAAGGGCAAATACCTTCTGGTTGTGCGTGTGGAGGGAGCTGATAGGAAAAGTTTCTTTGCCATAGCCGAAAGCCCCAACGGAATAGACAATTTCCGCTTTTGGGAGGAGCCTATCACCATGCCCGAAAGCGCTGTTCCGGCCACCAATATCTACGATATGCGTCTCACAGCACATGAAGACGGCTATATCTATGGAATTTTCTGTGCCGAGCGACACGACGACAACCATCCCGAAGACTTATCGGCAGCCACTGCAACGGCAGGTATCGCACGCACCAAAGACCTTGTCACATGGGAACGTCTGCCCGATCTCAAGACTAAGAGTCAGCAGCGCAACGTGGTACTCCATCCCGAATTTGTCGATGGAAAATATGCTCTCTATACCCGCCCGCAAGACGGCTTCATCGACACAGGCTCAGGTGGTGGAATCGGCTGGGCACTGGTAGACGATATTACCCACGCTGAGGTGACAGAGGAAAGAATCATCAACGCCCGACATTATCACACCATCACGGAGGTGAAAAACGGTGAAGGTCCCCACCCCATCAAAACCGACAAGGGATGGTTACACCTCGCTCACGGCGTAAGAGCCTGCGCCAGCGGACTGCGCTACGTGCTTTATCTCTACATGACTGCACTCGACGACCCAACAAAGGTGATTGCACAACCCGGCGGATATTTCTTGGTGCCGGAAGGAATCGAATATATCGGCGACGTGATGAACGTGGTGTTCTCCAACGGATGGATTGCCGACGAAGATGGAAAAGTGTTTATCTATTACGCTTCCTCAGACACGAGGATGCACGTGGCAACCTCAACTATCGACAAACTGGTAGACTATTGCCTGAACACTCCCGAAGACGGACTGACCACATCAGCCAGTGTTGAGAATATCAAGCGCCTTATTGCCAAGAATCGCGCACTATGATCAAGCTCCGGGAAATGACCGGCCACAGCCTCACTGAAATATCGTCGTTGATGTATGAAAGTTCTTCGGAGCCTGCCTGATGATATTCCATGCCGGCACTCTTGGTTTTTCGGCAGTCATTGTAGGTACTAAAATTGTCATTACGCATATCCGAGGTTATTATATTGACTTCATAGTGGGCGTTGTGGACGACCGCACCTACATCAACGGGGGGCAAATTTTGCGCCTGACTGCCGTATCTGCCAATTCCCGTTGTTATCATTGTTATTCTCACGTACACCACACCCAACCGCAGCAATATCGTCAAAATAGTCTTTGCCGATATTGCCGAATAAAGCGAATTATAAAATCATGACCACTATCAAAGAACTCAAAGCCGAGATGCGGCTAACGTTAGACCAGCACATTCTCAACTATTGGCTGCAACAGATGGTAGACCGCGAACATGGCGGTTTTTACGGGCGGGCCGACGGTTACGGCCGCATCCACCCGGAAGCCGACAAGGGGGCCGTTCTCAATGCACGCATACTCTGGGCCTTCTCGGCTGCATATCGGGTGACCCGAAATCCCGACTATCTTCAAGCTGCAACCCGTGCAAAAGATTATCTCATCGGGAAATTCATCGACCAAGAATATGGCGGTGTGTACTGGAGCCTGACTTATCAAGGGCTTCCGCTCGATACCAAAAAACAAACTTATGCCATCGGTTTTGCCATCTACGGACTGAGCGAGTATGCCAGAGCCACCGGCGACGCCACGGCTCTGGAGAGAGCCATCGCTCTGTATCGCGACATCGAGAGTCACGCCTTCGACAAAGTGAACAACGGCTACACCGAAGCCCTCACCCAAGAGTGGCAACCCATCGACGACATGAGGCTGAGCAACAAAGATGAGAATGGTGCTAAGACGATGAACACACACCTACATGTGCTGGAGCCTTACACCAATCTTTATCGGGTTTGGCCCGACGAGGGACTCAGGAAGCAACTGCAAAACCTTATAGACATTTTTCTCGACAAAATATGGAATCCCCATACCTATCATCTCGACCTCTTTTTTGATGAGCAGTGGGGCGGAAAGCGTAATGTGTACAGCTACGGACACGACATCGAAGCTGTGTGGTTGCTTCATGAGGCGGCTCTCGTCTTAGGCGACAAGACTGTCCTTGACCGAGTGGAAAGTGTGCTGCCGAAAATAGCCAAAGCTGCCGGCGAGGGCCTGCAACCCGACGGCTCACTCATTCACGAACACCGGGCCGACAACGGCCGGACCGACGGGGAGCGACAATGGTGGGTGATGTGCGAATGTATCATCGGCCACATCGACCTCTATCAATACTTTGGTGATCGTCGTGCGCTTGACATTGCGCTCCGCTGCTGGGATTATTCCAAACAACAGCTCATCGACCACGAACGGGGCGAATGGTTTTGGGGCAGAAACGAAGACGGCTCCATCAACCGCGATGACGATAAGGCCGGATTTTGGAAGTGCCCTTACCACAACAGCCGCCTGTGTCTGGAGCTGATGGAACGAGACATTCCGGAGCCGTAATTCCATCCGTACAAGCTGACCAAAACTCATAAATCACTCAACATAACGCACTTTAACAAAAAAAGTTCGTTATCGTCCACTCTTTTCAGTAAGTTTGTAAGTGTATCAGAACTAATGGAAATGACAGAAGGTTATGTATTGCATGAGATCACTCCACTCATGGAGAAAGACGCTCTCTATATTGCCGACAGGCACAAAAAAGAATTTACCTACCCCATCCACAATCACGAGGTGTATGAATTGAACTTTGTTGAACACGCTGCCGGAGCACGCCGCATCGTGGGCGACAAAGCAGAGATTGTAGGCGAATACGACCTTGTACTTATCACAAGCTGCAACCTTGAACATGTATGGGAGCAGGCCGATTGCAAGAGCGAAGATATCAGGGAAATCACTATTCAATTCAAATTTGGCGATGATGAAAGTGACGGTTTCTTCGACAAGAAGCCCTTTGAATATATCCGCAACATGATACACGAAGCCCGCAAAGGGTTGTGCTTCAACATGTCGGCCATCATTAAGGTCTACGACAAGCTCGACACCCTCAGTCAAATCACCGACAACTTTGAGGCTCTCATGCAGTTTCTCTCCATCCTCAACACTCTTTCTCGCTGCGAAGGCTCTCGCACGTTGGCATCATCCAGCTATGCCAAGGTGAATATTGAGGACGACAGTCGGCGAATTCTCAAAGTAAAAAACTACATCAACGAGAATTACATGTACGACATCAAGCTGAAAGATCTGGCCACGATTGCCAATATGAGCGACTGTGCTTTCTCCCGATTCTTCAAGATTCATACCGGTCGAACACTGAGCGATTACATCATCGACATTCGATTGGGCTATGCCACACGAATGTTGATAGACACCACGCAGAGCATTTCGGAAATAAGTTTTCAATGCGGATATAACAACATCAGCAATTTCAACCGCATCTTTAAGCGCAAACGCGGTTGTTCACCCTCCGAATACCGATCTAACTACCGTAAAATCAAGGTCATTGTATAAAGGCCGGTATGTTATTTTCCTCATGCTCTAACCATGATGGACGAGCCTCTGTTGCAGGCATAACCTGCAAAGTAAATCTTATGAAAAGATTTGAATAATGTGCTTCTGAAATTCGCGTATTCTGAAATTAAAAATACCTTGTTGGGAATACGCCAAAAACAAAGCCTTTTTAAACTTACTGGTAATCAAAAACTTGTAATTATTTAACAAAAACGGCTATGCGGTTTGGTAGTAACCACACTGCGACTTGGCT
>CALKIW010000194.1 GCA_937995875.1 uncultured Bacteroidales bacterium | reverse complement strand
ATGAGACCACCTGTAAGACTAATGGGACCTACTGCTATCTGCTTTGTTTCGAGAACGTTTGCCGCAATGAGACAAACGCAAAAGAGTATGCTGACAAGCATAAACAGCACACTCACTGTTTGTTTTTTATTATCCATTTCTTGTTTTTAAAGAGGTTTACCAAGCACTCTATTCGGTTGCAAAGGTACAAAGTTATTTTGGCTTATGGACAACAAAAGGCCGAAAATTGCTCTACTGCCAAAATAAAACTTCGCACAAAGGCGACTGTATGAGCCTCAAAATCGAAGATGCCAAGACATCAGCCCAATACGCAAACACGCGACAGCCCTGAACGGGAAATCGCGTGCCCATTATATTTTGCTTTCGCCACTATATCGCCTGCATGACAAGATAAGTCATATAACCTATGAAAACAGCCAGCAGCAAACCTCCCTCCCATCGCTCTATGCGGTGTTTGGTGAAAGAGAAAAGCCAAAGCAGCACCATAGAGATGACCATGACGGAGAGATCCACACTGGTGATGCCACTGAGATGCATCGGGGCGATCAGTCCTGTAACACCCAGCGTCATGAGGATATTGAACGCATTGGAACCCAACACATTACCAATGGCAATACCACTATTGCCACGACGGGCAGCCACCACGCTGGTAGCCAATTCGGGCAATGACGTTCCGCACGACACGATGGTGAGTCCGATCAGCGCCTCGCTCATGCCCAAGCTCTTGGCTATGGCCGAAGCGTTGTCTACAAACACATTGGAGCCGAGTATCAGACAGCCTAAACCGATTATCAACAGCACCACTGCCTTGCCAACGGGCATAGGTTTCCTGTCGCTATCTTCCGGCTCTGCAGCAACTTCAGGGTTGCCCTTTGCTCCCTTCAAAACAATATACATGAAAAGAACAAACATAGCCGTCAGGATGCCGCCATCGAGCCGGGAGATGCCGCCATCAAGACACATCATGAGCAACACCACAGAAGAAACGAGTGCAAAAGGAATGTCTTTCTTCACCGTGCTATGGAGAATAGCTATCGGAGAGAGTGCAGCGGCAACACCCACAATAAACAGAGCATTGAAGATATTGCTGCCCACAATGTTTCCAACAGCCAAATCGGGCGTGGCATTGACGGCCGACATGAGGCTCACGAAAAACTCCGGCATCGACGTACCCACCGCTACGATGGTGAGGCCAATGACGATTTGTGGTATTCCCATGCGTTCGGCAAGTCCCACAGCACCATCGGTAAGCTGGTCGGCACCCCATGTAACCACAATAATTCCTACGACAAAAAGCACGATTTGAAGCCACATCTGTGGAGCTGCAAACGTAAACAAAAGTAATGTACTCATCTTATATATGTAATCTTATTACGAGTGCAAAGTTACAGAAAAAGCCCCAAATGCCGTGCATTTGGGGCTTCAACTTATGATATGGGTGCTGTTTGTCTGTCTATTTTATGTAGAATTACAACACCTCAATAGCTCTCGTCACTTTCTTCTCTTCCTTGCTGAGCTTCGGAAGATCAATGGTGAGCACTCCGTCGGCCATGCGCGCTGCTATCTTCTCGCAGTCTACGTCATCCGGCAAAATGAGTGTTTGCTCAAACTTGGCGTATGAGAACTCGCGCCGCAGATAGCGGCCGTTTTCCTCTTTGTCGCTATGTTGCTTTTCCATCTTGATGGTGAGGTCACCCTCAGCATCTACGTTTACGTCAAAATCCTCCTTCTTCAAGCCCGGTGCAGCAAGTTCGACAATGTATTTGTCGTCACTCTCCCGCACATTGATAGCCGGTGAGGTTGAGCTTGAGCGGTTCATACTGTTTGTATCAAAAAAACTGTTAAAGACTTCTGGAAGCCATCCGTTACGTGTGTACATAATCATTTCTCCTTTATTTAATTTGTTATTTTGTTTATCTTATTCACCCCCTAACGTGCAAGAGTTATACCAGCAGCAAAACTGCGCCAAATTGACACAAAAGGGTGACTATTTGACAAAAACACGAGATGAAAGCTATGGTGTACCCGCAACATTGTCTTCAATCATTGCTGACAGATCAAGCATTGGAACAAAGGCAGGGAGTGCCGGCTGCGATTTATCTTTACAAACACCCGCGTATATTTCGTGAATTTGCAAACGCCATAACTTCACGCCCGAAATTCGCGAAAATTGAGAAATTTATAACATCTTGATAATCAAAGGATTTCTAAAAAAGCTCATCATGCACTCTATTTTGTCATCCGCGATTGAGTATCGAACGGTGAGGCGGCTAAGCTTTAACCACCATGCGGAAACGCCTTAACCGTGCGCCCGATAAGCCCTAACCATAGCATGATAAGATGTTATACGCGGTAGCCTTGCATTTTTTACAGTGTGCGAACTGTTTTTGGGAGCAAAAAACATAGCCCTTTTTGCGCTGGAAGCCTCAACAATAATCATCGAAAAATATGTATCTTATTTTTACACTTAAAGAAATAATGATAAAAAGGCTTGCCCGTCATCACCCTGCCTCAAAAATACAGTATTGGAGAAAGAATATCACCCAAAAAACGTTTGCCGGGATAAATAACCAATCCGGCAAGCAACTGACCAAAAAAATCCCGCCATCCTGATAGATAGCGGGAGATATAGGTGTTATTCCGCAGCGTCTTTGCGGTCATCGGCATTGTCGCCCTCAGCAGGAGCCAAAAGGGTTTTGAAGTCCGTGTACCCGTTCTTCACAAGAATGTTGTACCATTGCAACAGTTTCTTGATGTCGCTGTCGTACACACGGTCTGGGTCGTAATTGGGGAGCACCTCGGCAAAATAGGCACGAAGTTCCTTGCTCGAACACTTCCTGTAGTTGATGGAAGTTTCCTTGCCACCCTCTTTCTTACTTACATTGGACAGCACCTCCCATAGTGCCACGTCGTCTGCATCAGTGTACATGGCAATGTCGCCAAGACTCGTAATGCGGTCGGAGGGAAATGCCGGTAAACGACGATGGCTTTCGTCGATGGCTTCTACGATGAGATTCTGCTTACCGCGAGACACAAGTTTATAAAGTCCGGGCTTACCGGCAATTGATAGTATTGTTTCCATTTTACTTGTTATTTATTTGTTTTAATAATGCTTCTATTTGCTGTTCAAGGTTTTTCCTCCCGTCATTTTCTATAACGTAGTCACTTCTCTCGACAACGGTTTCCTGAGCCATCTGGCGGTTTATCCAGTCCAATGCCTCTTTTCGGGAAATGCCGTCACGGCTCATGATGCGTCGGATGCGGACTTCGAGAGGTGCCGACACACACACGATAAAGTCGAAAGGAACACGCTCGTTGAATTTGCTCTCAAAGAGTATGGCGCTCTCTAACCACGCATAGCCACTTGTCATAAAATCTTGGGCCACAGCCGGATGGATAACGTTGTTGACGGCCTGTTTGTTGCGTTCCGACGCTAAAAGGAATTCTGCCAACACCGCCTTCTGCAAAACTCCGTCCGAACAGACAGCACTGCCTACAAGTTCGCTCAAAGCTTGTTGCAACTGCACGTCTTCACGCATCAACCGCTTGGCTGCCGCGTCACAATCGTAAACACGGACGCCTCGTTTAGCGAGTAACCGGCAAACATAGCTTTTGCCACTGCCAATTCCTCCGGTGATGGCTACTTTCATAGATTATTGCTCAATGAGATAATCAACCTGATTCATTTCCAAATGGGCATTGCTGACTCCTCGCGGCTTGCTTTGCAGATACAGGTTGCACTTGTCAGACGGGCGGGCAGCTATTTCACGATAGTCTGCCACAACATGAAAGTCGTTAGCCTTGATCATGCGGAACATACTGGCTCCGACCGTAAACCGCACATTCACCCGCTGTGGGAATGTGCGGATGATCAAATCGTCGGGCTTGTTGATAACCGTAATAGGAACCTCCACACTCTTCTCAGTAAGAATATCGGGGAACAACGTGAGTCTAACGGTTTGCGGAACAATTTTAGCACCCGTGATGGACTTGAGTCTGACGGTACGGACAACCGTATCGTTAAAATTAACGATGTTTAAATATTCGGTGGTCACCGACCGAATGCTGTCCAGTTTGTCCTCGCTTGCATAGACCACGACCTTCTCCGGCGAGAACTGCGTGTGGGAAAGATAGTAATTGGTGCTGGGAACGATATGCCCCGCAAGCTCTATCTTCACCTCCTTGTTGAGTCCATAATTGTAATAGAAATCCAGGCTTTCGGCCTTGACGCCAATGATGGCCGTCGAGGCATAAAGCTGCTGACGAATGGATTTCTGTATATCGGCAATTTTCAACTGCCCCCTGCCCGTCTGCCGATTGGCATAGGTCGAGAAATTAAAAGACAGCGGTTGCAGTCTGCCACTTTTAGAATAGGACAAAAGCACAAAACCTTTGTCGCGCACGGTAACATATACCGTGTCCGACATTTTGGTCGTAATGACCACGTTTTTGGGCACTCCGGCAAGGCGCACAACTACCGGAAGTTCTCTCTCATAGGTTTCATTGAGCGTCATCATCAACCAGAAGATACCGCTCAGGAAGAGAAAGAACAGAAAAATCAGAAACTCCTTGTTCAACAACTTGAACAAAAAGTTTCTGACACCGTTATATATTTTCTTGAAATTAAGCATTGGGCTGCTGTTGAGTTACGTCGGCAAAGACATAGCTCTTGTCCACAGAGACAACAACACCACGAGCGATTTCAACTTCAATAATGCTACTGGCTTGGTCTATGCGCTTCACTGTGCCATAGATGCCACCGCCGGTAACAACCTTGGTTCCTTCCTGAAGAGAATTCTGAAACTCACGAATTTTCTTCTGTTTCTTCTGCTGCGGACGGACCATGAAAAACCACATGATGGCAAAAATGGCAATCATCATGATAAGCATGCCTCCCATGCCTCCTCCCTGAGCTGACTGAGCAGCTAAAACTAATGTAGTCATTGTTTATTGATTATTTTGTTTTCTATTAAATGTTCTCTTCTTCGTTTCCCGTCTCCATGCTTTCCGAAGCCTCCGAGCCATCGGCAGCATCAGGAGTATCAGTATTCGTTTGCGCTTGGATTCTGGGACGATGGACAAAACGCGCTGGCGCCTTGCCATCGTTGCCAAGTCGTCCTCCGTCACGTTCTTGGTAGCGCTGGCGTGGCTCCGGCATCTGTTTGAACATCTTGCCCGTATCTATAAGGTAGCGGGCTATGGCATCCAGCATGCCATTGATGTATGCCCCACTGCGAGAAGTTGAATACAACTTGGCCAACTCCACATACTCGTTGATGGTTACAGTGGCAGGAATGTTGGGGAAGGTGAGCAGCTCTGCAATAGCGATTTGCATAATCACCACATCCATATAAGCCAAACGGGAAAAATCCCAATTACGAGAAGTTTCGCTCATGTAGCAGTGATAATCATCGGCATTGAGAATAGTGGAACGGAAAAGCTTGAGGGCAAAATCCTTGTCTTCCTCGTCTTTGTATTCCGGCAAAAGTTCCTGCTTGCTCTTGTTCTTAAGTTCGAATCGCTTGATTGTCTTAAGAACGAATGTATCGACAACCTCCTTGTCATCATTCCAATACAGGCTCTTCTCTTCAAGAAGCGCATCCAAATCGGTATTATCCTGTATGAGGGTTTTATATAGCCTGCGCCACAGTTCACGGTCGGTTTCGTAATCCGTTTCCGGATTGGCCATATAGTCTTTGTACATCTGGCTCTGCTCTATCTGGTTGCAGAGCTTTCGCACAAACTCTATGTCGTCATCCCATGTCAGTTTCTTATCTTCAAGAAAAACATTCAACATTTTGTTTTCCTCCAACTGCACGGCAAACTGATTGAAAGCAAACCGCTGTGAGGGCTTTTCCGCGCCTTCTCGTTCGGCACGTTGGCTCAGCATATCTACACGATAGCGTTCTTCCTTGGTGACTGCAACGATAAGCGCTAAGAGAAAATTATAAAGATCGTATGCTTTAGATAGACTGAAAAGCAGTTCTTTTTCAGCGTTATCCATATTCCTGTTCCCGTTTTGATAATAGGCATAGGTTAGCTGAACTATCTTAACACGTATTAAATCCCGATTGATCATTACCCTTACGTTTCGATGTGTGTATTGTTTAATTACTATGCAAAAGTAGTTAAATTTCCATACACCTGCAAGAAAGAATCGCATAAAACTATATTTTTTATGGAAACTTTGCACATTATGAAATAAAAAGAGTAACTTTGCACCGCAATTTCACTATGGTAAAGTGATTTCCAGTGTGATGGCGAATTAATTATACAATTTAATTTAGAGTAACACATTAAAAAGTAGAAACATGAAAAAGTTTGAATTAACAGGTAAGAAGCGCGAAGACCTTGGTAAGAAAGCTTCTAAAGCCCTCCGCAAGGAAGGTCTCATTCCATGTAACCTTTATGGCGAAGCTACAGAAAACGGCAAACCGGTTGCCTTGGCCTTTGCATCAACTTTCAAAGACCTCCGCAAGCTCATTTATACTCCACACATCTATGTTATTGACATAAACATCGATGGCGAAGTTCATACGGCTATCATGAGAGAGATTCAGTTCCATCCGGTAACCGATGCTCCCCTGCACATTGACTTCTATGAAGTAAACGACCACAAGCCAATTACTATTGGTATTCCCGTTAAGCTGGAAGGACTTGCACCGGGTGTTCGCAACGGTGGCCGCATGAATATCGCTGTTCGTAAACTTGATGTCATCGCTCCTTATCAGCAGATTCCTGAGCGCATCGAAATCGATGTTACAAGTATGGAAATTGGTGACAGCATCAAGGTAGGCGAGCTGAACTTCGAAAATTTCAAGTTTGCAACAAGCAAAGATGTTGTTGTCTGCTCTGTTAAGATGACCCGCAACGCAGCTCAGGAAGAGGAGACTGAGGAGGCTGCTGAAGGCGCAACAACTGAGGGACAAGAAGGAGAAGCAACAGAGAAGACTGCTGACCAAGAGTAAGTCTCCGGAAATGGACAAATTTTTGATTTGTGGATTGGGTAATCCCGGCGACGAATACGCAGGGACCAGACACAATACTGGTTTTATGATATTGGACGCTTTTGCTAAGGCGTCCAATATCTGTTTTGAAGACAAGCGATATGGTTTCGTGGCAGAGACTTCTGTCAAAGGCCGGAAAATCATATTATTGAAGCCCACGACATTTATGAATCTAAGCGGAAATGCCGTGAGATATTGGCTCAACGAAGAAAAGATAGACCAAAGTCGGTTGCTTGTCATCAGCGACGACGTGGCCCTGCCACTCGGTGAATTCCGACTGAAAGCTAATGGAAGCAACGGAGGACACAACGGTCTGGGCCATATCATACAGCTCATTGGCGACAACTATGCCCGTCTGCGCATAGGCGTAGGCAACGATTATCCGCGTGGAGGGCAAGTAGACTGGGTGCTCGGACATTATTCGGAAGATGAAATGAAGCAGCTCCAACCCACTTTCGACACCTCTGTCGAGATTATAAAGAGCTTTGTGCTTCAAGGCATTAACAACACTATGAACCAGTTTAACAAATTGGGTAAACACAAAAAGAATGGCTAACGGCAACTCCAATCTCAGGCTTCCCAAGCATGGAGACTCGGCACGCATCGACAAATGGCTATGGGCAGCACGCATTTTCAAAACACGAACTGTGGCCTCAGAGGCGATAAAGAACAATCGCGTGACAATAGACGGCAACAGTGTCAAGCCAAGCCGAAGCGTCAAGGAGGGAGAAATCGTTAGCGTCAGGAAGCCCCCTGTCACCTATTCTTTTAAGGTGTTGGCGTGTATAGAGCAACGCGTTGGGGCCAAACTCATACCCCAAGTTTATGAAAACATCACTGATCCAAAGCAATATGAGCTTCTCGAAATGAGTCGCATCAGCGGATTCGTAGACAGAGCAAAGGGCACGGGACGCCCCACCAAGAAAGACCGGCGTGCCATTGACGCCTTTATCGATCCTGTCATGTTCGGATTTGATGACGATGATTGGGACGATATAGACTGATAGGAACAAGAAGCATATAGACTATAGACAGACAAGCACTTCCAATATTCACTATTGCCAACGCCTGCCTTACAACATTATCAACATCATAGGAATCCTTAAACAATAAAACCATGACCAATATAGCCATTTTCGTTTCGGGCAGTGGCACCAACTGTGAAAATATCATCAAATATTTTCAAGACAGTAAAGACATCCGCATCAAACTCGTTCTGAGCAACAAAGCCGATGCATACGCTTTGGTAAGGGCTCAAAAGCTCGGAATAGATACGTGTGTTGTGCCTAAGGCTAAGTTCAACACACCCGACCACCTTATGCCCATTCTCGAACAATACGACATTAATTTCATCGTGCTTGCCGGCTTCCTGCTGTTTATTCCGGACTTTCTCATCAATGCTTTTCCCCGTCGCATGATCAATCTCCACCCTGCCTTACTCCCCAAATTCGGAGGCAAGGGTATGTGGGGACACCATGTTCACGAAGCCGTAAAAGCCGCAGGAGAAAGCGAAACCGGCATGACCATCCATTGGGTGAGTTCTGAAATTGATGGGGGAGAAATCATTGTGCAATATAAAACGCCCCTATCTCCCAGCGATACAGCCGATGACATTGCGGCAAAAGAACACCTTTTGGAAATGGAATATTTCCCGAAAGCCATTGAAAAGATTATCAACGAACAAGTATAAAGCATCCTCCCTTAACCGCTATCATTATAATCGGAGCAATTCTACTTTATTCAGCAGAATTGCTCCGATTGTTTTTTGCGTAAACATCAAACATTAACCCTTTGGGATGCTTACGCTTTTCTCTTTCTTTATCAAAACATCCGTCCATGTCCGCCAAAGCCATGAAAGCCCTGACCGCCCCTATGGCGACCTCTGTTTGGTCCCATTCCGGGTCTGTTCATACCCTGACGGCTATCTTTTGTGCCAAAGAGGTTGAGCCGATAGTTCACATGGAGCATCACATAACTGTTGATAGAATTGTACTCGGTGTCGCTGCGGCGCATGGAAGAAATGCTCCTGCTGAGATTGCTTTGGTTGTGTAGAATGTCGTAGAACTGCAACATGATGGTCAGCGGACGCCCTTTCAACAAGCTTTGGGATATTTGAGCATTCCACACCATCTCGTTCGTGTTCAGCGAATTGTCGTTGTAGCCCCGACGGCTGTTCATGTGCAAATCTGTCGAGACTGCTGTTCCCCAGGGTGCCGTTACGTTCACATTCAACCCATAAGCATACTGCCACGTATCCATATCGGCCGTCTTCTGAAGTTTGTTGCGCGAGTGGCGATAGTTCAACGAGCCATCCAGTTCCACCTCCAACCAATCGTTACGGTAGCTTCCCGACAGGCGCTCACCAACGTTCAAGTCCTTCGACGTGTTCTTTTCCGAGTCTGCGAACTGATTTAGACTCACATATCCAACGTTGTTAGAATAGCTCATATAGCTAAAGGTGTTCATGTTCCAGTGACCGGCTGAATCCAACGGCGTGTTGAACATAAAAGCACCGTGCACATTCCAATCACCATTGATGTTTTCAGGTCGCATGATCCGCCCACCCGTCTGCTCATTGTATGTCACTTTATTGCTAATAGAGTTTCTCGTTGTAGAGAACCTCAAATTGCCCATAACCGAACGCTGAGTAGCCTCGAAATATCCATTGTAGAAGAAACGGAAGTTCTGTGTAAACGAAGGCTTGAGGCCGGGGTTACCCGTAGAAATGTTCAACGGGTCGGAATCATCATAAATATCCAGCAGTTGGTTAATGCCGGGCTGCGTTGTGTTCGCCCGATAGTTGATGCGGAGATTGGACACCTTATTGAATCGATAACGGAAATCGAACGTGGGCGACACATTAAACACGTTGCGTGTCGTGTCTACATTCACTCCCTGATAGTTCTGAACATATTTAGAATTCTGCGGTTGCATCAACACACCCGCATTCAGTTGGTACTTCTGGCGAATCATACGGAACATCAATTCGACATCATGCCTATAATTTTTATATTCGGAATATCGGCTCAAATCATCGTCACGATAATCGGGGTATGGCCTACTGAGGCGATCCAAATAACCGTCCCACCCGCGATAACCGGCATCTAAGCCTGAAAAGAAATTCTCTCCAAGATTAGAGAAGTCGTAAGTAGAACGGTCGCTCTTGTTATAACTATACCTGAATCGATAGCTCAACTGCAAAAATGTGCCTCTCCACAGCGGCTCACTATAGGTTGTCTGCAACCTGTAACTCCAGTTCTTGCTCGGCGTGGCCGTATATCTGTTAGTCTGATATGTGGAGTCTGCGCCCAGCATATTTTCTATTTGATAGAGATGCACGTTGTTAGTCGACAGGCTTTTGGAATCTCCATCATTATAGTCCACATCGGCTCTTAAGGTCACGTTACGCCCCTTGCTGTTAAGTCTTCGGTTAAATTGCAACATTGCACCGAAACTCTTATTGTCCGAATAGTTTATACTGTTGCGAACGCCGGAGTTCACCATCAGACTGTCCTCATCCAGCAAGGCCATTGATTCCTCCGAGAGCGGATCCGTGACGTATAGGTACGGGTCGGCGTTATATGACGCCGAACGGCTGCTCGACAGTCCGTCGCTGGTATTTAAGCTTACTCGTGGTCTGAACATGATATTGGTCATCGTGTCGGGCGTCCATTCTATACGTGCCTGTGCATTCCAATTATTTTCACGTGAATAGTTCTGGTTGAGACTATTGGAGAAAGATCCGTTCCGGCTTACAAAGTTTTCTGAAGAATTCTTGCTGAACACATCTCCATCATTATGATTCCATCTCACGCTACCATCTATCTTCAACGTGTCTTTTTTCTCATAGTTCATGTTCAGTCCGGCCATCTTCGAAGCGTTCAGTCCATTGCGTCCCCGACCGAAACGTCCGCCTCTTCCACCAAAACCCATGTTGTTCACATTGTTGGCATTACCCATACCGAATATGCGCATCTTACTGTTGAAAAAACCTCCAAACATTCTGGTAGCATACCTGTCTTTCGTTCCGGCACCCACATCGACATTGGCCATCAGCCCCTTATTCATGCCGGGCTTCACACCGAAATCGAGCACGGTTTCCTCCTCACCATCGTCAATGCCGGTCACGCGAGACAGGTCGCTTTTCTGATCATACGACTTTATCTTATCAATAATGGAAGTAGGGATGTTTTTCAGGGCCGTTTTCGTGTCGCCGGTCATAAACTCCTTGCCATCCACAAGGATTTTCTTGACTTCTTTACCATTGATGGTAATTTTACCGTCATCATCCACCTGCGCCCCGGGCAAGCGTTTCACGAGCTCCTCGATGGCCGATCCCTCCGGTGTTCGGTAGGCTGCACTATTATATACAAAGGTATCTTCCTTCACATTCACCTTCAGAGCCTGTGCCGTAATTTTAGCTTCTTTCAACATCACCGCATCCGATTTCATCACAACGTTTCCCATGTTCACATTACGATTGGATGCAATGTGCACCTGCTTAAAGGTAGCAAGGTAACCTATGCTCGATACTTTGAAAATGTATCGTCCATTGGCCGGAGCGTGGAGAACAAACTTACCATTAGCGTCAGATACCGCCCCTGTAACAAAA
Organism: uncultured Bacteroidales bacterium; assembly: GCA_937995875.1. Classification (GTDB taxonomy): domain Bacteria; phylum Bacteroidota; class Bacteroidia; order Bacteroidales; family Bacteroidaceae; genus Prevotella. The sequence goes on along the minus strand of CALKIW010000194.1, from coordinate 10,285 downwards.
GTAGAGTCCAGCTTTAAGAGTTGAACGGTTACCATTGGCACAGATTCGTTGGTTTCGTCATCCATCACAATTCCTTTTATCTCTCTCTTCTGAGCTCCCGCCACAACAGATATCAACATCAGTATAGTTAGGAGAATACTTTTCTTCATACTTTTAAAAAGCTATTATTAAATCATCGTTTACACTCTTAAGACGCGGTAACGGTCTTTTGGTTTAATGCAAAAGACAGAATAAATACAAAAAACAGGTCTTTCGACAAATGTATAGCACACCTACATGTAGACTTTTGAAACTTTTTCAGCTCAAATCTACATAACATTGATAATATATCACTACCTTTGCTTTCAAATTAGCAACATACGAAAAACATAAAGCAGAAGCTAACGCAGAATCCCTCTGTATTTGAATTTTCCATCGGCATTAAGCTATAAAGTGGTGAAATATGAACCACAGACAAGCATCCCAAGACTGTGCATAACGAAGGAAAAGAATTAAGTCAAAATAGCCTTAGCTTTATTTTTCGCCAAACGAAATTCTATAGAATTATGGACCAAAGCATCATCATATCAAAAAATATAAAGGCTGAGCTTGCCGATGCCATTTCGGAGTGCGAGCACGACAAACTTTTTGTATTGACAGACAAAACGACACGGGAAAAATGCTGGCCGATTCTGCGAGACCACCAAAGTCTGAAAAACGCACAACCGATCACCATCGAAGCCACCGACACTCACAAAAACCTCGCTTCGCTCTCTCAAGTGTGGCAGAGTTTGCAAGCGGGCGGTGCCACCCGCCATTCTTGTCTGGTGAACATCGGAGGCGGAATGGTAACCGACTTAGGCGGTTTCGCGGCCTCAACCTTTAAGCGAGGCCTCAACTTCATCAACATTCCCACCACCCTGTTGGCTATGGTCGATGCTTCCGTAGGTGGTAAGACAGGCATCAATTTCGGAGGGTTGAAAAACGAAATAGGCGTGTTTAATGATGCCCGATTCGTGATTATCGACACCAATTTCCTACAGTCGCTCGATGCATTAAACCTCCGATCGGGTTATGCCGAGATGCTCAAACACGGTCTCATCTCCAATGAGGAACATTGGGGTGAGCTGCTGTGCTTTGACTTGAGTGCTCCCGACCTCGACCATCTGAAAACTATGGTAGCGGAATCCGTGCAGGTAAAAGAACGCATTGTAAAAGGAGACCCAACAGAACAGGGCCTGCGCAAGGCGCTGAACTTAGGCCACACCTTCGGCCACGCTTTCGAAAGCTTTTCTCTCAAGTGCACTCTGCCCTCCTCCAACAGCGGAAACTCCACACCCGCTCTATTGCATGGCTATGCGGTGGCATTCGGGCTCATCTGCGAACTCTATCTTTCGGCCGTCAAACTGGGCTTCCCTGCCGACAAGATGCAACAAACCGCTCGCTTTATCCGAGACTACTACGGGACATACAACATCACTTGCAACGACTATCCCGAACTCATCTCGCTGATGATGCACGACAAAAAGAACACCGCCGGTATCATCAACTTTACACTCTTGGGCGATATTGGAGACATCCGTATCAATCAAACCGCTACCGAAGAAGAGATGAAAGAAGCACTCGACTTCTTTCGCGAAGCATAGTTTTTTTAATTCATAATTCATAATTCACAATTCATAATTGCCACCGCGAAGCCTTAATTATGAATTATGAATTATGAATTGTGAATTAAATCTCGCCGGCTTCCCGGTTTCGGTCATGGGCAGCTTGTCCACATGGACGTATTTTCGGGGCACCCAATACTTAGGTAAAGCATTCATGCATATCTCCTCCACCTGCTTCATATCTGTTTCCTCTGTGAGCAGCACCACCGCTTCACCGAACTTTTCCGAAGGGGTTTTTGTGATAAAAAAAGGCTTATCCATAAAAGGGCGGAGTGTGTGTTCCACCTCCTCAATCTGAATTTTAATTCCACCGGAAACGATGACATTATCTTTCCGACTCAATATCCTGAACATCCCATCAGGCAGCAACTCCACCCGGTCATTGGTTACCAGCAGTCCGTCATGCACCATCGGCGCGTCAATCGTAAGACATCCCTCCGCATTCCGACCTACCTTCACCGTGTCGAACGGTCTGTACCACTCGCTTGCATCGGGACCGCTTAGTCGCCGCAGAGCGATGTGCGAGAGCGTCTCCGTCATACCATAGGTGCTCCATACGTGCTTCGGAAACGTCCTGAGCTGTTGAGCAACGCGCTCATCAATGGCTCCGCCACCTATAATCAGATGGTCTATGCTGCGCAACCACTCGGTTTCCTCCGGCACTTGCAGCGCATTGTAAACCTGCAAAGGCACCATCGCGGCAAACGTGATGCGCCCCAATGCCTGAAATTCAGCAGGAAGATCGGCATAGGGATGTCCCGACGGCGGCACCGTTACGAGTTTCATGCCACGCTCCAAACTCCTCACCACCATCATCTTGGCTCCAATATAGTCGAGATTCATGCAGAGCAGCGCCGTGTCCGCTGCCGTCAGCCCTAAGAAATCACAGGTTATCCTGGCCGAATTGAGCATACGTTCCTTCTCCACCAACATGGTCTTGGGCTTGCCCGTAGATCCACTGGTTTTCACCGTCATACACGACTCTCCATTCCTCCACTCGCTTAAAAAATCATTCAGCAACATGGTGTTCGTTTTGAATTGTCCATAGTTTATCACCCCGAATTTCCAAAGGCATATCAATGTTGTCGGTGTAGAGCAGGCCCGTTCCCAGTCCCTGTGGCATCGTGATACCCGGACCATACACATCTGCACACAACTGTGCCACTGCGTTCAGCCCAATATTGCTTTCCAATGCCGACGTAATCCATGACCCAATGCCACGATCCTGCGCAAGGCTTATCCACTCGCGGGTGCCCATCATACCACCATGCAGACTGGGTTTCAGTACGATATAGGCGGGGCGTATCTCCTCCAAGAGCCTCCGTTTCATGTCCAGCTGATTCACACCGATAAGTTCTTCGTCGAGCGCGATGGGCAGGGGCGATTCTCGACACAGCCTTGCCATTTCCCGCCACTGGTGCTGACGGATGGGCTGCTCAATAGAATGAATGTCGTATCGACTCAACTCCTCCATACGGCTCATGGCATTTTCGGGAGTAAAACCGCCGTTGGCATCCACACGTAGTTCTATCTGGTCACGGGAAAAATATTGTCGGATATGCCTGATAAGTGCAATCTCCTTCTGCCAATCGATAGCTCCAATCTTGAGTTTCACGCATCTAAAACCGGCTTTCAGCTTTTCTTCCATCCGAGCATACATCTCCTCGAAAGTGCCCATCCACACCAATCCGTTGATGGTGATGCCCTCCTCGCCCCGTGTAAACGGCGTGTCGAAAAGTGCCGTAGAGCCCATGACATCCATCTGGGCAAAGGCCGTCTCAAATCCAAAGAGTATGGATGGGTAAGGGCGCAGCATCTCATAAGGTATGCCACCCGTCTTTTCAACAAAGGCACACACCTTGTTCAGTATCTGTTCATAGCGTTTGGCCGGCATGGCGTCGCTGCTTAAATCAGGCAACACCGAGCACTCGCCAATGCCCACCACACCATCCTGCTCTATGCGCACATAGTAAGAATGGTGCGTAGTGTACACGCCCCGACTTGTTCCGGCCGGTTGCTTAAAGTGGAGAACTCTGTCTGTATATGATATTTTCATTGTATTCTTTAACCGGGCTCCATCAACGGTGAGCCTCAGAGCAAAGATACACAATAAGTGTGTTGCTGCAAAAGATTTTACCATTTAGTTTTTATCCATACCCCCTAACACACCGGAATACGAAGAAAATGGGCTTTTCCCTCCTGCCAATTACAACAATTTGGCCAGCGAAGAATACTTCAAGATGGCACGGGAGCCACTCAGAAGACAGTAAAATTCGCGTGCGGAATTCTTCACATAGGCTTGCTTGAGCAGATGGATACAACCTTCCATGTCGTTGTTAGCCATCTCCAAAGGCACTGCCACAACACCATCCTCATCGTGAATAGTGGCCTCAGCCAGCACTGTGACCAGCTTACTCTGCCTGATCAGTTTCAACAAGATACTCACATCGTTCAACTCCAGTCTGACTCTCAATTCGTCTTCCATATTACGTGTCACCTCATCAAACGAACTGCGAGCCTGCAGACCACGCGCAGGCAGCGCCAGATCGAAGTGCCTCAAATCATCCAGCGACACCGACTTTCGGGAGGCAAGGGGGTGGGTATCGCTCACCACCACCGACAAATGATTATTGAACAACACATGACTCTCTATTTTACTGTTATTACCTGTCGGCTTGAAGGCCAGCACAAAGTCCACCTCTCGCTGCTGCAACATATCCATCTACTCACCCATAGTCTTGTAAAACACGTTCAGGCGCACATTGGGATATAGTTTCATAAACTCCAAAACAGTTTCCGTGAGCAACGGACTGAATGTGAAAGTGACCCCTATGTTCAATTCGCCGGCCAACATGTTTTTCAAGTCTTCCATCTTCTGCACGCAAGCATCTGCATCGACAACCACACGTTGGGCATAATGTTGGAGCTGCCTTCCGGCCTCGGTCAGCGACACCTCATGACTGTTTCGCGCAAACAGCACCGTATCAAACTCCTGCTCCAACTGTCTGATTTGCTGGGAGAGTGTACTTTGAGTTATAAACAAAGCCTTGGAGGCCTCAGAGAAATTGAGCAACTCCGCCACTTTCAGGAAATATTTTATCTGTCTTAGTTCCATGATCTTTTCTTCGTTAATCCGAGTAACGCGTCACGCGATATGGCGGTGCCGCAATGTTGGGTGACGTTTGGAAACATGCCCAAGAAAGGAACTTTACGAACTATATGCAACAGTTGGAACAATGGGCGAACAGCAAAGAGGGGATGAAGGGCAATTCTTCCGATGCAACAAGTCTGTAAAAAACCATACATATAGGGCCTTTCTACGATTCTTTTTCTTATCTTTGCAATAATAACATATAAAGAGGACCACAATGAATATAGAAAAACAAAAAGCACTCATAGAACAGCAAGACGGTTTATCAAACACGCTGGCTATGGAATTTTTGTCCACTCCGGAGCCGGACACCTGCATGGCCCGCATGAAGGTGGACAAGCTCAACCGCCAACCATTCGGCTTTCTCTCAGGTGGCGCCACACTGGCTCTGGCCGAAAACTTAGCCGGTGTGGGGTCGATGTCGCTATGCCCCGACAAAATCAGCGTGGGCATCAATGTGAGCGGAAACCACATCAGTGCCGTGCGAGAAGGCGACACCGTGACGGCATACGCCAAATTGCTACACCAAGGCCACACCCTGCACGTGTGGCAGGTGGAGGTAAAAAACGCGCTCGGCAAACTGGTCTCTACCGTGCAAGTAACCAACTACGTGATTGATCCGAAAAAAGGCGATCAGCCTTTCCAGCCTGCCGAAGACGAATAGAAAGGACTGTCAGTGGATAAAAAGCTGAAGAATTATGCCTATTACAGGTTGCCCGAACAGAGCCATTATACGTTTGTGGCACAGACGGAAGGCAGCCCGCTGGTGCTTGATTCGGTGGTCAAACTGAATGGGTGCGCAGGATTTGCAATGGCTCCCTTTGTGGTTTCAGAACAACATCCCGTCTTGCTGTTGCAGCCGGATGTGATCGAATCTCACGAGGTGGAGACGCCGGCAACTATGGAAGGCTCTTCAACAGTCGTAACAGAACGGGCAACGGAGAAAACTGCCTATGCTTCAGATTTCCGCAAATTTCATGCAGAGACCCAAGCGGGAAGATTTGGCAAGATTGTGCTTTCACGATGCTGCCAAATCGAGTCGCCTGAGGCCATCAACGCAAAAGACCTTTTCTTGAAAGCCTGCGACCTCTATCCCCACCAGTTTATAGCCCTTGTCTCCATGCAGCAAGCCGGCACATGGCTCATGGCTACGCCGGAGGTGTTGCTTAACAGCAGTGATGACGAATGGCACACTATGGCTTTGGCCGGCACGATGAAGCGTGAAAATGATGCACAAGACGTAAGCAAGGCAGTGTGGACGGAGAAGAACAGGGAGGAGCAACACTATGTAAGCACTTACATCATGAGCGTCCTGAGCCAATTTGCCGATACCGTTTCTGCACACGGTCCCTATACCACAGAAGCGGCTCATCTGTTGCACCTGAGGACGGATTTTACATTCAGGCTGCACAACGCAAGCCATATCGGTACGCTCATCGAAGCCCTCTATCCCACCCCGGCGGTGTGTGGCATTCCCAAAGAGGATGCCCGCGCATTTATAACCGCCAACGAATCAATCGAGAGAAAATATTACAGTGGTTTCTGCGGTCCCCTTGCCCTACAGGGATCAACCCATTTATATGTAGCCTTGAGATGTATGGAGATTATCGGAAACAAATTAAGGCTCTATGCCGGAGGGGGCATTCTGCACGACAGCAACATGACGTCGGAATGGCAGGAAACCCAAACGAAAATGCAAACAATGCTCCGTCTGCTCACCATCTAACTTCTAACACGATGTACGCTAATAAAGATAATGTAAACATACTGACCGCCCTGCTGGTGAAATGGGGTGTGCGCAGTGCTGTGGTTTGTCCCGGAAGTCGCAATGCCGCTATCGTTCACAACCTCAACGAGTGTCCCGAAATTGAATGTTACGCCGTGACCGACGAGCGTTCGGCGGGCTTTTTTGCCCTGGGACTGAGCCAGATAGACGACGAGCCTGTTGCAATTTGTGTCACGTCGGGATCGGCATTGCTCAACGTGGCACCTGCTGCGGCTGAGGCTCTGTATCAGCATCGCAAACTCATCATCATCTCGGCCGACCGCCCGGCCTGCATGATCGACCAGCTGCAAGGCCAGACTTTGCACCAGCCCAACGCCTTGCGCGACTTTGTGCGCAAAGCCGTGAATCTGCCCGAACCGCACGACGAAACCGAGCACTGGTATTGCAACCGTCTCGTGAACGAAGCCCTTATCGCCATGGAACGCGGTGAAGGAGGCCCCGTTCACATCAATGTGCCCATCTCTGAGCCCCTTTTCGATTTTTCTGTCGAAGCGCTTCCCGATGAACGTAAAATTCAACTGCATCAGGACCTCCCCGACTTTCTCACTCTGATGGACATTGCCAAAGATTTTAAGAGGGCCAAACGTCCCATGATTCTTATCGGACAGACCAAACCGGAACATTTGGAGCATATTCACCTGCCGATGCTCAGTTTGATAGAGTATGCCGTCGTGCTCTATGAAAAATTAGCCGACGACATTATCTGCGAGCCTCTGCACATTGAAGAAATGCTCATCGAGATTGAGGGAGAGGAAGAGAAATATCTGCCCGACTTTATTGTTTACTTGGGCGACACCTTTGTGAGCAAACGGCTCAAGAAATTCCTACAGAAAGCCAAAGGGGCACGCACAATCATAGTAAACCGCGATGGCGAACTGCACGATGTGTTCATGAATGCCACAGATGTGTTGCGATCTACCGTCTATGACACTTTATCAGCACTTGGAGACGCCGTAGAAAATAAGAAGCCTACGGCCTTTATGCACCGCTGGAACAAACTGGCATATAAGTGCAGGAAACGCTATAACAACTATGAACCCGACTTTTCGCAGTTGGCTGCCGTGCGTGCGTTTTTCGACATGACATTGGAAATCAACTGCGAGTTCCAGTTTGCCAACAGCATGGCCGTGCGCTTGGGGCTCATCTGTTCACACTCATATCTTTTCGTCAATCGTGGTGTGAACGGCATAGAGGGCAGTCTCTCCACTGCCGTTGGCTATGCCTGCGACGTGGATGAGCTGGTGTTCTGTGTCATCGGAGACCTCAGTTTCTTCTACGACCAAAACGCCTTGTGGAACAACAACCTCACCAACAACCTCCGAGTTCTGCTGCTTAACAATGGCGAAGGAGGCATTTTCAGAAGTCTGCCGGGGTTGGAAGATAGTCCGGCAAGCAAAGAATTTATTGCCGCAGCCCATCACACAACGGCCAAAGGTATATGTGAGGAAAACAACGTGCAATATTACGCCGCCCACAACCAAGAAGAACTGTACGACGGTCTCATGGCGCTGACAAATCCAAACAGCATGGTACCTATTCTATTAGAAGTATTTACCGACCCGGAAGAAGACAAACGCGTGCTGCAAGATTACCTCTATGGGAATAAGAAAAAGGTGAATTAAAAAGAAAACAAGAGATCAAGGAGAATGCTTTAGGAACAAAAAGACATTGTTATGACAAGGAAACATCTCCCGATCATTGACCTACGGTCACCTAAAACAGCCTCAACTTCGCGACCTTCTCCAAATAACAACTTAAATCCAAAGATATGACTCAACGTAATTGGAAACCGATAGCAGGTTTCGACTTCAAGGAAATACTCTTTGAGGAGTATCATCACATTGCAAAAATAACCATCAACCGGCCACGCTACCGCAACGCATTCACCCCACGAACAGTGATGGAAATGGGGCAGGCCTTCACCCATTGCCGCGACTGCATGGACATTCGCGTGGTGATATTGACCGGTGCCGGCGACAAGGCCTTCTGCTCAGGGGGCGACATGCACGTTAAGGGCAACGGCGGATATGTGGGCGACGACGGTGTGCCCCGCCTGAACGTGCTCGACGTGCAGATGCAGATTCGACGGCTGCCCAAGCCTGTCATTGCGATGGTCAATGGCTATGCCATCGGTGGCGGACACGTGCTGCACGTGATGTGCGACCTCAGCGTGGCTTCCGAAAATGCCATTTTCGGACAAACCGGCCCCAAGGTGGGCAGTTTCGACGCGGGTTTCGGCGCCGGCTATCTGGCTCGCATCGTGGGACAGAAGAAAGCGCGCGAGATATGGTTTCTCTGCGAACAATACTCCGCCCAAGAGGCGCTGAACATGGGGCTGGTCAACAAGGTGGTGCCGTTTGAGCAGCTTGAAGACACCTGCGTGGCTTGGGCAGAGACCATGATGGAGCGGTCGCCGCTGGCCCTGCGCATGATGAAAGCGGGCTTCAATGCCGAACTTGACGGACAGGCGGGCATCCAAGAGCTGGCCGGAGATGCCACCATGCTCTACTATACACTCGACGAAGCCCGTGAGGGCGGCCGCGCATTCCTCGAAAAGCGCAAGCCGGACTTCGACAAATATCCCAAATTCCCATAGACAATCCTCCAAGAGCAACCCTATTCTCCCCCGCTTTTCCCGGTATCACCTGCACGAACGTGCTGTCACCGTACAGTTTCCCTCAGGCCGGTGCACCGGGAAAAACGGAAAATCAATACTAATCCTTACCCCTACGCCACATTGATGATGTTAAAATCTAAGCACGTGCCTCCACTGTACGCACCCTACGCTGTGTAAAATAAAATAACCAAAAACCGATGATTATTTTCGGAGCATCCAGAGGAAAAAGGGCTATGTTTTTACGGTTAAAATCTATTTGGACGAACGAAAAAAATCCGTGGCAGTGCGATGAGTATCTAATGACGGTGCGGCTTGGGCTTAGTGGCGACACGATAGAAGCTTCGTCGCATTGCGATTAGGGCCTAACCACGCTGCCGTTTGATATGCAATCGCAGACGGCAAAACAGCGAAGGCGAGAGCATTTTTGCTAAACTGCTGATTGTCAAACAACTACAAAATACGGCAATTTTCGCGTATTTCGGCTCAAAGGATTTTTATTTTTAAATTCGCGAAAATTGAGAGACCATTTGTCAAGAAAATATACAGAAGTTATTCACTTATCATACAGAGGTGTTTCCTCGACAAGCTCCGTGATGAACGAGCCACTTTCGGCACAGAACATACGGATGCGCACCCGTTGAAGATTCAAAACCGTTCAGCGCATAAAAATACCATCGTATGGGTATGAAATTATCACATTTTATTGCTATCTTTGTCATGCTGCATAGAATTGTACTTTTTTTTACACCATAAAGTTAGTGAAGATTATATCAGCGGCAAAAACATAGGAACTTGTTGTTTCTCAGAGTCTTATAAAATATATTAACAATAAATTGCACTTAGTTGCGGAATTAAGATATGGAACACTTAAAAATGCAAACTCCTGACATTGTGAGCGATAACATGGCTTACATTGCCCAACGTTGGCCGGAATGCCTGACAGAGGCAAAGGACGAAAATGGCAAACTTCGTCAGGTGATAGACTTCGACAAACTTCGTCAGGCACTGTCTCCCGATGCCACTGGTGAAGGGCAAGAGCGTTACCAGTTTACATGGCCCGACAAGCGTCATGCCATTCGTCTGGC
>CALKIW010000193.1 GCA_937995875.1 uncultured Bacteroidales bacterium | reverse complement strand
TTCGGAAAGCGAGTGCAAAGGTATATAAAAAACAGCAACCCTCCAAATGTTTTGAAGAAAAAGTTGATAATAATTGAAGAAAAACCCAAATGATTGACACAGATCAAGAGAAGAAAAGCAGACACATTATATATATTAGGGAAGAGGGAAGAACGAAGAATGAAGAATGAGGAATGAAGAACGAAGAATGAAGAATGAAGAACGAAGAATGAAGAATGAAGAACGAAGAACGAAGAATGAGGAATGAAGAATGGGAAATGAAGAATGGGAAATGACGGGGAAGGTCACAAGAATAAAGGCATATACAAGATGTTCCACTTTCTGTCAAAAAATATAACTGTTTTCGAGGGCGTCTGAGCTTTCTCATTTAGAACAAAAAGGACTATGTTTTTCTGCCCAATACAGCGATGGGCACTTCAAAAAAATGTATGTCACCTGCGATTGAGCCTCAACCGCATTGCCTCTAAGGCCTTGTCGGCATACAATTAGAGCCGATCCGTGTCGCCATTGAAGCTCAACCGCACTCCCATTAGGCTTTAACCGCAACGAGAAACAGACTCAAAAATTCAACCCATAGGCCGCATCGTTGCAACCATTTGATTATCAGTCATTTATAAACCCCTCTAATTTTCGAGTATTTAGAGTCGTGTGCCTGTCTGATTTCGTATGCGCGAATTTTGCCTTAGTTTTGAACGAAATTGATCAATATTTTTCCTACTTAACAGCTCATGCTTTATTAAAGTTTCGCGAATGAGTAATCACACACGTGTATTGGAATAAAAAGACCTCTAAATATGATTCCCACACCGGCTTTCTGCCATCCACGACAGTCTGACAATGTTGTGAAAAGTCGTGTGTGTAGGTGCAGAAAATAACATCATACACACCGTTGCCCGCAACGGCTGAACATAAAAGTCTGATAAAATCTCGGAAAGCCGTGTGTAGGTGCAGAAAATAATATCGTACATGTCATTACACCGCTGTTTTCATGCTGCATTACTTAAAAAAAGAAAAAGAATGGCACGCTTCTTGCTTTTGAATAATAAAAAACATATATTTGCAACAAAATCAAAATATAAATCAAACAAGACACAACATGGAAGTAAACGAATTGGAACAAATTATACGTGAGAGACAAGGAGCCCTTTCTGCCGTTTTCCCTGCCCTCATGCGTAAGGTGTACGTATGGATGACTATGGCACTTGCCATCACAGGTATTTGTGCATACGGCGTGGCCACCAGCCCAAGCATAATGGGAATGATCTTTGCCAACAGTATGACCATCTGGGTACTGTTTATTGTGGAGTTGGGATTGGTGTTCTACACTACGGCACGCATCAACAAGCTGTCGCTCACCACCGCCACTACACTATTTATCATCTACTCGGCCCTCAATGGTGTAACTTTGTCGAGCATATTTCTGGTGTACAGCATGACCTCTATCGCCAAAGTGTTCTTCATCACTGCCGGCACATTCGGGGCTATGGCTACGTATGGTTATTTTACCAAGACCGACCTCTCGAAGATTGGCAATATCCTCTTTATGGCTCTCATCGGCCTCATCATCGCTACAGTGGTGAATATTTTTATGAAGAGTGCCATGTTTGACATGATTCTGTGCTACATCGGTGTAGCCATTTTCGTGGGGCTCACCGCATGGGATAGTCAGAAAATCAAGAGGATGCTGGCCTTGCAAGTAGACATGAGCGAAGGTGCACAAAAGATTGCTCTAATGGGCGCCTTGAGCCTCTACCTCGATTTCATCAACCTGTTCTTGTATCTGTTAAGGATATTCGGAAGCAGAGACTAAAACATTCGCCCTTCCCTTTTCTTGTTTTATTTAGGAAAAGGGAAGGGTAAATATTTATTGGGCTTTCGAAAAATGTGAGAGCATAAGAAGGATTGAGAACCTCTCCCCACCTGTGACAAAAACGAAAGCCGAGTTTATCTACATTTATTCCATCAAGTTGATGGTGTACAGTTTTTATAAGTGACACTGGGGATAACAAACATTTTTTGCTATTCCTTAAAAACGCGATTCCCGGCCACAACACCACCTTATTTATACCCTACATTTTAATATAAAAGAGAAGTTAAGGGGAAAAAGTAGCTTAAAATAGGTTTTAAGACAAAAAAATCAAGTATCTTTGCAGGGTAATTACCACTTTTTTTAAACGTAAAAAGATTATGATTCTTTTCTTTAAGACTCCTCAGGAGAATATCATTGCCACTGCCATTGACCATCAGCCCAGTGAGCAGGAAACTCAAGAATTGTGTTGGCTTTTTGGCGATGCCACTCAACTACAGACAGAAACGCTTGAAGGTTTCTTTGTTGGGCCCCGCCGCGAAATGATAACCCCATGGAGTACGAATGCCGTTGAGATCACCCAGAACATGAATCTCAATGGCATTTCGCGTATAGAGGAATACTTTCCTGTGGACAGCGAAGATGCCAAACACGATCCCATGTTACAGCGCATGTATAAGGGATTGGACCAGACGATATTCACTGTAAACCACGAGCCGGAGCCTATCAAACGTGTAGAATGCCTCGAAAAGTTTAACGAGGAGGAAGGTCTGGCCCTGAGCCCTGAAGAAATAGAATATCTCCATAAGATTGAAAAGCAAAACGGGCGTCCGCTGACCGACTCGGAAATATTCGGTTTTGCCCAAATCAATTCTGAGCATTGCCGACATAAGATTTTCGGTGGAACGTTTATCATCGACGGCAAGGAACGCCCATCAAGTCTTTTTGCCTTGATCAAGAAAACCACCAAAGACAACCCCGGCAAAATTCTCTCTGCCTATAAAGACAACGTGGCCTTTGCCCAAGGGCCTGTGATAGAACAGTTTGCCCCCGCAGACCAGAGCACCAGTGACTTTTTCCAAGTTAAGCCCATCGAGAGTGTCATCTCGCTGAAGGCCGAAACGCATAACTTCCCCACGACGGTAGAGCCTTTCAATGGCGCCGCAACAGGCACAGGCGGTGAAATTCGCGACCGTATGGGCGGTGGGATTGGCAGTTGGCCCATTGCAGGAACAGCTGTATATATGACCAGTTACCCACGTATCGACGCAGCTGCAAACCCATCTCCTAACTCCTCCGACGCTGAGAATGAGAAAGTATCGGGCGGGGACGGTCGTAAGTGGGAGCAGGGCATTGCCCCAAGGCCTTGGCTATACCAGACGCCCAAACAAATTCTGATCAAGGCGTCGAACGGCGCATCCGACTTCGGAAACAAGTTTGGGCAGCCCCTTATCACAGGCTCTGTGCTCACTTTTGAATACCAAACTTCGTCTGCCGATACGGCAACACTCTCAGACGGCACTCCCCTCTCGACAGAAGGACAGGGGAAAACATCCGGCAACGAGTCCTCCCAAATCTATGGTTATGACAAAGTCATCATGCTTGCGGGCGGTGTGGGCTACGGCAAAAAGCGCGACTGCCTGAAGAAGGAACCCCATAAAGGCAATAAAATTGTGGTTGTCGGTGGCGACAACTACCGCATCGGATTGGGCGGAGGCTCTGTATCGTCGGTAGATACAGGTCGATACAGCAACGGCATAGAACTCAACGCCGTTCAGCGGGCCAATCCCGAAATGCAGAAACGAGCCTACAACCTCGTGCGCGCATTGGTGGAAGACGAAACCAACCCCGTAGTTTCCGTCCACGATCACGGCTCTGCCGGTCATCTCAACTGCCTTTCAGAATTGGTGGAAGATTGTGGTGGAACAATCGACATGACCAAACTTCCCATTGGCGACAAGACCTTGAGCGCCAAGGAAATCATTGCCAACGAAAGTCAGGAACGCATGGGACTTCTCATCGACGAGAAGCACCTTGACCACGTGCAAAAGATTGCCGAGCGCGAACGCGCACCGCTCTATGTTGTCGGAGAGACCACCGGCGACGCTCACTTCAGCTTTGTACAAGGTGATGGTGTGAAACCCTTCGATCTCGATGTGGCTCAAATGTTCGGCCATTCGCCCAAAACGATTATGACAGACGAAACTGTTGTGCGCCGCTATGAGGACGTCAGCTATGCTCATTGGAACAGTAATCAATGGACAGCTAACAATTCCGACACGGCGACAGGCACGACTACCGATGCTCACACCGAAGCCGCTGCCTTCCATAACCAATTGGACGAATATGTCAGCAACGTGCTTCAACTTGAGGCTGTGGCTTGTAAAGACTGGCTGACCAACAAAGTAGACCGCTCTGTGACAGGTAAGGTGGCTCGCCAACAGACGCAGGGACAGATTCAACTGCCACTTTCCGACTGTGGCGTGGTGGCCCTCGATTTTCGTGGCAAGCAAGGCATCGCCACCGCGTTGGGTCATGCCCCACAAGTGGCTATGGCCGACCCTGCCGCCGGCAGTGTGATAAGCGTAGCCGAAAGTCTGACAAACATCGTGTGGGCTCCTATCGCTACCGACAACGCCCACCCCTCAGCCGTGCAAAATTTAAACCTCTCTGCCAACTGGATGTGGCCCTGCCGCAGCCAAAAAGGCGAAGATGCACGCCTCTATGAAGCCGTACAGGCGCTGTCGGACTTCTGTTGCGAGCTTGGGCTGAACGTGCCTACCGGGAAAGACTCACTATCCCTGACACAACAATATCCCGACGGAAACAAAATCATTGCGCCGGGAACAGTTATCGTAACCAGCGGAGCGGAAGTGAGCGACGTGAAGAAGACGGTAAGCCCCGTGATGGTGAACGACAAGAACTCATCGCTCTACTACATCGACTTCTCTTTTGACGAACTGCGATTGGGCGGATCCGCCTTTGCCCAGACGCTCGGCAAAATTGGAAGCGACGTACCTACGGTGAAAAATTCCGAATACTTTGCCGACTGTTTCAACATCGTTCAGGCACTCATCAAGAAGGGATGGGTTATGGCAGGTCACGACATTTCAGCCGGCGGTCTGATTACCACGCTACTCGAAATGACCTTTGCCAACGTCGAAGGTGGTATGCACGTGAATCTCCACGACATCGATACGGAGAGTCAGGATATTGTAAAGATGCTGTTTGCAGAGAATCCGGGCGTAGTAATTCAGGTTTCAGATGTTCACAAGAAAGAGCTTCGCGACTACTTAGATTCTCATGGAGTCGGCTATGCAAAGATAGCTTATCCAACGCCCGGAAACCGCAAGATCGTTGTTAAGAAAGACGACTTTGTACATGAGTTTGATATTGATGCACTGCGCGAAATATGGTATCACACCTCCTATCTGCTCGACAAAGAACAGAGCATGAACGGAATGGCCGACAAGCGCCTTGCCAATTACAAGCATCAACCATTGGAATTGAAGTTCCACGATGCGTTCAAGGGCACCTTTGAATCGCTGGGACTCAATCCGGATAGATGGAAGATGAATTCAAAATTCATAATTCATAATTCACAATTAACAATTAACGGGCAGCTGTCAGAAGGACAAGCGCCGGCTCAGGAGAATAAGAAGATAGCTCCGAAAGCAGCTATCATTCGCGAGAAAGGTACCAATGGCGAACGCGAAATGGCCTACACCCTGTGGCTGGCAGGCTTTGAGGTGAAGGATGTAATGATGACCGACCTCATCAGCGGACGCGAAACGCTCGAAGATGTGAATATGATTGTGTTCTGCGGTGGCTTCTCAAACTCCGACGTGCTTGGCTCCGCCAAGGGCTGGGCAGGTGCTTTCCTGTTCAATCCCAAGGCCAAAGAGGCACTTGACAAATTCTATGCGCGCGAAGACACACTTAGTCTCGGCATCTGCAACGGTTGTCAGCTGATGGTGGAACTTAACCTCATCAATCCTGAACATGAGCATCGTGCCCAGATGTTGCACAACAAGAGCCATAAGTTTGAAAGTCAATTCCTCGGCTTGACCATCCCCCAGAACAACAGTGTGATGTTGGGAAGCCTCAGCGGCGATAAGCTCGGTATATGGGTGGCTCACGGCGAAGGCAGATTCCAACTGCCCGAATCGGAAGACAAATACAATGTTGTGGCCAAATACAGCTATGCTGACTATCCTGCCAATCCTAACGGCAGCGACTATAACGTGGCCGGTATCTGCTCGGCCGACGGGCGCCATCTGGCCATGATGCCACACCCGGAGCGCGCCATTTTCCCTTGGCAGAACGCTTATTATCCGGCTCAGCGCAGCACCGATGAAGTGACTCCTTGGATGGAGGCTTTTGTCAATGCCCGTAAATGGGTGGAGAAACACCTCAAATAAGGATGTTAAAGGAGTTGGGATGTCAGGAAGTTGAGCCCAAGGTCACCCATACAGCATGATGTGGCAAAAGAATGGGCTCAAACTCTCGACTTCTCAACTCCTTTACTCCAAAAACGTCAAAGCATGTACAAAACCCTTTTTCAGACCTTCTTCAAGATTGGCGCATTCACACTCGGTGGTGGATACGCCATGATTCCTATTATAGAGAGTGAGGTTGTAGACAAGCACAAATGGATTGAGAAAAGTGAGTTTCTCGACCTCATTGCCATCGCCCAGAGCTGTCCGGGCGTGTTTGCCATCAATATCTCCACATTCATTGGCTATAAGCTACGCGGCAGGTGGGGAGCGCTCTGCTCCACGCTGGGCACCGCCCTACCCTCCTTTCTCATCATTCTGCTCATCGCTCTGTTCTTCCACCAGTTCATGAACGTGGGGTGGATAGCCGCGATGTTTCGGGGGATTCGCCCCGCCGTGGTGGCACTGATCGCTGTCCCGACATTCAATTTGGCCAAAAATGCAAATATCAATTTTGCCAACTGTTGGATTCCTATCCTCTCAGCGCTGCTCATTTGGGGCCTGCACGTCAATCCGATATGGATTATCATCGCAGCAGGAGTTGGTGGATACGCGTATGGAAAGGTGCTGAAATAACAGTTCTATCCATCTATAAAGGTGGGAGAAAGGTATGAAAAATGCTGTTTTGAAGACGACATGAGCCAGCCTCGTCAATCAATTCTGCCCCGTAAAAAATTTAAATTCCACTCCATATAGGAGTTTTTCCTATTTGGCGGAGCATAAGAAGACTATTTATTATGATATTTCTATACTTATTTATCACATTCTTTCAGATAGGCCTCTTTGGGTTTGGAGGGGGCTACGGAATGTTGTCGCTCATCCAAACGGAGACTGTGGTAAACCATCACTGGCTGTCGTCGGCAGAGTTCACCAATATCGTGGCCATATCGCAGATGACACCCGGCCCTATCGGAATAAACTCAGCCACCTATTGTGGTTACACAGCCATACACAACGCCGGTTTCGGTGTGCCTATGGCCATGCTCGGTTCCGCCACCGCCACCTTTGCCCTCGTGCTGCCGTCTTTCATTCTCATGATTCTCATCAGCAAGATGTTCATGAAATATATGAAGACCGATACGGTGCAGAGCATCTTCAACGGCTTGCGGCCTGCCGTTGTGGGCTTGCTCGCCGCCGCCACATTGTTGTTATGCAATAGCGAAAATTTCAATTCACCCATTGTAAACCCCTGGCATTTTTACATCAGTATCGCCTTGTTTGCAGCCACTTTTGTCGGAACAATGTGGCTGAAAATCAACCCCATCCGCATGATTTGCTTTGCAGCCTTAGCTGGCTTGGTGCTGCTGTATTGACCGTTTGTAAACGGCTTAATCACCAATATGGCTATGGTAAACTCATCATACGCTGATGGCGTATTGGCGTCCAAACGATGCAATATGGGCACACCGACAAGAACATTTTGCCAATTTCAAACGGTAATCCATATTGACTAACACCCACTTTTTCTTTCACGAATTCAAAAATGACAATGTTTGCCGTGCGAAATTGGGGTAGTTTGTGAAGTTCTCGGTTAGATAAAAATTCGTGTATATTTTATTGACAAACACCCCAAAATGCTTCGCTTATTCTAAAAAACAAATTGTTCCGTCCGAATTTCGCAAAATTCAGAATAAAATATAAACACCTGATAATCAACGGATTTCAATTCTAAGCCTTTCTGTTCTTATTATGATCATCTGCGGTTGCATATCGAATGGCAGTGCGGAAGAGGCTTAACCGTAGTGCGACTGAGCCTTAGTCGTGCTGCCGTTAGGGCTTAACCATACCGCCGTTAAGGCTCCGCCATAATATGGCGGAATACAAAACGCACTATGGGGTCAGTTTTCACGTTTTTCGGGAAGATAATGAGGGCGAAAACATAGCCTTTTTTGCGCTAAATGTCCCAGTAATAAACACCCGAAAAATGGTAATCAAAATTTACATAAAGGGACGTGGTCATCGGGACAAATCGGAGATGCTATACACATAAAAGAGGAAGAAGCTCTCCTTCGGTACCATAGAATGACAACTTCTAATCCTAATGGTCACATTGGTGTTCGATTGGAACTTGACCGCCATGCAAATGGGTATTTTACGGCAAATTGCCGGGAAACATAATCATATACAGCGGCAAACCACCAAAGAATGATTAAAATGTAAACAAAATATTAAGGCAAAGAATAAGGGTTGGTATGTCTACGTTTCGATATACCAACCCTCTTGTTTTTAGAATTCCAAAATCATTGTTCCCCTACTCTTCATCGGAACATCCTTTGTCAGGTCTATCGTCTCACCCGTCAGAACATCCTTAGCCGACGTGTGGTTGCCTATCACCTCTGCATAGCGACTTACAACCATTGAAGCATCGCCATGTTTGCCGTTCAGTACGGTGAGCACCGTTTTGCCTCCATGCTGGCGGGCTATCACGTAGACACCCTTGTATGGCACAAACTGAGTTTGGCTGCCTTCACTGATCACTTTGTTATCCTTGCGCCAATGAAGCAGTTTGCTTACCCAGTCGAACATGGCATTCTCAGCCTTGCTGCGTCCCTCCGCAGTGAAGCAGCTGCGCGCGTCACCCGGAAATCCGCCGGGGAAATCCTTGCGCACATTGCCGTCGGTCTTCTCTTTCGTACCGTTCATCAGCACCTCCGTACCATAATAAAGCTGCGGTGTGCGGTTGATGGTGAGCAACAGTGCGAGAGCCTGTTTCAGCGCAACCACATCTTGTCCGTTGCCGAGGAATCGGTCGGTGTCGTGATTCTCGATAAAAGCCATTACCGAGGAGGGATTAGGATAGAGATAATCATACACCAGACTGTTGTAGATACGGTTGAGTCCTTCCCACCAATCGTCTGTTTCCTCGTTTTTGGCTTTGTTTATTTTCTCAAAGAAACTGAAATCCATCACCGATTTCAGATAACTGTTCTCCTCCGACAACTTCGAATCTTTTTGCCATGCGGCAGTATAGGCCGGCTCGGTAACCCAAGTTTCTCCCACCACATTGAAGTTAGGATATTCTGTGTCGAGTGTTTTCATCCATTCAGCCATGGCCTGACGGTCGGCGTAAGGGTAAGTATCCATGCGTATGCCGTCAATGCCCACGCTCTCAATCCACCAAATCGAGTTTTGGATGAGATATTTTATCACGTGCGGATTGCGCTGGTTGAGGTCGGGCATGGAGGGTACAAACCATCCGTCGACGGTCTCTTTCATATCCACTTTCGATGCGTAGGGATCGAGTACCGGCGTGAGTTTGTAGCTTGTCTGCAGGTATTTGGATTTTGCTTCTGTTCCATCGGACAGTCCGGTCTGCATGTTGCGCCCGGTGTCGCGTCCTTCTCCGAGCCATTCGGGGTAGTTAAACCAGTCGGGCGAGGGTATCTCGTCTATCCAGGGATGCTCCAAACCGCAGTGGTTGAAAATCATGTCCATCACCACTTTCAGCCCTTTTTGATGGGCTTCGTCGATGAGTCGGCGATATTCCTCGTTAGTGCCGAAGCGTGGGTCCACCTGATAATAGTCGGTTGTTGCATAGCCATGATAGGTGCTGAAGCCACGACCGTCGGGAGAATTGTTCTCCAGCACGGGAGTAAACCACAGCGCCGTGACTCCCAGTTGATTGAAATAGTCCAAATGCTGACGTATGCCCTCAAGGTCGCCACCATGGCGCAGCGACGGTTGGGTACGGTCGCAGACATACGTGTTCATGCCCTTGATTTGGTCGTTCTTGCCATTGCCGTTGGCAAAGCGGTCGGGCATGAGCATGTAGAGCACGTCGGCATTGGTGAATCCCATGCGTTTATCGCCGCTCATCTCACGCTCCTTGAGCATGTATTGTACTTTTGTAGTGGTCTTTTCCTTGGTTAGCTTGAGGGTCATCGTGCCCGGCTTGGCATCCCGCAAGTTGAGATAGGCCAGCAGGTAATGTGTGTTGGGCAGCGAGACCACACTGTCTACGCTTACCCCCGCATAATCGGTGGTAACGTCAGCACCCTGTAGATCGTTGCCGTAGAACATGAGTTGCAGACTCGCATCCTTCATGCCCACGTACCAATCGGTGGGGTCTATGCGGGTGACTTTGACCTTTGCGTTCATACAAAACGTTTGCATTAAAAGACAAAAGAAGAATATTGCTTTTTTCATATCGTATTAATTTACCGTTCTTATTTTCAATATCATGGCTGATTGGGCTGGCACTATCGCCATACCAGCATCCTCATCAACAAACAGTTTCTCTATTCCGTTCACATCAATCATGCCGTCATAGCATAGCACATCGTACACGCCGTATGGCAACCGCACCTCACGTTCGGTCTTGTTGCCATTGAGTAGCACGTAGATATAGCTCTGCGTAGGCTCGTCGAACAGTCGGTAGCCTACCACACAGGGCTGAGTTGGCAAGAACGTCAGGTTGCGGCGGACAGCCGCTGCGGTGCCCATACGGAAGGCGCTATACCGTTTTCGCAACTCAATTAGATTCTTGTAATATGCAAAAACCTGCGGATAGCGTTGCAAATTATTCCAATCAAGGTGGTTGATGCTGTCGGGTGATTTGTAGCTGTTGTGCACCCCCTTCTTGTCTCTGAACATCTCCTCGCCGCTGAGCATGAAAGGCACGCCCTGCGATGTGAAGACCGCTGTCTGCGCCAAGAGATTCAGTCGTATCTGCTCCTCCACCGTAAGGTTGGGTATGCTGGCTTTCAGGCGGTCGTTCAGACACATGTCGTCGTGGCAACTCACATAGCTGATCATCTGTGTCGGCTCTGTGGCCCACGCCTCTTTGGCATAGTTTACCTTGGTCATGTCTACCTGTGGATGTGCTATCGCGCCTGCAATGCCAAACTTGATGCTCTCTTCCAGCCCTGCGATGCCGGCGAGAAACGCCCCCTTGCTGTCGTCAGAGAACGGGCCACGGAGCGCATCGCGCAGTTCGTCGCTGAAAGCACCGATGTGCGGCATCTGTTTAACATTGGCCTTGAGTGCCAACTTTTCCGTAGGATAGGCACACGTTCCTGCGCTCCATCCCTCACCATAGATATATATTGATGGGTCTATCTTGTGCATTTCCTCGCGTATAAGGTTCATTGTTTCTATGTCGTGCACACCCATCAAATCCACGCGGAAGCCATCAATGTGATATTCCTTGACCCAGTATTTCATGCTCTCAATCATGAATTGGCGCATCAACGGCTTCTCTGAGGCAGTCTCGTTGCCGCAGCCCGATCCGTCAGAGTAGGTACCATCAGCATTCTTCCGATAATAATAGTCGGGGTAAGTGCGTTGGAAATTGCTGCCGTCGATGTCGAACGTATGGTTATACACCACGTCGAGAATGACGCGGATGCCCGCTTTGTGCAGTGCCTGCACCATCTGTTTGAACTCCCTGATGCGCACTTCGGGGTTGTAGGGGTCCGTAGCATACGAGCCTTCGGGTACATTGTAGTTCAGTGGGTCGTAACCCCAGTTATACTGAGGCTGGTCGAGTTTTGTCTCATCCACTGAGGCATAATCATAGGAGGGGAGGATATGTACGGCATTGACACCCAGCGACACCAGATGATCGATGGCTTTAGGCTCGGTGAGTGCCAGGTATTTTCCCTTGTGTTTTAGTCCGGACGACGCATCAATGGAAAAGTCCCTATGGTGCATTTCATAGATGACGAGGTCTGCAGGCGACGCCAATGCCGGCCTGACATCATGTTCCCATCCCACAGGATTAGTAGTCTTCAGGTCGATGATGGCTCCCCGCCTGCCGTTCACGCCTACGGCCTTGGCAAAAGTTCCCGGTGTTTCGCCCTTGCCAAGCGACGGGATATCGAAAGTATAGAACTTACCCTTCCAGTCTCCTTTCACCGTCTTGCTCCATCGATCATTGCCCACACGTTTCATCGACAGCGTCTTGACAGGCTTTCCACCTAACGCGTCGGCATACAATTTAACCTTCACACGCTTGGCGCTGGTAGGAGCGTTGAGGTTGAAAACCGTAGATTTGGCACTATAAACCATCTCGTCAAAGGTCTGCGCACCTACATGCTGACCTATCAATAACGAGAGAACTCCTGCAAAAAACATTTTTCGTATCATCTTTATAGTATTTTCTTTAAACAATGCAAGGCACTGCTTTCATCCCCTTTGGGATAAGCAACGCCTTGCCTATTATACACTCTCAATGGGTTAGGCTTCCCGCCTTTCCCTTTAATCCAAAATATTCCGTAACGTCATAAAAGTTCTGTTGCCATGTGCTATTTAGCAAATAACGACACGGCGAAACCGCCACCACTGGCCTGCTTTATCTTCAGCACATCGCCACGCTTCACCGTTTTGCGAGTAATAGTGTAGGCCTGTGGATTGTTCTTGTAGTCGGCATTCTTACCATCGGCATAGATGGTACAGTCGTATTTGCGACCCTTGTCAAGGAAGTCGAGTTTCAGAACAGACTCGTGTCCATTCTCGTCACACTTTCCACCAACAAACCAGTTGTCCGTTCCCTTGGCTTTGCGGGCCACAGTGACGTAGCGGGCCGGCTCTGCCTCAAGATATTTGGAGTCGTCCCAGTCGCATGCCACGTCACGAATGAACTGGAAAGCATCGTCGAAACGCTCATAGTGTTCGGGCAAATCGGCAGCCATCTGCAACGGACTGTACATCGTGAGATACAATGCCAGCTGACCGACAAGGGTCGAACGCACGTAGCTTGGATTGTCGCTCCATTCAGAGAGTTTGGTTACGAAAATGCCCGGTGTGTAATCCATCGGACCGCCCTGCAAGCGTGTAAAGGGCAGGATAACGGTGTGGTTGGGCTTGTTTCCGCCAAAAGCCTCATACTCTCCACCGCGTGCACTCTCGTTGCCCACCATGTTGGGCCAGGTGCGACACAGTCCGGTGGGGCGCGTGGCCTCATGTGCATTGACCATGATGCGGTGCTTGGCCGCCTCCTTTACCACATGCATATAATGATTGTTCATGAATTGAGAATAGTGGTAATCGCCACGAGGGATGATGTCGCCCACATAACCCGTCTTCACGGCATCATATCCGTATTTGTTCATCAAGTTGAAAGCATCTTTCAAATGACGCTCATAGTTGATAGCACTCGACGATGTCTCATGGTGCATCATGAGTTTCACACCCTTGGAATGCGCGTATTTGTTCAGCCCTTCAAGGTCGAAGTCTGGATAAGGTGTAACAAAATCGAACACATCCTGCTTCCAATGGCCGGCCCAATCTTCCCATCCAACGTTCCATCCTTCAACCAAAACTTGGTCAAGTCCGTTCTTGGCGGCGAAATCGATGTAGCGTTTTACCTTGTCGGTATTGGCACCATGACGGCCGTTGGGCTTAGCCTTCGACCAATCCATTTGGTCGAGTTTGATAGAGGGGAACTCGTCGGTATAGTTCCACGAACTCTTGCCGACAATCATTTCCCACCACACTCCGCAGTATTTCGTGGGGTGAATCCAGCTTGTATCCTCTATCTTGCAAGGCTCATTAAGGTTGAGAATGAGGTTGCTCGCAAGCATATCGCGAGCATCATCGCTCACCATCACCGTGCGCCAAGGACTCTGGCAGGGTGTCTGCATATAGCCCTTCATGCCCGTTGCGTCAGGGGTGAGCCAACTCTCGAACGTCATGGTCTTATCGTCGAGATTGAGGTGCATGGTGGAATAATCCACACAGGCAGCCTCGTGAATATTGATGTAGAGTCCGTCCTGACTTTTCATCTGCAGCGAAGTCTGCACACCGGTAGGTGAGAACACCGCTACCGACGAATTGTTCCAATTCACCGCATCGTGGAAGCGACCTCGAATTTCCGAGAGTTTGGATTCCTGCGTGTCCTGCTCCTGCGTGTCGTAGTCGCCCGGCAGCCACCATGCCGTATGGTCTCCGGCCATGGCAAACTGTGTGTGTTCGTCCTTGATGACGAAATAAGTCAGCGAGTCTTGCTGTGGAAACTCGTAGCGCAGTCCCATCCCCTCATCATAAACGCGGAATCGGATAATGATATTGCGCTTGGACGAAGGCTGTGACAGATGAACAGCCATTTCGTTATAATGGTTGCGTATCGTCGAAGTTTCGCCCCAGACCGGTTTCCATGTTTCATCGAAAGTGCTGGTACGGACGTCGGTTTTCACGAAGCCATCCATCAGATTGGTTTCACGCATTCCCTTCGTGGCGTGCCTTTCCTTTGCAAGTTCAAGACCGAGACGCGAGTTCTTCACTACGGGTTTGTCCTTGTAGGTCATGGCGTAGGTGGGTGCACCATTGTCGGTAAGCGCAAATTTCACCGTTACCTGACCATTGGGAGAGCTTACTTCCTGAGCAAGGGTAGGAAGAGAAAAAAGAATAGATGCTAATAAAATGTTTAATCGCATAGTTGTTATTTGTAAATAGGGAAAGGCCATTGTCAAGCAACTTTCAGCCGACCCCTATATCAGTTTATATGAAAAGCGGATTGTCAAAGTCCCAAAATAAATTCCAAACACCTCATCATAAGGCAGCCAAACAACCAATTCAATGTTTCCTAAGGTCCTATCGAGAGCTTCCAAATGCCCCTCACTACGTTTCCGAAGGTCCTATCGTAAATTTCTAAACATCATTATCAAAGTGGTTTCCGGATGGCCAATTATGAATTATGA
>CALKIW010000192.1 GCA_937995875.1 uncultured Bacteroidales bacterium | reverse complement strand
TGCTTTACGATGTCGCCGACATCATCTCCAACAAGATGAATGTCAATATCCATCGCGTGAACTTCACGGCGGAAGAAGGCATTTTCGGAGGTAAGATCGAAATTCGCGTACACGATCGCGATGAGGTAAAGCAGATTATGGAGAGTCTCAAGAAAATAACCGATTTAAAAGAAGTACAGCAAATCATGTAAAAATGAAACAAACTACGCTACTATTCCTACTTATCTTACCCTTCCTTTCACTACACGCCGCCAACAAATACGACAATCCCGACACTCTTTTCGTGGCGCGCGACGGCACCGCAGAGTTCCGAAACATAGACGATGCCATCGAGGTGTGCCGTGCATTCATGGAATACCACAAGGTAATCTATGTGAAAAAAGGCGTATATAAGGAAAAACTTATCATTCCCTCATGGCTCACCAATATCGAAATATGTGGTGAAGACCGTGACAATACCATCATAACCTATGATGATCATGCCAACATCAGGCTCCCGAACAACGCCAAACCTATGGGCACTTTCCGCACCTACACCCTAAAGGTGGAAGGCTCCGACATCACCCTAAAGAACATCACCATCGAAAACAACGCCGCCAAACTCGGACAGGCAGTGGCACTTCATACGGAGGGCGACCGGTTAATATTCATCAACTGCCGTTTTCTCGGCAATCAAGACACTATTTATACTGGTGTTGGCGGCACACGGTTATATTTCAAAGACTGCTATATTGAGGGAACCACCGACTTTATTTTCGGACCAAGCACGGCATGGTTTGAAGGTTGCACCATTCACAGCAAGGCCAACAGCTATATCACCGCTGCATCGACCCCTGCCAATCAGGCCTACGGCTACATTTTCAACCACTGCACACTCACCGCAGCCCCCGAAGCCACAGCTGTATATCTTGGACGTCCCTGGCGTCCCTACGCACACACGCTATTCATGAATTGCCAACTCGGCAGCCACATCCGCCCCGAAGGATGGCACAACTGGAACAATCCGGCAAACGAGCAAACTGCCCGCTATCAGGAATATAACAATTCCGGCAAGGGCACCGGCAGCAACCAACGGGTGTCGTGGAGCCATCAACTCAAGCCCAAAGACACGAAGGAGCTTACCCCTGAAAAGGTGTTTAAAATAAGCTCCAATTGGCTACCCATACACTAAAATCACACATTTGCGATATTATAAGCATTAATTCCTACTTTTTATCCTCGAAAAGTATCGAATTAATGTTTTTTTTTATACATTTGCACAATAACTATCTGAAACAAATCACAATACGCCAACTTACCCGTAATCTACGGGAATAACCATCTATAATTTACTAATTAATACAAAACAAAACTTATGAAAAGATTTTTTACGCTCATTGCAGCCATGGCTATGACTATGGCAATCAACGCACAAGTAATCTCCTTTGGAGAGGAACCTGTGACCAATGCCAATTTACCCGAAGCATGGACTGAGGGTGAAGTAAAACTTGCACTAACCAATGACGGCAAGCCGGAAATCGACTCCAACAAAGCTTATTTTGGTACCGCCGACGAATCTACACCATTCGTGACCCGTCTGAAAACCGGCGGCAAGTCGAGCAACAAACGCTTTCTCACCCTCACCGTGCCTTCCAAGGGTACTGTAAAGATTGCTGCCCGTACGGGAAAGAACTCTGACAACACCCGCACCCTCGTGCTGACACAGAACGACGTGGAACTTATGAGCAAAGCACTCGACGAGGCTGAAGCCATCACAGTGGGTGAAGAGGGCGATACCAAAAAGGTTTATCCCTATGTTACTGCCAACGTTGAAGCCGGCGACATTGTGATCACTTTCCCCGTAAACGGCATCAATTTCTATGCCGTAGAGTTCATTGCTGAGTCTACAGCCATTCATCAGGTAGAGGCCAAAAGTGCAAACAACAGCACCTACAACCCTGCCGGACAGCGCGTTGGCAAAAACTATAAGGGTGTAGTCATTACAAACGGTAAGAAATACGTGCAGAAATAATCTCTGCTTTGTTTCAAATCATGGGAGACGCAAGTTGGTATGAAGTTGGGTGTCTCCCTGATTTTCTATTCAAATCACACCCCAACAAGCGAACAACTACGAGCTATGCATGCTAAAACTTTATTAGCCATTGCTGCTATTGCACTTTGCAACACCTCAATGGCACAGACAAAAGCTCCGGCATTCCCAGGAGCTGAGGGCAACGGAAGATACACCACAGGTGGCCGAGGCGGCAAAATCATACACGTAACGAATCTCAACGACGGTGGCACAGGCTCATTTCGCGCTGCCGTAAGCGGCAACACGCCGAAGACCATCGTCTTCGACGTGGCAGGAGTCATTCCTTTGCAAAGAGACCTAACGATAGGAGCCAACACCACAATTCTTGGTCAAACAGCTCCCTATCCCGGCATCACGCTAAGGTATTATACGGTAAGACCAAGCTCCAACAACATCATTCGATTTATCCGCATACGTCGTGGCCAAGAGAAAGACAAAAACGACGGGGCGGACGCGATATGGAATCGCGGACTCACCAACGTTATCCTCGACCACTGCTCCTTTTCATGGAGCATCGATGAGGTGGCCTCTTTCTACGACAACAATAACTTCACCATGCAGTGGTGCACCGTTGGCGAAAGTCTCAACAACGCCGGGCACGACAAGGGAGCACACGGGTATGGAGGCATCTGGGGCGGCAAACTGGCCAGCTTCCATCACAACATGATTGCCCATGTCAATAACAGGGCACCCCGTTTCAACGGTGCACGATACGACTGGACGGGCTACACCCAAAACACAGAGTACGACAAATACCAATGGGAGAACTCGTTGCAGGCCGAAAACGTGGACTTCCGCAACTGTCTCATCTTCGACTGGGGCGGAGGTGGATGTTATGGCGGTCCCGGCGGTGGCTATATCAATATGGTGAACAACTATTACAAAGCCACACCCGAAACCGGCAAAAAGAATCGTGTCACACAGGTTTCCATCGCCAATTCCACCACATCTGATAATCCCAAATACATAAACATGACCAGTCGCTATTACATCAACGGCAATTATGTTCATGGTTACGGACCCAATTACGACTGGCAAGGTGTGGCTTACGACAGTGACATCCAGTTCATCAACGGCGAACGTTACACCCTCGACCCCTCACATTATTATGGAACAGCGGTAGAGTATGTCAGCAATGCAGCTGGAAAACCCTGCGTGAAAATCAAACTTAATCAGCCCATGGCACCAGCCGGCACAGTGACCACTCATCGTGCCGAAACGGCCTACGAGAAGATTTTGAGTTATTGCGGTGCTTCCTTCTTCCGCGACGATGTGGATGCCCGCTACATGGAAGAAGCCAAAAATGGCAGATCGACCTACACAGGGTCGGTGACCAACAAGAAAGGACGCATCGACCGCGTGTCCGACGTAAACGGATATACCGAGAAAAACTTTCCCACCGGTAAGCACGACGACAATTACGACACCGACAACGACGGCATACCCGACGCTTGGGAGATAGCCAATGGGCTCGATCCCAACAACCCTAACGATGCGAAAGCCTACTCGCTCGACCCTAAACGCTATTACACCAACCTCGAAGTCTTTGCCAACTCCCTTGTGGAGGAGATTATAAAGAATGGCAATGCCGATGCCGAAACGCCCGTAGAGGAATACTACCCCACCGTGAACAAAGCCGATGGCATAGAATATTACACCGGCAGAATTGTGAAGCTCACAGAAGAAGGCTCCACAGATCCCGAAACGCCCGCAACCGGCGAAGAGGGCACCATCACGTGGACATTCAACGCAGGCCAGTCTTCACTGACAGCCGCAGCAGTACTGTCGGACAATCTCAAAGACGCAATCGCGACAACAACCCTGTCGCTTGGCAGCAATTTCGACGCAGCCAATGTCAGCACCAAGACTGTAAACGGCATTGTGGAAACAACACTCGCTCCGAACGAGAAACAGGCAGCAGCCGGCGAAAGCAACGCACTCACGTTTACCGTCACACCGACCCGCAATTCCGTCTTCCAACCCACCGGCGTGTCTTTCACCATTTCCAGAATCGGAACAGACAACGGACTGTTCAACGTGACGTGGGAAACCAATTCCACGACTACCACACTCGGCAGCGCGCTGAAGCCCAACCGTAACAATGCAGATGGTGGATGGTACACCTCGTACACCCAAACCATCACCGGCGTAGCTGCGAGCGACGAGCCGGGCAGGCTGGTCATCAACTTGTATGACATGGCCAGCGACAAGCAGTTTGGCATTGCCAACATCGTCGTCAAAGGTAAGATAGGAACAACCAACGGCATCAGCGACATCAATGCAAACCGCCGGCAGCCCGACACCTATTACAACCTTTCCGGCCAACGTGTAGACAAATCCTACAAGGGTATCATCATCTACAACGGCAAGAAATACCTTTCAAAATAAAACATCATTCATCTATTTACATTCAACAAACTACATTAAACATGAAATCAAATCTAAAACAATTCGCCCTGTTGTGGCTCCTGCTCATGGTGGCCGTCGCTGCCAAAGCCGGAGACGTGACCGCAACATGGGATTTCAAGTCCATGGCGGCTGGCGCAGTCCACTATGAACGCAACGCAGGCACCGTAGCCTCAGACGTTGAGGGAGTGGTACTCACCGTCGATGCCACCAAAGGGAAATTGAACTCTCGTGGCTCCGATGCTCAATTCAATGCCGGCACCATTATCCGTATTCCCGTTAAGAGCACCAGAGACCATGTCTCTGTCATCTCTTATCCCGGCTATCACAAATACACTGTTGGCGGAACAGCTGCCGATGCCGACAGCGTGTGGCACAAAGCCACTACGCAGGAAGTAGCAAACGGATATGTAGAGGTGGTGGGCACAGACGCTTCCTATCTCTACAAAATCCAAACCACATTTGTGTCTCCCCTGCAGGAAAAGAACCTTTACGATACCGACTTCACCGATTGGGAAGCCGTGAACTACGGTACGTTTAAGACAGACCCAACCGTTCCTGCGGTGACAGAGGTCGTTGCCACCAAATACAGCCACGAGAATCTTACCTTCACCTATTGGGGAACAGGCTGTTTCCCGACAGAAGACGGCAAGAATATCGGTCAAACCGGTTATCTCATAGCCGGGAAATACAGCAAAGAGGTGGCAGCAGAGCCATATATCGAGACCTCCACGCTGTCCAGCATCACCAAGATAGAGTTCTCTCAATATGCCACAGGCAGCGATCGTGGGTGGAAGGTTTTTGCCAAAGGAGACGGCGATACCGACTGGCAGCTCATGAGCACCCAGCCTGTGAGCAAATCGCGCGAGGTGACGCCTACCACCGTAGACATCAACAAAACCAACGTAAAACTGCGTTTCGAAAACTTGGTTCCGAGTCAGAATGCCTACATGACTGAGCTTCACATCTATGGAAACGTAGACATGAGCCAAGCTCCGGCATTGGCAACGTTCACCGCCAACGGCACCACCTATCAGGCTGCCGACGTGTTTGATCAGGACGAGGATGGCAATTTCTTCACCACCGTAGAAGTGTCCAAGACGGAAACGATGGTCGGTGCAGACAATCCCATTACGGCAACAGCTGAAAACGGCACCCTCGCTGAGATTTCATACAAGTCGGTGCCCGGCACCGACAACGGCGGCAAACCGGCCGCTGATGTCACCATTCCGGTTGTATTCAAGGGAGCCACCGCACAATACATCATCCATTTTGTGTGGAAACCCGACTTCACCGTGAACTACTACGATGCAGACGGCACAACCAAGGTGGCTTCACAGACCGTCGAGAAGGATGCTGCCATTGGAGAACTGAACAACGGCAGCACCGTGACCGTGCCCGAAGGCAGCAAGTTCCGGGGCTGGCTGTTCAACCCTAAGGGCGACGAGAAAGCCAACGATGCCACTGTTGTGACCAACGAGAAACTCAACCTCTATGCTCTCGTGACCGACATTGAAGGTGACGAGGCCAACGAGCGCAATGTCTACGACCTTAAAAACAAATACTTCTACGTGGAAGACCATGAGGCTTTCGTACCCACGTCGGCCTACAGTTACAACGGGTCACAGCATGGTCTCGACCTCAAACCGGGGGCGGTGAAACTGCTCGTCGGCGGCAATGCCACTATCATCATCGAGGCTTGCAAGTACAACAAGGCTCCCATGATTCTCACCGATGCCGGTGGCAACACGCTGGGCACCATCGACGTGCCCGAAAACGACGGTGAGAAAACCACCCTCAAATATACCGGAAAGGCCGGAGAGCTCACCCTCTCGTTCGACGGCGAGATCTATCTCCACGCCCTCACCATCATCAACACGGGCACGGGCGACATCGCCAAGAACAGCGACGGCTACTATGTGGCAGAGCCCGGCAATGGCAACAGCTTCCTGAATATTCTCGACATCATCGAGGCCAACGAAGACGGAAGCAGTCGTGTAAAAATATTCCTGCCCGACGGGGTCTACGATTTGGGTCAAAAGGTGAAAACTGCATTCCCCGTAGATAACCTCTCCATCATCGGACAGAGCATGGAGAATACCATTATTGTTACCGCTCCCGACTTCTCTATCGAGGGATTGGGGTCTGCTGATATGTTCAACAACGACAAGCAGAATATCTATTTTCAGGACATCTCTCTGAAAAACGCACTCGATTACTATAGCTCAAAAGGTGCGGGGCGCGCGGCCGTGATACAGGATCGTGGCAACCGGACCATCTACAAGAACGTAAGGATGCTCTCTTACCAAGACACCTACTACAGCCAGAACACAGCCATGCAGAGCTATTTTGCCGACTGCGACATACACGGAACAGTAGACTTTATCTGTGGTGGCGGCGATGTGCGATTCCAAAACACCACCCTCTCGCTCGAAGGACGCAAGCAAGACGGCACCGGCGGACGCACCATCACGGCTCCCACCACGACCACCAACTTCGGTTACGTGTTCGACGGCTGCCGGATTGCAGATTTGGCCAACGGCAAGGGCGACTGGAACTTCGGGCGCACATGGCAGAATGACCCTGTCTGCGTGTTCCTCAACACCACCTTGGATGCCAACGCCGAAGCTACGCTCATAGCGACACGATGGATCGAAAAGGGTATGAACAACAAAGACCCGAAGGTGTTTGGCGAGTATGGCACCAAGAACGAAAACGGTGATGACATCACTCCGGTAAGCAACAAGATCTCTTCCTACACTGTTCATTTAGAAACAGTTCTCTCGGAAACAGAAGCCGCTGCCTACGCCTACGACAAGATGTTCACCGACTGGGATCCTCGTGCCCTGTCCGGTCAGCTGGCCATTGCCGGCGCAACCGTGAGCGACGGAACACTTTCGTGGGAGCCCGCCACGGGCGCAACAGCCTATGCCGTGTTCAAGAACAACGTGTTCCAGACCATTGTTACTCAACCCTCATATGCCGGTGCAGACGACACCAATACATGGAGCGTGCGCGCTGCCAACGAAATGGGCGGTTTCGGGGAGCCGACAGAGGCTACCGTTACAAATGGCATCAGTGCTGTAAACTCTGCCAAGACGGTAAGTGCCACTTACTATTCTCTGAACGGCATGAAACTGAGCCGTCCCCAAAAAGGAATAAACCTATGCGTCAATCGGCTCTCTGACGGAAAGGAAGTCACCGGAAAAGTGATGATCAAGTAATTCTTCGGAGTGCTTCCTGAGGTTTTAGGGAGCATATTCCAAACAGCATATACAAGGAGATACCCATTTTTGAGTATCTCCTTGTGCTTTCAGATGTAGCGTTTCCCTGCTTTCAATTTTTGCAACGTAACATCACGAGACCAGCAGACAGAAACCGTGTGAAAAATACGGACAATCACCCTCGTATGCTGCGCGTATTTGAAAACAAATGAACGCCCGCTCGAAATACTCGAATTTTAGCGGTCTTCGTAACTGCTTATTAATAAGCATGTTGCGATAGTATCGTGGTTTTTCTGAAATTTTCAGTGCTTATTCCTCCTGCGGTTAGGGCTTTGTGGCGATGCGACTGAAGCCTAACCATACAGCGAATACAGTTTAACCGGCTCACGAGAAGGCCTTAGTCGCACCGCGACAAAGCCCTAACCGCGTTTGCGAATGGTTTTCTTCACACTGATATTACAGAAAAACGGCAAATATTCGGCTTTTCTGTTTCTATAATGTCAGATTTTCCTGACCGTTTCAGAGTGAAGTTTTCCATACAAATCAGCATCGCACCTTTGTCTGCAACCCGCATTTCGGGCTTTCATCATTTATAGGTATTCCGCACAACCCCCATTTTTAGGTATTGCAGCATAAGCATGAATCTCTTATCTTTGCAACCATAAATATTAAACATCTAAACGATATTTACACAGCAATGAAAAAGACGATTGTAGTTTACGGTTCTTCAACCGGAACGTGCGAGAGCATCGCACAAACCATTGGCAAGAAGTTGAACGCTGAGGTTATTGACGTGACAGATCTGACGACTGAGCAGCTCGAAGGCGCCGACAACATACTTCTGGGCACCTCCACATGGGGTGCAGGAGAGTTGCAGGACGACTGGTATGATGGACTGGAAGTGGTAAAAGAGGCCGATCTAACCGGCAAAAAAGTAGCCATCTTTGGTTGTGGTGACTCCGCATCTTATTCTGACACCTTCTGCAATGGCATGAAAGAACTGTTCGATACCGCCGGGGCCGTCGGCGCAACCATCGTTGGGCAAGTATCAACTGACGGCTATGAATTCGACGATTCCGAGGCTGTGGTAGACGGTGAATTTGTTGGGCTTCCCCTCGACGATATCAACGAAGACGACAAAACGGAGGAGCGCATCGACGCATGGATTCCTACGCTCGGACTTTAAACCGCAAACAGCCGTTGGGAAACACCCCATCACTTCAAACGCTATTCTATTTCTTCTTCTCAAATGTTTGAACTAATATATGTCTGATATGCCCATAGAGATGAAAGTTCTCATGAACCATATATACGAGTATCAGAAAAGTGTGCGCCAAATGGTGCTTTATACTTTCAACCGTCGTTATGCTGATTTTGCCATTAAACGATTGGCAAACCAAAGCATTGATTATATGGTGTGTCCGGCCGGCGAGCAAACCATCAACCTCTTCTTTGGATGCAAAGAATGTTTGGATGCTGTTCGCTTTGTTGTCAACAAACCGTTGAACACGCTCTCGCCGGAGGAGGATTTCATGTTGGGGGCACTCTTAGGGTACGATATCCGCAGACAGTGTGAGCGTTACTGCAAGCGCAAGACTCGACACGGAACGTGCACAGGGTGCTGATGATAGCACTGTAACAGAAAATATACATCAAAAACCATAGATTTTACAACTTGTTAAATAGGTAAGGGTGGGGATTGCAAATAATATAACATTATTCATACCATGTATCTGAGTGTAGCAGTGCTCAGCTTTTCGCCCCCACCTCAACATAAGTTCATAATGTTTTTGTATAATATGTATAAGCCACACTGTGAAGCGCGGCTTTTATGTTGATATAAGACAGGGATGTTGTGAGGCTCGGAAATGACAGTAAGAACGCTATATGCAGACGATTCGCCATGTCAAGCCACATGAATTGTTATAGGAAAACACTTTATATTTTCTGACATATACAAGCTGTCACAATGCGTAATGTACCAAAAACGGACTGCGCAGGAAAAGCCTATTTGTACATATATATCAATGCAAAAAACCGCTTTCTTTTCCTTAAAAGAACAAGATGGATAT
>CALKIW010000191.1 GCA_937995875.1 uncultured Bacteroidales bacterium | reverse complement strand
ACTACAAATGAAACGAATGGCACAAATTTTGAGTGGGTAGAGAGACTACAAATGAAACGAATGGCACTAATTTCGGACGGGAGGGGAATTACGGTTTGAACGATTTAAACGGAACAACCGGAATAGTAGGATTTCGAAAGATCTGAAGAAGGAAATATGGGGCAGTTTGATTGTGCGGATTGGTCAGAATAGTCAGAAGTGTCTGAATCCTGATAGAGCCGGCAGGCAAAGGGGAATGATAATAAATGGCGTTAAAAATATAAAATTTAGTTAAATATATATAATTAGAAGTGTGTGGGCGGGGTATTGTTAGTGTGGTCTGATAAAAATGAGTAATTTTGCAGACCGATTGTTTTTTGGGGCACGCTTAGAGCCCCACGCACATTGTGTTAATAGTGATGCCTTTGGCCGGACATCATGGTTAGTGAATCAATGGTGCAACAGAGCTAAAGCCATGGATGGTCTCTTTTAGACTGGAGGCGCCGTGAGGTCTCTGTTTAATAACAGTATTAAAAACGTTTTTTAGTAGTAAATTTAAAATTTAAAATGGACACTTTAAGTTACAAAACTATTTCCGCTAATAGGGAAACAGTAAATAAGGAGTGGGTTGTAGTTGATGCTACGGACCAGATTGTGGGTCGTCTCTGCTCCAAGGTTGCTAAGCTGATTCGCGGAAAGTACAAGCCAAACTTCACACCTCATGTAGACTGCGGTGACAATGTCATCATTATCAATGCCGAGAAGGTTGTTTTCTCCGGCAAGAAGGAAACCGACAAGGTTTACACTCGTTACACTGGTTATCCTGGTGGACAGCGCTTCAACACGCCTGCAGAACTTCGTACTCGCAAGGGCGGTGTAGAGAAGATTATCCGTCATGCTGTTAAGGGTATGTTGCCTAAGGGTCGTTTAGGACGCGCTTTGCTCGACAACCTTTATGTATTTGAAGGCCCGGAGCATGACAAGACAGCTCAGAAGCCAAAGAATATCGATATTAACCAGTATAAATAATTTAAGGAGAAAAGATGGAAGTTATTAACGCAATTGGTCGCCGCAAGAGTGCTGTAGCTCGTATTTACCTTACTGAAGGTACCGGCAAGATCACTATCAATAAGAAAGATATAAAGGACTTTTTCCCATCAGCTATCCTGCAGTACGTGGTTAAGCAGCCATTGGAACTTCTGGGAGTTGCTGAGAAGTATGATATAAAGGCAAACCTTGATGGCGGTGGTTTCACCGGCCAGAGCCAGGCTTTGCGTCTTGCCATTGCCCGTGCATTGGTGAAGATCAACGCTGAAGACAAGAAAACGCTGAAGAACGAAGGATTCCTCACACGCGACAGCCGTGCTGTTGAGCGCAAGAAGCCGGGTCAGCCCGGAGCTCGTCGTCGCTTCCAGTTCAGCAAGCGATAATTTTGTAATTCAAAATTCAAAATTCACAATTCAAAATTTGGCTGCGCGACGCTATGTTCCTGCCAAATGTGCGTTGTGGGTTGCAGCTGCTTAATCTCATGATTGACCTGTAACATCGCGATTGCCAAATTGTGAAAGATTAAGATTGCGAAGACAGCTTAATTTCATAAGGTTTGTACCGTCGCATCAA
>CALKIW010000190.1 GCA_937995875.1 uncultured Bacteroidales bacterium | reverse complement strand
GCCTCTTTTTGATTAGGTCCCCGATGACACATCTGTCGTCGGGGACCTTTTTCATGCCTATATTTTTTCTTGCGTTTTAGCTTAGCGGTGCAATAACCTATATAGAGTAGCGTTTTGTTAGTATGAAGTTTGGATATAACATTATAAAGCATTTACATCGACTTCTTATTTGGTTAAAAAGCTGGGGAAGCAGTCGTGGATTTGGAGTGCAATCTCCTTGGGCTTATCAATTTATTCGATATGTCATCTGCGAAAACTATCCCTATTATGCCTATGAGGAACTATCCATAGCATTTCCGGATACGGATAAACTGACTGAAAGCTTATGCGAATTATATTTTCGAATTGCGAATTATAGCCAGGCAAGAACATGGTGTCTCTGTCTAAATAATTATGATATTAAAGAGGCCTACGTTAAGGCTGGATGTAACAAGAGTCATATTATAAAAGGTGTGGTAGATGATGAACAATGTGGTTGTGAAGGTTTAATTCAATGTGATATTCTTGTTATGACATTGGACGATAATTGGAAATCCATTTATACTACATTTACATCACAAACGAAGCCAGCTTCCATACTTATCGTAGAGAATATTCACGCGTCTGAAATGACACTTAAGGCCTGGCGTTGGATACAGCAAGACGGGCGAAGTGGCATTACTTTCGACCTTTATTATTGTGGTATTGTTTTCTTTGATAAAAAACTGTATAAGCAGCATTATACGGTGAACTTATAGTAAAATAATGACAAAAACATTTCAAAACTATAGAAATGTAGATATTATTATCAAGCGGGCTTAAAATTTATAGTAAATTGTTTGGAAATTCAAAGAAAATGTTTATTTTTGCGCCACAAAATAACTCATATAAAACTTAACACTATGTATTGGACACTGGATTTGGCTTCTAAACTGGAGGATGCTCCATGGCCAGCAACAAAGGAAGAATTGATTGATTACGCTATACGTTCAGGTGCCCCGGCAGAAGTGCTGGAGAATTTACAAGAGATAGAGGATGAGGGCGAAGTGTATGATAATATAGAAGATATATGGCCCGACTATCCAACAAAAGATGACTTCCTTTGGGATGAAGAAGAATATTAAGTTAAATAAACATTATAAAATGCCGTTCTTGATTTTAAAGGACGGCTTTTTTGTATGCAATATTTTTGGGTATGCCACGTTATAAGAATGTGTTTAAACGCATTTGGATTATAATATTATTACTGACAGGTACAGCGATAACGAGCTATGCACAGTATGACCCTTCTTTCAGTCATTACTTTGATATGGAGACTTCGTATAATCCTGGAGCAGTGGGGAAGCAGCCGAAGATCAATGTATCGGTTGCCTATGCGCTTGATTTAGCCGGTTTTGAACATAATCCACAAACGGCATACGCATCGGCCGATATGCCGTTCTATGCTATGAAGACGTATCATGGCGTAGGCATTCAGTTGATGAATGATAAAATAGGTCTCTTCACCCATCAGAAACTCGCATTGCAATATGCGCTTAAATTCAAGCTCTTCGGTGGACAAATGAGTGCTGGCGTACAAGTGGGAATGCTTAGTGAAAACTTTGATGGAAGCAAGATAGACGTAGAAGATTCCAGTGATCCGGCCTTTTCGACTTCGAAAATCAACGGTAATGCGCTCGACATTGGTGCGGGAATGTATTATAAACGTGGAGATTTGTATGTGGGTGCCTCAGTGCAACATCTTACGGCACCGCTTGTAAACTTGGGTGAAACCAATGAATTACAGATAGATCGAACGTATTATTTAACGGGAGGATACAATATTAAACTGCGCAACCCGTTTTTAACTATAAAGCCTTCGTTCCTTGTACGCACGGATATGGTAGCTTATCGTGCGGATGTGACGGGTCGGTTGGTCTATACCAACGATGAAAAGGTGATGTATGGAGGTGTGGGCTACAGTCCCACCAATTCGGTAACGGTGATGATTGGCGGTAGCTTTCATGGCATCATGTTAGGCTATAGTTATGAAGTTTATACTTCAGCTATCAATCCCGGCAATGGTAGCCATGAGTTACATATTGGTTATCAGCATGATATCAATCTTGTCAAGAAAGGCAGAAACCTCCATAAGAGCGTCAGAATATTGTAATAGAATAAAATCTATATAGCAAAGAGGGATATATAAAGATATATGAAAAAGAATTTAATCATGGCTTTATGCCTGCTGACATTCACAGCAGTGCTTTCCGGATGTTTCAGTGCCAAGTCGGCATCGGCTTCCGGAAAGGGTGGTGAGGTCGTAGGAGTGAGTGGCAAAACATTCTCGGAACCTACTCCATACGGCATGGTGCGCATCAATCGAGGCTATCTGAAGATGGGCTTGAATGGGCAAGACAGCCTTTGGGGTAAAAAGACGCCGGTGCGCGATATTTCCGTAGATGGATTTTGGATGGACGAAACCGAGATAACCAATTCGCAGTACAAGCAGTTTGTTATGTGGGTACGCGACAGTATTCTTCGCACCCGTTTGGCCGACCCATCCTATGGTGGTGATGAGACCTACATGATTACGGAGGACAAGTACGGCGACCCTGTTACACCGCATTTGAATTGGAACAAACGCCTGCCACGCAAGCCCAATGAGGATGAGGAGCGCGCTATCGAAAGTCTGTATGTTACCAATCCTGTGACGGGTGAAAAGCTACTCGATTACAGGCAGATGAACTATAAGTTCGAAATATATGATTATGTAACGGCGGCCTTACGTCGCAATCGTTTGAATCCGGCGGAGCGCAACCTCAATACAGATGATGTCATTGACCCCAACGAAGTTGTGATGATTAGCAAGGATACTGCTTATATCGACGACGAAGGACGTATTGTGAGCGAAACCATCAACCGAGAACTATCCGGTCCTTGGGACTTCCTGAACACTTATATTGTGAATATCTATCCTGACACAACGGTATGGGTCAATGATTTTCAGAATTCCGAGAACGAAACCTATCTCCGCAACTATTTTTCCAATGCAGCCTACAACGATTATCCTGTCGTTGGGGTGACGTGGGAACAGGCCAACGCTTTCTGTGCTTGGCGTACAGATTATCTGCTCAAGGGGTTGGGTGCAGAGGCTCGTTATATCCAACGCTATCGCCTGCCTACTGAGGCAGAGTGGGAGTATGCTGCTCGTGGGAAGGATCAGAACGAGTTTCCTTGGGAGAATGAAGCTGTCGCCAATGGAGATGGCTGCTTTTATGCTAACTTTAAACCGGATCGAGGCAATTATACTAAGGATGGAAACTTGATTTCCAGTAAGGTTGCCAGTTATTCGCCCAACAGTAATGGCCTCTACGATATGGCCGGAAACGTAGCCGAATGGACCAGTACCATTTATACCGAAGCAGGTGTGAACGCCATGAACGACCTGAATCCACAGCTCAAGTACAATGCAGCTAAGGAAGATCCTTACCATCTCAAGAAGAAAAGCGTGCGCGGAGGCTCATGGAAAGACCCGGAAAGCTATATCCGATCGGCTTGGCGCACGTGGGAATACCAAAATCAGCCCCGCTCGTATATAGGTTTCCGTTGTGTTCGCTCATTGGCCAACTCCATTACAGGTAAACAAAAAAAGAGATAAACATTATGTCTAATTATAGCAAATACAATTTAGTGTATCGTCTCCAGAAATGGATGGATACTGTTGCCGGCCAGACATTCCTCAACTATGCCTACAGTTGGGGTGCCTCAGTCGTTATCTTGGGTGCTCTCTTTAAGCTGACCCACCTTCCGGGTGCCAATATCATGCTGTTTATTGGCATGGGTACTGAGGTTGCGGTGTTTTTTATCTCGGCTTTCGACCGTCCTTTCGACAAGACTGCCGACGGGCGTGAGATTCCAACGCGAGTTACAGAAGAATATTTGGAAACCGGAGTGGTGTCTTATTCAAAAGATAGTGACGGTGCTGCAACAGAAGAGACGGCTGCGGCGGTCGCTGCAACCGGCCAGCCTTATACAGGTTCTCCTATCGAGACACAGACTGCTGCAAATGCAGCGCAAGCAACCATGTCGGCTTCCAATTATGTGCCCCAGATGTCTGCCGAGGAAGCCGAAGCCCTCAACGAGGCTCAGTCCAACTATGTAGACGAACTTAATAAACTGGTCGAAACCCTTGAAAAAGTGAATGCCCAGAGCAGCCGTCTCACTCGTGACAGCGAGGAGATGGAGAACCTCAACCGCACGCTCACGGGTATCAGCAAGGTTTACGAGATGCAACTCAAGGGTGCCAGTCAGCAGATCGGCACTATTGATCAAATCAACGAACAAAGCCGAAGAATGGCACAGCAGATAGAGAAACTTAACCGGATATATGCTCGCATGATTGAAGCCATGACCGTAAATATGCCTATGGGCGCCCCAAAAGCCACTCCGGAGCCATCTGCTCCGCAGACCCTGCAAGGCAATGACCAATAGCGCATCTTCCAATTCTAAAGTTCCGCACCCCTACACAAAGAACAAATTGTAAATGGCAATAAAGAAAAGACCGATCAGTCCCCGTCAGAAGATGATCAATCTTATGTATATCGTCTTGCTGGCCATGCTCGCCCTGAACATCTCTACCGAAGTGCTCAACGGCTTTGCTGTAGTGGAGGAAAGTCTGGCACGTACCACCAATAACGCATCGAGTGAAAACGCGGCACTATATAGCGATTTCAAAGACCAGTTGGCGGCTAATCCGACTAAGGTAAAAGCTTGGTTCGACAAGGCTACCGATGTAAAAAACATGAGCGATTCGCTCTACAACCTTGCCGAAGAACTGAAATTGGCCATTGTGAGAGAGGCCAGTGGCAAAGATGCTACTTTGGCCGACGCGGAGAATAACGACAATGTCGATGCCGCCGGGACGGTGATGCTTGCTCCGATTACGGGTAAGGGACAACAACTCTACAATGCCATCAACTCCTTTCGCAGTCGTATTCTCAATTATGTAAACGACCCCGAACAACGCAAACTTATTGCCAGCAGTCTTGCCACTATCGTTCCCAAGAAGCCCAACACTTTGGGAAAAAATTGGCAGGAATATATGTTCGAGAATATGCCTGTGGCGGCCGCCGTGACGCTGCTGTCCAAGTTGCAGAACGACGTGCGGCATGCAGAGGGTGGAGTTCTTCATACTTTGATTTCCAACATTGACCTCAAGGATATTCGTGTCAATAAACTCTCGGCCTTTGTCGTGCCCGAAAAGACGACCCTTTATCCCGGAGAACGGTTTTCTGCCAACATTGTGATGGCTGCAATGGATACGACCAAGCAGCCCGAAATCTACGTCAATGGCACCAGAGTAAATACCAGCAACGGACAATACAGTTTTACGGCCGGTGGCGTTGGCGAGCATCAGTTCAACGGATACATCCTGATGCGCAATGCGAATGGCGATATTCTTCGTCGTGATTTCAGTCAGAAGTACAGTGTGATTCCTGTTCCCGGTGGTGCTACGTTGGCTGCCGACCTGATGAATGTGCTCTATGCCGGTTTCAAAAATCCCATCAGCGTGAGTGTTCCCGGAGTGCCGCAAAATGCCGTTTCCGTGTCGATGAGCGGTGGCACACTCAATGCCACAGGAGCCGGACGTTATATTGCTGTGCCGTCGGCAGTGGGTCGCGATGTCACGTTCACGGTGTCTGCGCGCGATGGAGGCAAGGTCCGCTCTTTTCCGCCGTTCACGTTTAAGGTGCGCAAACTGCCCGATCCGACACCATACATCGCTATCGGCACCGATAGATACAAGGGTGGCAACCTCACCAAGGCCGCCCTCATGGGTGCTTCGCGCCTGAATGCGGCTATCGACGACGGTATTCTTGACATCCAATTCAAGGTGACCGGTTTTTCCGCTGTGTTCTATGATAATATGGGCAATGCCGTGCAGATGGCATCTGAGGGCGATAGCTTCACCGAAAGAATGCGTGGGCAGTTCCGCCGCTTATCGCGAGGTCGCCGCTTCTATATCACGGAGGTGAAGGCTGCAGGCCCCGATGGTATCACCCGAACTTTGCCCGGAGCTATGGAAGTCAAGATGAGATGATGGGCATAACTTATGGAACAACAGATCAGCGTTCATCGTGTTTGCTCCTTTACGTTCTCATTTCCTCCCATCAACTGCAATGATAACAATCAACAGAAAGAACAATAAATAGATAATGAAAAGAATACTTTTAGTGCTATTTATCGCTTGTCTCACGCTGGACGCTACCGCTCAGCCAAAGGCACGACGTGAGCAGCAGGCAGCAGCTGCACAGCAATCGAATAGAAACAACATGACGACCCGTGCTCAAATATCCTTTCCCACAGAGGCAAAGATGAACGAGGATGTGGTGTGGCGTCGTGACGTGTATCGTGAGTTGGACCTCAACGACGATGCCAACGCAGGACTTTATTACCCCGTTGAGCCACTCGGTACGCAGATGAATCTCTTTACCTATTTGTTCAAACTCATCATGGCCGGGCCCCGTTACGGTGGCATTGCAGCCTATTCCTACGATGTGAATACGGGCAACGAGCGTTTTGATGAGTCTTTGCGCATCAATCCTCTGAAGTTTCTGGACGACTATAATATCTATTATGAGCGCACTGATCGGGGCGTGCACATAGACAACAGCGACATTCCGTCGGGCGAGGTAAAAGGCTATTTCATCAAAGAAAGTGCCTATTATGACCAGTCCACAGCCACCTTCCGCACGCAGGTGCAGGCCATTTGCCCCGTGATGTATCGTGACGACGATTTTGGTGAGAGCACCACGAAGTACCCCCTGTTCTGGGTGAAGTATGATGAGCTGGCTCCGTTTCTTGCCAAACAAACCATTATGACCAGCAACCTCAACAACGCGGCTACCATGAGCCTCGACGATTATTTCACGATAAACGCCTACAAGGGTAAGATTTATAAAACCACCAATATGCTTGGGCAGACACTTGCTCAGATCGCCGGAGGCGACACAGCTAAGCTGTCTAAGGAGCAGCTGCGCATCGAACACGAAATCAGAGACTTCGAGAAAGCCATGTGGGGTGATCAGGCTCGCAAGGATTCGCTCGATTCCATCGCCGGTTTGGATAAGAAACAGCTGAAGACTATCAGAAAAAACCGTCGTGCGGGTGGTAGCGGCAAGAGCGTAAAGGTGAAAAACCGTCGCCGTTCGTCCAACACCTCCAGTGGATCTTCGGCTCGTGTCACAGTTCGTCGGCAGCGTCACTAATACATTTTTGTACCGAAATACGGTGACTTTCGGTTTTGAAAACGTTTATTCTATACAATGTAATCAATCAGTTAATTTATGAAGAAGTATTTATCACTCATGCTGCTTGCTGTGTCTATGTTATTTGTTCAGCAGGCAAACGCGCAAGTGAAGTTTGGTCTGAAGGGCGGACTCAGTGTTTCAAAGATAAGTTTTGATAACGACTTGTTCGACAGTAACAACCGTACCGGTTGGCATATCGGCCCAACACTGAAGATAGGTCTGCCTGTTACGGGGCTCAGTCTTGACGCTTCCGCGCTCTACGAGCAGCAATCTTCCAAAGTGGAAGACGCTGCGCAACAGGGTGGTGAGACTACTGTGAAACGCCAGCAGATAGTTCTCCCCATTAATGCCCGCTACGGGGTTGGACTT
Source organism: uncultured Bacteroidales bacterium (assembly GCA_937995875.1). GTDB lineage: Bacteria > Bacteroidota > Bacteroidia > Bacteroidales > Bacteroidaceae > Prevotella. Next base: position 25,269 of record CALKIW010000190.1, on the reverse strand, counting down.
GGCAGCCTTGCCAGTCTGTATTTCTTTGCCGGTCCGCAGTTTGGATTCAATGTAGGTGACAGAGATTTTTCCTGGACCAGCAAAGCAGATTATAACAACACTTTTCAGCTGAAGAAGTCGAGCTTTAGCGTCAATGTGGGTGTTGGTGCGTCGCTCATCAACCATTTGCAACTCTCAGCCAGCTACAACATCGCGGCAGGCAAGACCGGAGAGGCTAAGGTGATGAATGTGCTCACCAAGAGTTATGATTCCGTTATGGATGGCAAGACCAATGCTTGGCAGGTTTCAGTAGCCTACTTTTTCTAAGGAAAACTTCTTTTAAACGCCGAATTTCTCTCCTGTTATATCTTCCGGAGCGGGAGGGCTTCTGCCGGAGGTTTTAGATTTGTGGCATAAGCAATATCAAAACTTGGAGAGAAAGGAATACGTTTACATTCACAAGTTTTCCATTTGCATCTGGCATGGTGTTATTTTCATGCTGAACAATCTATAACTTCGTGCGATATAGGGAAGGTCCCTGTATCGCACGAAACTATTATCCCCCTCCTGATAGCTCCCCTGTTCCTATGAGGAGAGAGTAGCGGTTGGAATGATGAGAGGAGCACGGCCACGTTGCGCAACCTGCTGAAAATAGGTCCAGCTGTTTTCCATGCCTTCCCTACCAACTCCCTGTTTTTGCTGGAAAATTCCTTTGAAATATGTGGACAAAGACTCTGAAATCCTGCGCTTATTTAAAAACGAACATACTTTGGATTGAAAAACGTGAATTTTGAGCGTTTTATGCAACTTGTTGATGTGTAGCGTGTTATGTGTGCATATGCTTTTAGTTCACTTTTTGTCTCTAATAGAGGCTTGCCCTTCACTATCTAATGACAACGCGACAGAGGCCTAACGGCAGGACGATACGGCCTTCATGGCGTTGCGGTTGGGCTTTAGAGGCAGTGCGAATAAGGCCTTGCCGCAGAGCTTCGTTAATTTTCGGAGAGTAAAAAGGCGTTATGATAGGCAGAATAAAGGATTTGGCTTTCTGATTGGGTGAACGCCATGGAGACGATTTTGACCAATAAACTTGACATCTTTGTCAGTCCCTTCTGACGTTTGACACGCGGAATGCGGCGTCAAAAACGCTGCTACCATCGATCGTGGTAATGTCGGGAGTGCTCCCTTTGGCTTTCTAAATTTATAAAAACTACAGTTTGTAGAGTTATAATTTGCATGACACGTATTTTGGCACTATCTTTGCTTATTAAGAAATAAACTAACTCAGGTCGGACGAATGTTCCAACAAGGATAAACAACGCAAAACAAGATGGAGATAATTAAAGATAAGAAGTTTGGTGGCGAGCGTCCTTTGTTTGCTGCAAAGAATGTTAGTCTTGAGAATATAGAGATAGTAGACGGAGAGTCGGGCATCAAATGCTGTGAGCATATCAAATGCAACAACTCCCGCTTTTATGGCAAATATCCCTGGTGGCACGTAGATGGCAGTGAGATTACAAATTGTTATTTTGCTGAGGGCAGCCGGTCGGCAATATGGTATAGCAACGATATGGTGATGCGCGACTGTGTGATAGATGGTCCCAAGTTTTTCCGCGAAATGAGGAATCTCGAACTAGAGAACGTTAAGATTAACGATGCCGACGAAACCTTTTGGAAGGTGGACGGCTTGAAGCTGAAGAATGTGGAACTCCACGAGGGTACCTATCCTTTTATGTTTTCCAAGAACATCTATGTAGACGGATTGACGAGCGATGCCAAATACGTGTTTCAATATTGTGAGAATGTGGAGATCCACAATGCGAAAATTATAACGAAAGACTCTTTTTGGGAATGTGATAACGTGACCGTTTACGACTCCGACCTCAATGGCGAATATCTCGCCTGGCATTCCAAAAACGTCAGGCTCGTTCGCTGCCATATCAGTGGAGAGCAGCCACTCTGCTATATGGACAACGTTGTTCTCGAAGACTGCACCTTCGATGTCGCTTGCGACCGTGCCTTCGAGGATTGCACACAGGTGGATGCCCAAATCAAAGGTGCCATTACCAATATTAAAAACCCAATTTCGGGTAGGATAGTGGCCGACAAAATAGGCTCTGTTACCTACGACGAGAACGCCAAGGGGCACTATTGCGTGATAGAAGAACGGGCATAGAGGCATGGAAGCCGTTTCTCTGTTGTCATGGAGAGGGGAGGCGGCTTTCACGCTTTCAGCTTTCTTTTGACTCCGTGCGTTGTCGCGCAACAATGATACTTTCCTTTTTTTATAACGCTAAAATTTATGTACGATGACCAAATATAATTTCGACAAACCCGTTAATCGCCGACACACCGGCTCTGTCAAGTGGGATGCTATTCCGGAAGACGCACTACCGTTTTGGGTGGCCGATATGGATTTTGAGGTGGCACCGGCTATCAAAAATGCACTTGCCGAGCGTGTAGAGCACGGCGTCTTTGGCTACACCTTGGTAGACGACAGCTATTATGACGCATTGATTTCATGGTTTTCCCGCCGTCACCAATGGACCATCCGGCGCGAGTGGGTAATCTATACCACAGGGGTGGTGCCGGCCATCAGCTGTACCATCAAAGCCCTTACGCTTCCGGGCGAGAAGGTGCTCGTGCAAACGCCAGTGTACAACTGCTTTTTTTCATCTATCCGCAATCAGGGATGCGAGATTGTTGAAAACCAGTTGGTACGCACGGGTGACACCTATACCATAGATTGGGATGATTTTGAGACAAAATGTGCCGACGAGAAAACGACAGTCTTCCTGCTCTGCAACCCCCATAATCCTGCGGGGAGGGTATGGACGCCTGATGAGTTGGCACGCATGGGTGAAATCTGCGCGAAACATCGTGTGCGTGTGGTGAGCGACGAAATCCATTGTGAATTGGTGATGCCCGGCGTTACATTCACGCCGTTTGCCGCAGTCAATGAAGTAAACTCGGACAACAGTGTCACCTTCAACTCGCCCTCGAAGAACTTCAATATTGCCGGCCTGCAGATAGCCAATATCATCTGCAAGGATGAGGAAATGTGTCGTCGCATTGATAGAGTGGTTAATATTTATGAGGTGTGTGATGTCAATTCGTTCGGACCGATAGCCTTGAAGGCGGCATACAATGAGAGCGAAGACTGGCTCGACGAACTCAATTTGTATATTGCCGACAATTACAAACTCCTCAAGGAATATATGGCCGAACATCTGCCAAAGACGGAAGTTATCAAACTCGAAGGCACCTATTTGGCATGGGTGGATATTTCTAAACTTGGATTGACCACGAAGGAAGCTACCCGCAGACTGCTCAAGGAAGGCAAGGTGTTTGTGAGCAGTGGTACGTTGTATGGCGAGAAAGCCGGTGAGGGCTATCTGCGCATAAACCTTGCCTGTACACGAGCCATGCTCAGAGAAGGACTGCAGCGCATGGAGAAAGTGTTGGGTGGAACTGAACAAATGGGATGACGATGTGTCAGCACAGATTAGCGGCTGCACCCTGATAGAAGCAGAGGTTTTCTATGAGAGGGCAATAGTCAAATGAACAGGTGTATGACAAGTGTGTTTTGCTTGTTTATGACAAAAATCGGAGGGTTGATGGGGTTACATCACTCTCCGATTTGCTTGAATTAAGGTGTTGTTGTTTTTTTATAAATTGTGGATGTTGTCAATGATGTGCTGTGTTGCACCGGAGCGGTCTTGGACATACATCCCGGCTTTTTTGCCACTTTGGCTTAGGTAATCGGCGTCTGCATCAAAGCGATTCATCAATTCTTCAAATTGCCGGTAGTCGTTAATCTCAAACCCGCCCTGTGCTGCCAACAAGCCCTGCGCTTCCTGAAAGTGCCCGTTGTTGGGACCGAAAATTACGGGAATGTTCCATACTGCGGCTTCCAAAACATTGTGAATACCCGCGCCAAAGCCTCCGCCGACATACGCTACACTGCCATAATGATATATGCTTGAGAGCAGTCCGAAACAGTCAATGATCAGGCAGTCTGCGTCTTTGATTTCATTTTCTGTTGCAACAGAATAGCGTGCGGTCTTTCGGTTGAGCTTGGAGAGAATTTGTTTCATGTGGTCTTCACCGATGACATGGGGTGCAATGATGAGTTTCCAATCCTTATGCACATTGAAATACTTGATGAAGATTTCTTCATCGGGGCCCCACGATGAGCCGGCCACAAACACTTTGGACAGCTGTTTAGGGTCGTTTCCTACAAAAGCATCGACCAGAGGGAGTTGCTTGCTGGCTTCTTTGATTTGGAGTACACGGTCGAAACGGGTGTCGCCCACTACCGTAGCACAATCAATGCCAATCTGATGTAACAACTCTCGGCTTGTGTCGTTCTGCACAAAGAAATGGGTGAAACAATGCAACACTTTCTTATATCCTCGTCCATACCATTTGAAAAACACTTGGTTGGGGCGGAAAATGCTTGAAACACTATAGGTAGGCACTCCGCGATGTTTCAGGATGTGCAGATAGTTGTACCAGAATTCATATTTGATGAAGAATGCCTTTTCCGGTCGTATAAGCCTTAAGAACTTGCGGGAATTGCCAATAGTGTCGAGTGGGAGATAGCAGCAAATGTCGGCTCCCTTATAATTCTTTCTTACTTCGTAACCCGAAGGAGAGAAGAAGGTAAGGAGAATTTTGTATTCGGGAAATGCTTTCCTGATATGCTCGATAAGTGGTCGTCCTTGTTCAAATTCGCCCAAGGAGGCCGCATGAAACCAAATGTATCTGGCATCCGGCTCCACTTTTTCTTTCAAGATGCGGAAGGCCTCGTGTTCGCCTTTTCGCATCGTCTTCACTTTCTCGCTGAACAGGCTGGTCACCCATACTCCGAGCGTGTATATCCAAATAAAGATTTGATACATATTGCAGTCTGAATCCTGTGTTTTAACAATAGATTAAAACAACATTATTCACCGGAAGGCAGCACCTCGATAGCCTTCTTCATACGTTTGATGGTTTCTTCCTTGCCCAAGAAAGCAGAGATGTCGAACATGCCGGGACCTTTGCCAATGCCCACAAGGGTCAAACGAAATGCGTTCATAATGTCGCCCATCTTGTAGCCCTTGTCTTCAATCCATTTCACTACAACAGGCTCCTGCCCTTCAATGGAAAAGTCTTCTATGCCCTCAAGCACTTCTACGAGCTCGCTCATTTGCTGGGGAGAATAGGGTTTCCACCGTTTTTTGATGGTTTTCTTGTCGTATTCGGTCGGCGCAATGAAGAAGAACGAACACAGTGGCCACAGTTCTTTCACAAAGCTCACGCGTTCTTTCATCATGTGGACAACAGCTTTGACACGGTCGAACGATTCGTCTACGCCATTGTTGGCTACGATAGCGGCAAACTCGCGTGCAATTTCGTCGTCGCTCTTGCGCAGCATATATTCATGGTTAAACCATATTCCTTTCTGATAATCAAACTTGGCACCGCTCTTCGAACATTTCTCTATATCGAAAGCCTGTACCAGTTCGCTCAAGCTGAACAGCTCCTGTTCGGTGCCGGGATTCCATCCAAGCAGTGCCAGAAAGTTGATTACGGCTTCCGGGAAATAGCCGCTTTCGCGGTAACCGGAGCTTACTTCTTCTGTCTTGGGGTCGTGCCATTCCAAGGGGAATACGGGGAATCCCAACCGGTCGCCGTCGCGTTTAGACAGTTTTCCCTTGCCTTCGGGTTTCAGCAGCAACGGCAAATGAGCAAAGCGGGGCATGGTGTCTTCCCACCCGAAAGCCTGATAGAGCATTACATGAAGCGGTGCGCTTGGCAACCACTCCTCGCCACGAATTACGTGGGTGATTTCCATAAGATGGTCGTCCACGATATTGGCGAGATGATAGGTGGGCAGTTCGTCAGCACTCTTATAGAGCACTTTGTCGTCTACAATGTCACTCTTCACGTGTACCTCGCCGCGAATCATGTCATTAACAACAATCTCCTGTCCCGGTTCCACCTTAAAGCGAACGGTATATTGGGCACCGTCGGCGATGAGCTGTTCCCATTCGGCACGCTCCAACACCAAAGAGTTGCGCATCTGCAGGCGTGTTGAAGCATCGTATTGGAAGTTTTGGATTTCCTCGCGCTTCTTTTGCAGTTCTTCAGGCGTGTCGAAAGCATAGTAGGCTTTGCCGGATTCGATAAGCCGAGCTACATATTGCTTGTAAATGTCGCGGCGTTCGCTTTGACGGTAGGGACCGTGACTGCCACCAAAACTCACCCCTTCGTCAAACTTGATACCCAACCATTGAAAAGCCTCAAGAATATATTCTTCAGCTCCGGGCACAAAGCGGTTGGAGTCGGTATCCTCAATGCGGAATACCAAGTCGCCACCATGTTGACGAGCAAAAAGATAATTGAAGAGTGCCGTTCGCACACCTCCAATATGCAAAGGGCCGGTTGGACTGGGTGCAAAACGTACCCGAACTTTTCTTTCTGACATACTATAACTCTTATTTTTTTGCAAAATTAATATATTTTTTCGAGTTTGACGTATTAATTTAGTATTTTCGCAGTGTTATCAGAAGAATAAGAAATAGATATGCGCATCATAGAAAGAATTTATAAGCAAGAAGAACATTATTGGCGTGATGTCGCAACCCGCGTCATTTTGGTAGTTTTAACCACATTCCTTATCGTGTGGTTTCTGCCGCGAAACGAGGGTAAACCGTTTGCTTATGAAGTGGGTGAACCTTGGCGTTACGGTACGGTAATAGCAAAATACGATTTTCCGATTTATAAGACTGACGAGGCTTTGTCAAAGGAGAAAGACTCTCTGCTCAAGGAGTTTCAGCCCTATTACACCTACGACCATCGTACGGAGAGCAAGAATATCACAAGGTTTAAGCAAGATTTTGCGAAGGAACTGCCCGGTATGCCGGCCACATACAAGGATATTATTGTAGACAGGTTGCACAGACTCTACCAGGCAGGCATTATGGAAACGCCAAACTATAACCTTCTTGCCAAGACCGACACAGCCGGATTGATACGGGTTGTCTTTGGAAAAAATGCTGAGAGCATTGTTATTAACTGTGTGTACTCCACCATGTCTGCCTACGAACAGATTATCAACGATGCAGCCTTGGCGACCGAGAGGGGGGAGCTTCAACGGTTAAACCTCAATAATTATATTGAGGCCAACCTCATATACGACAAGGAACGCACTGAAACGGCCATGGACGACCTGCTCAGTGGGGTTTCCCCCGCCAGCGGAATGGTGATGAGTGGACAGAAGATTATCAGTGTGGGCGATATGGTGACCGAATACAATTACCGCGTACTTACATCTTTGGAAAAGGAAATGGAGCGACGCAGTGCTACCAAATCGCAGATAACCAACAATTTTATCGGCAACATATTGTATGTCTTCATTCTTGTGTTGGCCTTTACGTGTTACCTTGGTTTGTTCCGTAGGGACTACTTCTCCAAGCCCCGAAGCATCACCATGCTCTATGCTTTCCTCACGATATTCCCTATTATGGTGTCGCTCATGATGAAGCATAGCTATTTCAATTTCAGCGTCTACATCCTCCCGTTTGCACTCATTCCTATCTTTGTGCGAGTCTTCATGGATTCCCGAACAGCTTTTTTCACTCATGTGATTACGGTGCTGATATGTTCGGCTGCGGTGAGATACCAGTATGAATTTATTGTCATGCAGTTGGTTACCGGTTCGGTTGCCATCTACTCGTTGCGTGAGATGTCGTCACGATCGCAGGTTTTCAAGACAGCCGTAATGGTGTTTTTCTCCATGGGTATCACCTATTTGGCCATCAAGCTCATGCAGAGTGGCGACGACTTCTCGCTCGATACCAGTATCTACTATCATTTCCTGATCAATGCCATACTGGTGTTGCTGGCCTATCCGCTGATGTTTCTTGTGGAGAAGGCTTTTGGATTTATCTCCGTTATCACGCTCATAGAACTGTCTAACACCAATAAGGGGCTGTTGCGCAACCTCAGTGAGGTGGCTCCGGGCACATTCCAACATTCCATCACAGTGGGTAATCTGGCTTCGGAGATAGCCAATAAGGTTGGAGCCAACAGCACTCTAGTGCGTACGGGTGCCCTCTATCATGACATTGGCAAGATGGTAAATCCGGCATTCTTTACCGAAAACCAACAGGGAGGTATCAATCCGCACGACAACCTGACCGACAAAGAGAGTGCGCGCATCATCATCGAACACGTTGCCAATGGTGTGAAAATTGCCGAAGAAGCCGGCCTCCCGGTAACCATCATCGACTTTATCCGTACCCATCATGGGCGCAATATTACCAAATATTTCTATGTGAAATGTCAGAACGAACATCCAGATGAAATTGTCGATAAGGAACTTTTCACTTATCCCGGCCCCAATCCCTATACCCCTGAACAAGCTATTCTCATGATGGCCGACACCTGTGAGGCCGCTTCTCATTCTCTTAGTGAATACTCAGAGGAGAATATCGCCAATTTGGTAGATAAGCTCATTGAGCAGCAAGTGGCTGCCGGATGTTTCAAGGAGTGTCGGATAACATTCTATGATATTGCTATAGCCAAGCAGGTTTTGGTAGAGCGCCTGAAGGCTATTTACCACACTCGAATACAATATCCGACGAGGAAGAAGGAGTAAAAGGAGACAGATAAGTGCCCGATAGCCGTTTTCGACTATCAGACGGGGTCTACATCATAGTATATTTGCAGTGATTTGTAATAGGGTTGCTGCATCATTTGTTGCTGCACTTGCCGCAAACGCTCTCGCACGGATCGTAGATTCACGCCGATTTCGAGTTTCACTACGATTTTCCTGATGCTCAAAGCCTTTACCCTTGCCACCGACGGTTTGTCGGGTCCGAGCACGCGATCGCCAAAAAGCTGTCGCAGCTTGGCTCCCATTTCCTGTGCGGCCGCTTCTACCACTGGCTCTTGTCTGTGTTTCAGAAATACGTAAGTAAGGTGGTGAAACGGTGGATAATGAAACATTTTTCGTTCTTCGAGCAAATCGTTGTAGAAGTCTTGGAAATCGTTGTGCACCACTTGTTGTATGACGGGAAGTTCCGGACTCTTGGTCTGTAGAATCACAAGCCCGCGCTTCCCTTTTCTTCCGGCACGTCCACTCACCTGACTCATCATCATGAATGCGTGTTCATAGGCGCGAAAGTCGGGATAGTTGAGCATCGAATCTGCGTCCAGAATGCCTACAACGGCTACATTCTCAAAGTCCAACCCCTTGCTGATCATCTGTGTGCCAACCAGCACATTGGTCTTCCCTCGACTGAAGTCGCCAATCAGTCGCTCGTAGGCATTGCGTGTGCGTGTGGTGTCGAGGTCCATGCGTGCCACACGGGCTTCGGGAAAAATGTCGCTCAGCAGGTCTTCTATCTTCTCCGTTCCGTATCCCCTCCCGCTGATATTCGGATTGTCGCAGTTGGGGCAAGATGAAGGCACGGTATAGGTAAATCCACAATAATGACACGTCAGCAGGTTGAGTCGCTTATGATAGGTGAGCGACACATCACAATTTTTGCATTTGGGAACCCATCCGCACACCCTACATTCAATCATCGGCGCAAATCCCCGTCGGTTTTGAAACAGAATCACCTGTTTGTTGTCCGACAACGCTTTGCGCATGGCTGCCAACAGGGTGGGAGAGAATGGCCCCGACATCATCTTCCTTCGGCGCAGGTCCTTGATGTTTACCACCCGAATCTCAGGTAGTTGGATGCCTTGATAGCGGGTTTTCAGTTCCACCAATCCATACTTTCCCGTCTGTGCATTGTAGTAGCTTTCCATCGACGGTGTGGCTGTACCGAGTATGGTTTTAGCACCGAACATCTGTGCCATGACGATAGCCGTGCTTCGGGCATGATAGCGGGGAGACGGGTCCTGTTGCTTGAAACTGCTCTCATGTTCCTCGTCAATGATGACCAGACCGAGATTCTGATAGGGTAAGAATACGGCTGAACGGGCACCTAAAATCACGTCGTAGGGATCTGTGGAGAGTTGTTTCCGCCAAATCTCTACCCGCTCGGCATCGCTGTATTTGCTATGATAAATCCCCAGCCTATTACCAAACACACGCTGTAAACGGGAGGTGATTTGTACCGTCAGGGCTATTTCGGGCAGCAAGTACAACACCTGTTTGTGTTCGTTCAGGGCTTTTTCGATGAGATGAATATACAGTTCGGTCTTGCCGCTGGAGGTTACGCCATGAAGCAACACCACGTTTTTTTTCATCATCTGTAGCAACACTTGGTTGTAGGCGTCTTGCTGGGGCTCAGTCAAAGGCTTGATCAGTTCGGGATGATAGCTGCCACCCTCATTCAGCCGCCCCACTTCCCGTTCGTAGGTGTAGAGTATCTTGCGGTCGCACAGAGCTTTGATGATGGCTGCCGTACAGTGGCTCTCGTTGGCCAGCTCCTCTTTGGTAATTTCTCTGATGGTTGCCGTAGGTTTGTCTCCATCGAGCGACTCCCAGTTTGTGAGTTCTAAAAAGCACGCTAACACTTTCTGCTGTTTCACCGCACGTGCCATCGAATCAAAGGCGATACGTAGCGCCCTGCTGTTGCGAAAAGACTCTGCAAGTCCCACGCAGGTCTCCATTTTGGGGCGGTAACCCACCTCTCTTTTCAATCCGGAGGGCAGGGCAGCCTTAAAAATATCGCCCAGAGGTGCCAGATAGTATGCACTCATCCATTGCCACAGACGCATTTGTTGTGGCAGCAACATGGGGCTGTCGTCGAGAACGGCAATCACAAACTTTACTTTTTCTTGTGACAACCCGTTGGTCGAATCGTGTGGCAGCCCCGTGCACATGGCTGTGTAGACTTTGCTCTTACCCAGAGGGACGAGCACGCGCACGCCCATAGCAACCCTTGCGGCCAATTCGTCGGAGACCGCATAGGTGAAAGTTCCTTCCAGCGGGAGAGGTAATATGACGTCTATATATTTCATTGCGTGAGATGCAAAGTAACCTAAAAGAAATCAAATTACCAAGAAAATCGAGTTGAATAATCTGTTTCTAATTGCTGTGGTATTTCTTTTTGTCTACAAACATCATGGCTTTCTGCTCATCGGCCACTAAGGTGATGTAACGCTCATATTCTCTCAGCACGTCGGCAATGAGTTCGTCCTTGCTCAGATACTGAATATCGTAGCCCGATCGCCCATCACTGTAATAGGTCACCGGCACATAATGGGTGTCCGAGTCCACATAGGGTGTGTTGTCATCATCGATGAGATAGTCGGATATGGTTTGTCGCTCCACACTCACCCCATACCTGAAGTTTTGTATGCGGTCGTGGGGAATACGCAATTCCAATGACAGTTTGCCACGTGTCCCGGCGATGATTTTGGCATCGATACCGTTCTTTGCAAATTCCTCCTGCAATTCTTCGAAGGCCGGCCGCACTTTTTCTGTAAAGAATTGCTGTACACCGGTTTTCTGCGAGAAGGTGATGATTTGCCCCAACCGTTTCTTCCAGGAGCTGCCGTCCCAGTTGCGGCTGCCGTAGGGAATCTTGATGCTGTAGTACAACACATCGGTGTGAACGGCTCGTATCAACCCGAAGCAGAGCAATATCATAATTAGTCCAAAGGGTAAGGCCGAAATCAGCGTCATGGCTTGCAACGAGCCAAGTCCGCCCGCATAGAGCAGTGCTATGGCAATGAGGGCAAGCAAAGTGCCCCAGAAAACGTTTTGCCAGGCCGGAGTGTTGGGCTTATATCCCGAAGAAATACTGTTCATTACCAATATTCCGGAATCGGCAGAAGTCACGAAAAACACCGCAATCATCATCAGGGTGACTATACATAACGGTTTGGCCAACGGGAAATATTCCAGGAATGTGAACAACAGCACGTCCGGGTTGTCGGCAACAGCAGACAGTGCACCATGCGCAATATGGGTGTCTATGTATATGGCACCATTTCCAAAGACCGTCATCCATAGGAAGATGAACAGCGAGGGTACGAGCAGCACAGCCAAGACATACTCACGGATGGTGCGTCCCTTGGAGATGCGGGCGATGAAAAGTCCCACGAAGGGCGACCAACTGATCCACCAGGCCCAGTACATCACCGTCCAGTTGGTAAACCATCCTTGTCCGTCTGCCTCGAAGGCGAAGGTGTTAAAGGTGAGGTCTGCAAAACGATTGATGTAATGCCCTATACCCTCGCTGAAAGCACTCAGTAGAAATGTCGTAGGTCCCAATGCTAGGACAAAGACGAGTAGCAGAATGGCCATCGTGAGATTGATCTCACTTAGTCGCTTCACACCCTTGCTCACACCGGCCACAGCAGAGCCAATGGCCACCGAACTGACTACAATGATAATGATGCTCTGGAATATGAAATTCGACTCACTGACTATGCCTAAATGTACCAATCCGGCATTCAGCTGCACCACGCCGAATCCCAGTGATGTGGCCACGCCAAAGAATGTGCTCACCAGTGCAAACACATCAACCGTGTGACCGATGGGACCGTTGATGCGGTCCTTGATCAAAGGGTATAGTCCGCTGCGAATAGACAGCGGCAACTTGTAGCGAAAAGAGAAGTAGGCAAGAATAAGTCCCACTATGGCATATACGCTCCATGCGTGTAGCCCCCAGTGAAAGAAAGTGGCCATTTGGGCTTCTTTAGCCCGATTGACCACTGTGGGCAGGGAGGGATTCACATAGTGAGACATAGGCTCGGCCACGCCAAAATACATCAGTCCGATACCCATGCCGGCGGCAAAGAGCATCGAGATCCATGAGAAAAAGCTGTATTGAGGGGTTGAATTGTCGGCACCGAGCCTGATATTGCCAATCTTGCTGAACGCCAGTATAAACAGGAGGATGAGAAAAGAGGACACCAACAGGATGTATAGCCAACTGAGATTAGTGTAAATCCACTCTTGTATAATATTCAGTGCTTTCCCAATCTGGTTGGGGAATAGGGCGCAAAGAAAAGTAAGTGAAAATAAAACGATAAGCCCAGGAAAGGCCACGTTACGTGTAAGGGTTGTTTTGGGTATTGAAAATAATGACATAAAATGTTTTTTTGTGAACAAAAATAACATTGCAGGAAATCAACAAATAGCAATCTCTCACAATGTGTTCCGTGCAAAGGTACAAAAAAATAACATAAATTGTGCCGTTAGCCTGCTTAAAAGTGTGTTTGGTGTCAGTCTGTAAGTGCATAATCTGTGCCTTTTACTGTGAGCAATCAACAATGCTATAACGCTCATAGACAGGACATCTGACGCTCGTTTTCGATGGAAATATATCAATAAGGCTGTGCCTAATGAACAATATATCAAAAACTCTGTGTAAACCTTTGTAGACTTCCGGAAAAGGCGTAACTTTGAACTCAAAGTATGAATTATGGAACAACACGAATCCTTGTGGCAGGTCATTAAGGGATACTTCAATGCCCTGCCTGATAAAGAAAATGAAGAGGAGACCATCGACGAGGTCAAGAAGGGCATTGTGTTTCATGGCTCTAACCTCTGGGTGCTTATTTTTGCCATATTCATGGCTTCGTTGGGGCTCAATGTCAATTCTACGGCTGTCATCATCGGAGCCATGCTCATCTCCCCTTTGATGGGTCCTATCATTGGTGTAGGTTTTGGAGTGGGCATCAAAGATTTGGAATTGCTCAGGCGCTCGTTCAAAAATTTTGCGGTTTCCACGTTTATCAGTGTGGTCACGGCTGCGCTCTATTTTACGATCACCCCCATCACCGAAGCCCAGTCGGAGCTGTTGGCCCGTACTTCGCCAACACTCTACGATGTGTTGATAGCCCTTTGCGGTGGGGCGGCGGGCATTATCGCCATATCCACCAAGGGCAAAGGCAACGTGATTCCGGGCGTAGCCATCGCTACGGCGCTCATGCCTCCGCTCTGTACGGTGGGCTACGGACTGGCTATGGGCAATCTTGCCTATTTCTTCGGGGCACTATATTTGTATTTCATCAACAGCGTGTTCATCTGTGTTGCCACTTTTGTCGGTGTGCGTATGTTGAAATTCCGTGAGAAGCATTTTGTTGATCCCAGCCGACTCAAACGGGCCAAGCTCTATATCATAGCCATCGTGGTTGTCACTATGCTGCCTGCCACCTATATGACCATACGCATTATCAAGAGCAGCATTGTAGAGACCAATGTGCTGAAATTTGTGAAGGCGGAATTGAGTTTCAACGGCACCCAGATTATCTCTCATGATTTGGACAAGAAAAATAAAAGTCTCAACATAGTAGCCGTGGGCAAAACCATTCTACCTAACTCTATAGCGCGCGCTACCAAGCAGATGCATATTTACAGGCTTCAAGATTACAAACTGAATATCATTCAGGGTTTCCAGTCAGACAGTGCGTTGATGAGCCGTTTGCTTCACAGTGCTACGACCCATTCGGAAAACAGCAATCAGAAGTTGATGCAACAGGCAACCGAAGTGCACAAACTTGAAGACAAGGTGAACAAATATAAGGCTTATGAGACCTTGAGCGGTAAGTTGAGAGGTGAAATCAACACTCTTTGGCCAATGGTGCGCAGTCTGACGCTCTCTACGGTTGTTGAAAACAGCATGGATTCCGTTGCTACCAAACAATATGTCATGGCCGTCGCAGGATGTCGCCAACCGCTTGTCGGTGCAAACCGCGAACGTTTCCAACAGTGGTTGAAGGCCCGTGTGCAGGCCGACAGCGTGCGGCTGATCGTTACCCGATAGTTTTCATGGAGGGAGTTGCCTTGTAGAGTCGCCGAAAAGAACTTGTGAGGAAGTCGGCAAAGGTGACGATATAGGCTCCACCGTGTTGGCTGTTTTTACGAAAAATAAAATCATATTGGGGTAGTGGTTGAAGGATCAATAGTACCTTCAACCATAGTTGCCTGTTATATTTTTTCGAGATTTAGGATTGGTGTTTTTCCTTTACAAAAGCCCCTTTATATTTTGCGAATTCAAAAACAAGTTTACTTTCGCCCGAAATACGAGAAACAGACGAAAGTTTATAGCAGGCTGACAGTCAAAGGGTTTGGTAATCATGCTGAAAAGCTTCCAATGTTGTCACCCGCGATAGCATATCGAATGGCATTGCGAGAGAGCCTTAATCGCAGAATGAAAGGGGCTTAACCGATGGGCGGTTAAGCTCTTTCCGTGTCGCGGTTAAGGCCCCACCGCGATAGGACGGGGTAAAAAACGAATGATCTGAGCTATTTCCGCATTGTTCGGAATGATGATAAAGACAAAAACATAGCGCATTTCCCTCTGAATGTTCCGAAAATAATCACCGAAAAACGGTAATCAAAATTTACACGCAGAAGATGTAAGGTTGAACAGAATCGGGTATGGAGGGTCGTGTGACGGAGAATAATCCTACGAAGCAAGCTGAGGAGAGGTGTTGTCGTGGGTATGAAAACTTCGCAGTGTTTGGTGGGGGCTATTGTATCTGTATGTGACACGGAAAGACAGTCGTAATAGTTATGCAAACGGGAGAGAAGTGTTAAATAAACTTTAAAAATATTTTATTTTCCTATGGAAAGATGTTAGTATGACAATAATTACATATATTTGCAATGCTTTCCAATGGAAAATTAATTAGGCATGTTATCAATAAATTATATTATACGACAATGAAACATATTATCATTGGCGGTGTGGCCGGAGGTGCCACAGCCGCCGCGAGAATAAGAAGAGCCGATGAACAGGCAGAGATTGTGCTGCTGGAAAAAGGCAAGTATATCTCTTATGCCAACTGCGGGCTACCTTATTATATAGGAGGCACGATTGCAGAACGCGAAAAACTCTTTGTACAGACCCCCGAGACATTTGGTCGTCGCTTCAACATTGATGTGCGGGTGGAGAATGAGGTGTTGGCGATCGATACAAAGGCAAAGACGGTGACTGTGCGTCGTCAGGACGGCACGGAATATACCGAAACATTCGACCGTTTATTGCTTTCTCCGGGCTCTACTCCCGTGAAACCGCCATTGTCCGGCATAGATCTGGAGGGTATATTCACGCTTCGTAACGTAGACGACACCGACCGTATCAAGAATTATCTGACCACACACGAGGTGAAAGACGCAGTTGTGGTGGGCGGAGGATTCATCGGACTTGAAATGGCCGAAAACTTATACGAAGCCGGTGCTCACGTTTCCATTGTAGAGAGGGGAAATCAGGTGATGGCTCCGGTAGATTTCTCGACGGCCTCTCACGTTCATCGTCATTTGATGGATAAGGGAGTAGACCTTTATCTTGGCAAGGGAGTGGAACGCTTCGAACAAGAAGATGGCCGACTGCGTGTGTTCTTCGGTGGTGGTGAAAGTGTCGTTGCCGATATGGTGTTGCTGTCTATCGGTGTCCGCCCGGCCACAAAACTGGCAGCCGATGCCGGTATAGCATTGGGACAACGTGGTATCAAGGTGGATAGTTATTTGCAGACCTCGGCAAAAGATATCTATGCAGTGGGCGATGCCATAGAGTTTCCCCATCCGCTAACAGGGGAGCCCTGGCTCAACTATTTGGCTGGACCCGCTAATCGACAAGCCCGCATTGTTGCCGACAATATGGTGTTTGGTAATAAGACGGAATATGAGGGAGCCATCGGGACGTCGATAGCAAAAGTATTTGATATAACGGTGGGGTCTACCGGCTTGCCGGCTAAACGCTTGAAGCAGTTGGGCATGAAGTACAAGAGCTCTACCACTATTTCGGCGTCACACGCAAGCTACTATCCCGGCTCGTTCCAACTCACGACAAAACTCACGTTCAACCCGGAAACGGGGCAACTCTATGGGGCTCAATGCGTGGGCGTGGACGGTGTGGACAAACGCATCGACGAGTTGGCTCTGGTGATTAAAAATAGTGGTACGGTCTACGACTTGATGAAGGTTGAACAGGCCTATGCGCCACCTTATTCGTCGGCCAAAGATCCTATTGCGATTGCAGGTTACGCAGCCGGCAATATTATCAGTGGGGCCATGCCTGTGGTGTATTGGAGAGAGGTGCGTGATATGAAGCGTGAAGATGTGTTCCTGCTTGATACCCGTACACCGGAGGAGTATGCACTGGGCACCATTAAGGGGGCGGTGAATATACCGGTGGACGATCTCCGCGAACGTCTTTCGGAGGTGCCCCAAGACAAGAGAGTGGTGGTATTTTGTGCCGTAGGACTTCGGGGCTATCTGGCCCAGCGCATACTGATGGGACACGGTTATAAGAACGTGGTTAACTTGTCGGGTGGTTACAAGACCTATGCACTGGCCACGCAGCCTATTATCAACGCGAAGTTGGAGCCTGTGAAGCGTGTCCGCTCATTCGAGGAGTCTATGGAGACTATCAAGATAGATGCTTGTGGACTGCAATGTCCCGGGCCTGTGATAAAGTTGAAGCAGACGATGGACGATATGACGCCCGGACAGCGTGTTGAGGTGAAAGCCACCGACGCCGGATTTCCCCGTGATGCAGAGGCGTGGTGCCGCAGTACGGGCAACTGTTTGGTGTCGAAGCAGGACGAGGGCGGCTATCATACGGTGGTGATAGAGAAGAGCGGAAATGACCTCCAGCTACAGGCGGCAGCCTCGGTTGCTCCCGGAAACAAGACGCTTATCATGTTTAGTGACGATCTGGACCGCGCCATTGCCACGTTTGTATTGGCCAACGGTGCTGCTGCAACAGGCAAGAAAGTGTCGATATTCTTCACTTTCTGGGGACTCAATGTGCTGAAAAAGGAGCAGAAACCGCGAGTTAAAAAAGATATTTTCGGTCGAATGTTCTCGTGGATGATGCCGTCCAGTTCGAAGAAGCTGAAACTCTCACAGATGAGCATGATGGGTGCCGGCGATAAGATGATGCGTTATATCATGCGTAAGAAGAATATTAATTCGTTGGAGGAGCTTCGTCAGCAAGCGCTCGACAACGGTGTAGAGTTTATCGCTTGCCAGATGACAATGGACATGATGGGCATCAGCAAGGAGGAATTGCTCGACGGTGTGAGTATAGGAGGTGTGGCAACTTATATGGAGCGCGCCGAGCAGGCAAATGTGAACTTATTTATTTAAAGTGTAGGACCAGTCGGACCCATCAGATCGGCCAAATTTGTCAGGCAAGTTCAATAACCCCGACTGGTTCACAAGTCTAATGTCACAAAAAATCGGGCGAATGCAAATTTGCATTCGCCCGATTTTATTGAAGCCTTATTCTGTATTACAGATTGGCGTTATCTTTCTTCCAATCAGCTACAGCAGGTACGATGTTGAGGCTGATAATCTCTTCGCGCATCTTGCAAAGGTGATCGTAAGATGCTTTCAAGGAAGCCATTTCCGCGGCAGTTCCCTTAGGCTCTGTATAGTGAACACCGGTATTGTCGATGGTTGTAGGCATAGCCATCATGACGTTCTTGAAGCCTAACTTTTCATCGTTGACATAGCAGCCGGCCGGCAATGTGAACTTTTCGCCGCCCATAGCAGCTTCGATCATCTTCACTGCATTGTAGGCAGGGCTCTGGAAAGAGCTGCGACCGCGAAGCTTGATAATGTTTGAGCCACCCTGAACGGTGTGGTGCTTGATTTCTTCCCAGCGCTCGTCAGAGAGTCCCATCTCTGCCAAGGGCTTGCCGTCAACCTTAACCTGAGAGGCGAAAACAGCCATCTGCTCGCCGTGACCACCGTATGTGTGTGCGCCGGTCACCTTATCCTGCTGTACGCCAAACTCCAGAGCAAGAGCTTGCTGCAAACGGGTGGAGTCGAGAGCGGCCAGAGAAGTGAGCTGATTGGGTTTCAGACCGGAGTGGATCAAAGCTGTCAGCGCTGTGACATCGGCTGGGTTGAAGATAACAACCACGAATTTCACGTCGGGGCAATATTTCTTGATGTTCTCACCAAATTCGGCAGCAATCTTGCAGTTACCTTTCAGCAAATCCTCGCGAGTCATGCCTTCCTTACGAGGGGCACCGCCTGAGGAAATAATGTATTTTGCATCTGTGAAAGCTTCTTTGGGATCTACGGTGTAAGTGATGTTTGCACCGGGGAAAGCGCATTGCTGCATCTCATCGAACACGCCGTGTACACCGGGCTCGTAAATGTCATACAAGCAAATGTTGGGGGTGAGTTTGAGTATTAATGCACTTTGTACCATGTTGGAGCCAATCATACCGCCGGCACCGACGATGACAAGTTTTTCGTTTGTTAAAAAATTCATAACTGCTATTTTTTTATAAGTTAAAAATTCGAGAAATAGGTCGTGAAACGACAAGAATAGGGGGACGGGTCTTGTCGATCGACCGATTGCAAAGGTAATGAAAAATATAGGCAAACGGGTATTTATTTTCTTTTTAATTTGTTGTTTATTCTTAAAAGCCGTATCTTTGTCATGTCCGTTTTACAAAATAAATGTGCTATGAATATACAATCACGGTTATCCAATTTGCGTGAGGTGATGAAGCATGAGCAACTCGACGCTTTCATCTTTCCGAGCACCGACCCACACAGCAGTGAATATGTGCCCGACAGATGGAAGGCGCGCGAATGGATTAGCGGTTTCAATGGGTCGGCCGGAACTGCTGTGGTTACGATGAATTCGGCTGCACTGTGGACGGACAGCAGATATTTTCTGTCGGCAGCCGACCAATTAGCCGGTACGGAGTTTCAGCTGATGAAACTCAAGATGCCGGGAACACCATCTATAGCCGATTGGCTTGGAAAAGAATTGTGGGAATGTAATGGAGCAGAGGTGGGATTGGACGGTATGGTGAATGATACGAAAAGTGTGGAGACGTTGATTTCAGACCTGCGTCGTCGGGGAGGTATCACGGTGCGCACCAACTTTGACCCATTGGAGCGAATATGGCAGGACAGACCGGAAATTCCCGACAATAAGGTGACGATACAACCGTTGGAGTATGCGGGAGAAACTGCCGATGCAAAGATAAGACGTGTGCGGAGGGCTTTGCGGTCGCTCCATGCGGATGGAATGTTGGTGTCTGCCCTCGATGACGTGGCATGGATATTGAATCTTCGCGGCACGGATGTGCATTGCAATCCTGTATTTGTGGCCTATCTGCTCATCAGTTCCCAGTATGCTACATTGTATTGCAATCCTGAAAAACTCACCCCTGAGGTGTTGGCTTATTTGGACAGTGAGGGCGTGAAGACGGCCCGGTATGGCGATATTAAACGAGGACTGGAGGATTATTTTGAATATAACATTCTTTTGGATCCGGAAGAAACCAATTACACTCTCTATAAATGTGTGCGCACTCAGGAGATTGTGCGTCATCAGTCGCCGGTGCCGGCACTGAAAGCGGTGAAGAATGATACCGAAATCAAGGGGATGAGAAGTGCAATGCTGAAAGATGGCATTGCGATGGTGAAGTTTCTGAAATGGCTGAAGCCGGCGGTAGAAGCCGGTGGCCAGACCGAAATGTCGATCGATCGGAAACTCACTGCGCTCCGTGCCGAGCAGCCTTTGTTCAGAGATATTAGTTTTGATACTATTGCCGGATATGGTGAGCACGGTGCTATCGTTCACTATGAAGCCACACCGGAGACAGACGCGGTTTTGGAGCCGCGTGGATTTTTGTTGTTGGACAGTGGTGCACAGTATCAGGATGGCACGACGGACATTACCCGAACGATAGCTTTGGGAACATTGACCGAAGAAGAAAAGCATATCTACACCCTTGTGCTAAAGGGACATATCCAATTGGAACTTTGCAAGTTCCCACATGGGACAAACGGCACACAACTCGACGTGCTGGCTCGACAAGCCATGTGGCGCGAGGGATTGAACTACCTTCATGGCACGGGACACGGTGTGGGAGCATACCTCAATGTGCACGAAGGGCCTCATCAAATCCGGATGGAATATGTGCCGGCGCCGCTGGTAGCAGGCATGACGGTGACCGACGAGCCGGGAATCTATCTTCCCGAACGCTTCGGCGTGCGCATAGAAAACACACTACTCATCACTCCATATAAGGAAAGCGAGTTCGGAAAGTTTTTGCAATTTGAATCGCTCACGCTCTGTCCCATAGACACAGCACCCATCATCCGCGAAGAATTATTGCAGGAAGATATTGATTGGCTCAACGCATATCACGAAAGAGTGTTCAACGAGTTGGCTCCATATCTTGACGATGAGGAAAGGGAATGGCTGAGAGAGCATACGAAAGCCATTTGATAGGTTTTTAAACACCTTTGCTTACAATCATAAACATACAGCGGTAGCCACAACGTTGTTGTACGCGGTTGAGCTGCATAAGATCAGCAGTTGAGCTGCTAAGAGTTTTACCCTCCGTTTGCTTAAGGCGAGCGGAGGGCTTAATTTTTAACGAAACCCCAACCTTGACTCCCGCAAAAAATAGTTTTTCTGCCTGTGTCGTGAGATGTTGCAAACGCTGTAGCCCTGTTACAACTATTCCGCAGAATGGATTTACAGTGAAAAATGTGTAAAATATAATGACCATTTTTCCGACCGTTGTTTTCGTGGCATCTGGCGTAAAAAGGGCTATGTTTTAGCGATTGTTTTGAGTCCGAATGGTTTAAAAAATCGATGGGCGTTGCCGTTGCTGTCTTTTCGCTCTGCGGTTAGGGCTTATCGGCCACGCGAAAGAGCCTTAATCATGTGGCGGTTGAGGCTTTGTCGCACAGCCGTTAGCTATGCAATCGCAGATGGCAGCATAGGGGTTGTAGCCACGGGTTTGCAGAATGGTCTGACTGACAGCAAGTTGCAGATCTTTGCATATTTCTCGAATTTCGGGAGAGAACGTATTTGTTTTGAAATACGCCAAGCATGCGAGGGCCTTTGTAAAGAAAAATACTAATTTTCTTAGTCCATGTGAGATGATATGGGAAAAACCTCCGCTTGTGAAGGGAGACCTTTTAAAATGGGAAGAATTTTAATTTTTTGCCTATCTTTTAAGAAAAAAAGCACATTCTTTATTCCACCGGCTTATAAATCGCAGTTTTTGTGTAAATTTGCAAGTAAGTCAATCGTAACAGCAGTTTTGCCCATGCCTATCGAACATACACACGCCGAATCGATAAAGGCACCGATCAGGGTCATGCAGAGGCCACAGTCCAATGAAAATACGAGTGGGATGCTCATATCGGTTGTAATATCTGTTTATAACACGCAAGATACAATGAGAGCTTATATGAATTAATGTGTAGAGCCAAACGAGAAATATGTTTTTGAGGTCATTGTTGTAGACGATGACAGCACGACTATCTGTGATGAACATGCTGGGCAGAGTCGTGTGCGTATGATTTTTTCAATCTAATTAGGGAGCGTACGGAGGGCCACCATATAGAATGTATCATCGCTTGATTTGCTGACTTGTGGAACACTTCAACAATATGGATATAAGTAGATGAAGACTGTGACGATTAGTTTCAAATAGAAATAAGATTTTTAAAGGTTAGCTTTGTCACAAGGATTTAGTATAAACAGCTGAAAAAACAGTAAAGAATAATATATGAACAATATAAAAGCAAAACCGTTTGTCAAATGGGTAGGAGGAAAGGGGCAACTTCTTGAACAGCTGGAAGCTCTACTTCCTCATGATTTTGATAGTTGGAAAAATGTAACTTATATAGAGCCTTTTGTAGGAGGAGGGGCTATGTTGTTCTATATGTTGCAAACGCATCATAATATAAAGCGAGTTGTGATTAATGATATAAATTTGGATTTGATTACCTGTTATCGAACTATACGTGATCATGTAGAAACGTTGATGCTATATCTTAGGGAGATGCAGGAGCAATACTTTTCGTTACAAGATATAGAAGCTAAACGTGAAATGTTTTTGGCTGTTCGTCAACGATATAATGACAAGAATCTTGACCCTGTTGAAAATACGGCCAAGTTTCTCTTTCTTAATAAAACTTGTTTTAACGGACTGTACCGAGTGAATCGCCGGGGGGTATTCAACGTCCCCTTTGGAAAACGTTTGCGACCACAAATCTGCGATGAGTTAACGCTACGCGCTGATAGTGCTTTGCTGCAACGGGTAAAAATATTAAATGGTGACTTTGAGCAGACCTTGGCCCATGCTGGCAACAAGACACTGTTTTATTTTGATCCGCCCTATCGCCCATTAAGTGATACTTCGAGTTTTAACGACTATACAAAAGAGCCTTTCAACGATGACTCCCAAATTCGACTTAAACAGTTTTGTGACAATGTTGTTGCTGCCGGTCACAGCTTTATGTTAAGTAATTCAGACTGCAAGGGAAAAAACGAATCAGATAATTTTTTCGAAATCTTATTTGCGGATTATCACATCGACCGCGTGATGGCTGCACGCAATGTGAATGCTAATGGAGCAAAGCGGGGTAAGATTTCTGAAATTCTGGTACATAATTATCCCAATACGAAGAATGCTTGTAAGAATGAGCTGGCTGAAAAGACAGCCTAATAATAAATTGCTAACCTAAAAACTTATGCAAAAGTATTTTGAAGGATTTATGTCTCAACTTAAAGAGACAAATCAAACATTAGATTTTTTCTGCGATTTTGATAAAATTTCGCACAATGTAGAAAATATTAAATTAAGCCTATGTATGCTTAACAGCCTTATTGGGGCTCCTGATTTACGTAAAAGCGTTGAGACAATTTGGCATAGAGACAAAAGCGCTTTTGAAGTGATAGGTATTCTTGTCGCTGTACGTGATTGTGCCAGGAAAAAAGTTTTGGATGGATCCGGAGTTTGTGTGCCTATGAGAAGCTATTTCACTTCTGTTGATTCTGTTTTGACCTTTTTGAGAGAAACCGGTTTGAGAGATTTGTTTCAAGGTCATAAAGTGAAAAATTTGGTTGATTATGTATTTGGTATAGAGACAGGACTTGATACCAATGCAAGAAAAAACAGAAGTGGAAAAGTCATGGAAAGAACAGTTGCCAGGATTCTGTTGAATGCGGGTGTTCCTTTTAGACAAGAGGTTTATTCGAGGGAATGGCCGTTGATAACAAAAGCGTTGGGTGATGATGAAAAGCGTTTTGACTTTGTTATTGATACGCCATCTAAAGTATTTTTA
The DNA here is from genome assembly GCA_937995875.1 of uncultured Bacteroidales bacterium. Taxonomy (GTDB): domain Bacteria; phylum Bacteroidota; class Bacteroidia; order Bacteroidales; family Bacteroidaceae; genus Prevotella. The sequence continues at coordinate 1,253 of CALKIW010000190.1, read as the reverse complement.
ATGGAGGTGAATTTTTATAGTGGTGGTGGGTCAAAGCTAAATGAAGTAGCACGTTCTTATACGGATATCTCATATAAGATAAATTCTGTTCCCGGATTTGAGTTTGTTTGGATAACAGATGGAATTGGCTGGCAATCGGCAAGAAATAAATTGCAGGAAGCATATAATTATATTCCAAGTGTTTACAACTTAACTACTATAGATGATTTTATATCGAGTGTAAAAAGTGAAAAATAAACTTCGTAATCTTTTGCGGAATAATAATTATCAGAAAAAATAATATTATTCGGATGTGCTAAGCTATTAGAAAATGATACAACCGTATTACAAATCTCCTAACAATGATTTTTTAATTGCCCAAGGTGATAGTTTCAAACTCCTAACAGAATTGAATTTTAAGTTTGATATGATATTTGCCGACCCCCCCTATTTTCTTTCCAATGGTGGTATATCTTTACAAAGCGGGAAGGTGGTGTGTGTGAATAAGGGAGATTGGGATAAAGGCAAGAATTTGGAAGAAATGTCTTATTTCAATAAATTATGGTTGAAGCTGTGTCGCGACAAATTGAAAGACAATGGAACAATATGGGTAAGCGGAACTTTTCACAATATTTTTTCTGTTGCAAACAGTCTCACGGAACTCGGCTATAAAATATTAAATGTCATCACTTGGCAAAAGACAAATCCTCCAGCAAATATTTCATGCCGTTTCTTCACTTATTCTACCGAGTTTATAATTTGGGCAAGAAAAATGCCGAAGGTGCCACATAAGTTTAATTATAAGTTGATGAAGGAAATAAATGAAAACAAGCAAATGACCGATGTATGGCGTATGCCAGCAATCGGTCGGTGGGAGAAGAGTTGCGGCAAGCATCCTACGCAAAAACCTTTAAGGCTTCTTGTGCGTGCAATACTTGCTTCAACCGATTATGGAGATTGGATTTTAGACCCATTTAGTGGAAGCTCAACAACAGGCATAGCGGCTAATTTATGTGGGAGAAGATTTGCTGGAATAGAGCAAATAGAAGAGTATTGCAAGTTAAGTAAGTTAAGGCGAGTAGAAATAGAAAACCTCGATGCTCGGAATAATCTTGTTGAGCATATAAATGATTTACACTTTATTAAATTGGATTGTATGGTTAGTGATAACATGTATGGTAATGGGATGCCATTTTTAACTTAGGCATAACCTCCCGCGCGTAAGTTTTGGGTTTAATTATTTGGCAGTTAGAAAAATAAGCTGTAATTTTGCA
>CALKIW010000189.1 GCA_937995875.1 uncultured Bacteroidales bacterium | reverse complement strand
AAACCTCGCCCCGCTTCTCCCGCCGGAGGTAAATCCTACCTTAGAGATGTACAAGAAAGAAGTCCTCCGTCTGCGGATAGAAAACGAGAGATTAAAAAAAAACTATACTGTCCGCACCGGCAGGGATGGGAGGAAGGAGTACGTTCGTTTAAAGATGAGGAGTTCGAAATCGTGAAGAGTCTCTCACACGAATATTCCATCAAACTCCTCTGCCAGATGACGGGCGTGAGCCGTGCCGGATATTACAAGTGGCTCGGTCGCGGCCCCTCGCCCTCTGCCATCCGCCGCAGGGAAATCCTTGATGCTGTGGAAAAGGTCCATCAGGAGCATCCCACACACGGATATAGGTGGATAGCCGCGTTCCTGCGTCTGAACAGGGGCATCGATGTATTAGAAAAACAGACAAGATTTTCCTCTTTTTATCAAAATAAAATACCGATTTCGAGGTTTTCGAGAACTCGCCATTCAGAACAAAAAGGGCTATGTTTTTCTGCCCAATACAGCGATGGGCATTTCAAAAAAATGTATGCCACCTGCGATTGAGCCTCAACCGCATTGCCTCTAAGCCCTTATCGGCATACAGTTAGAGCCGATCCGTGTCGCCGTTGAAGTTCAACCGCACTCCCGTTAGGCTTTAACCGCAACGAAAATTGGACTCAAAAATTCAACCCTTAGACACCATCTACACAACCATTTGATTATCAATCATTTGCAAACCCATCCAATTTTCGAGTATTTGGAGCCGTGTGCCTGTCTGATTTCGTATGCGCGAATTTTGCCTTAGTTTTGAACGAAATTTATCAATATATTTCCTCATTTATTGTTTAAGGCACAAAGGGGCCTTTGAGAACATCACTGAGAACATCGGACAACACATCCCTGACAACCTGATTTCAAGGGAGTTTTCAAAGATATACGGTCAGAACATTATACAAAAGTTGAACAACAGCCCGAAAATGTGCATGGATTTTCAAAACCAACTATATATATATAAGGAGAAATAATCGAGTATGCACCTGCTTATGGAATCCGCCCTCGATGTGTTTGCATTTAATATATGTTAATACAACGCATTTATTGAATGATATATTTTGCAATTCAACATATTTTGTTACCTTTGCAACATATTTTTAATACAGAGCTTCTACTTTGAAGCACACTCCCCATTTTAATAATTTTACCATACGAAAATGTATAGCAAAGAGGAATTATTATCCAAAAGTATCTCTTCATTGGGGGATATTGCACACGATTTTGGCATTAACCCACAGGAATTTGATGACCCCGAACAACTCATATACGCTATTCTCGACAAACAGGCTGACAACGAAAGCAGTCTGAGATCGTCGACAAACACCAAACATAAACGAACTCGCATCACCAGAAACGAGCCCGACCACGTGTATTCGGTAAAGGGCAAGGAAGGTGAAAACCTTGATAACAAGAATGCCAAAAACGGCAATGCACAACCACAGCTGTTCAAGAGCAAAGCTGAAATGAAGGCCGAAGCCGACACGGAAGATGATGCTCAAAAGAAGTTGGAGAAGTTGGAAGCCGAACTGGAGGCTATACCTACACATCGCGGACCACGCACAAAACAAGAAAAAAATCTCATGGCTGAAATAGAAAAGCTGAAAGCAAATATAGAAGATAACCCAAAGGAGGACAAGGCAGAATCTGCTCAGGATAAAGCAACAGAGCCGAAAGGAAAAAACGTGGAAGATGACACGGAAGCAGAAATGTCTGCCATTCCGGAGGCTGTATATGCTGCAAAAAACAAGGATAAGGCCGGCAACAGCAACGATAAACTGATTGCCAAGCTGCAAGCCAAGATCAATTCACACAACGAAAACGCGGAAGCTAACCGCGAAAACGAAGATGCCGATGGCGTATGGGCAGACGATCCGGCCGATGGGTCCGACTTCATCGTTATGGTAGACCTTCCCATTGAAGATCATGGTATGGTGCCCAACTATGATATGTTCGACAACCCCACCACACCGTTGCCACAGTCTAACGCCACGTCCTATCAGCAAGCTCCTCCCCAGCCCGCCAACAATCAGGCCGGCTATGATTTCAGCGATATTATAGAGGCCAGTGGAGTGTTGGAGATTATGCCCGACGGTTACGGTTTTCTGCGTTCCAGCGACTACAACTATTTGTCATCACCCGACGATGTCTATGTGGCTGCCCAGCAAATCAGGCATTATAACCTGAAGACGGGGGATGTGGTGTTGTGCCGTGTGAGACCGCCGCGCGAAGGTGAAAAATACTTCCCGCTGACAAGCATCGACAAGATTAATGGACGTACACCCGCCGAGATTCGCGACCGAATACCCTTTGAACATCTCACACCGCTTTTCCCGGAAGAGAAGTTCACGTTGTGCGGAGACCCCAAGACAACCAACATGTCTACCCGCATCGTCGATTTGTTTTCGCCTATCGGCAAGGGCCAGCGTGCTCTGATTGTGGCCCAACCCAAAACGGGTAAGACCATTTTGATGAAGAACATTGCCAACGCCATTGCTGCCAATCATCCGGAAGCCTATCTCATGATGTTGCTCATCGATGAGCGCCCGGAGGAAGTAACCGATATGGCGCGCACCGTAGATGCCGAAGTGATAGCTTCTACCTTCGACGAGCCGGCCGAGCGTCATGTCAAGATTGCGGGCATTGTGTTGGAGAAAGCCAAACGCATGGTGGAATGTGGACACGACGTAGTGATCTTTCTGGACTCCATCACCCGTCTGGCCCGTGCCTACAACACGGTGTCGCCGGCCAGTGGCAAGGTGCTCACCGGAGGTGTCGATGCCAATGCCCTGCAGAAGCCCAAGCGTTTCTTTGGTGCGGCCCGAAATATAGAAAAGGGCGGCTCGCTCACCATCATTGCTACCGCACTGATTGATACCGGCAGCAAGATGGACGAGGTGATCTTCGAGGAATTCAAGGGAACGGGAAACATGGAACTGCAACTCGACCGCTCACTGAGCAACAAGCGCATATTCCCGGCCGTAAACCTGATTGCTTCAAGCACCCGTCGCGACGACCTGCTGCAAGACAAGACCACGCTCGACCGTATGTGGATTCTGCGCAAATATATTTCCGACATGAATCCTATCGAAGCCATGAACACCATTCACGGTCGCCTACAGCAAACCCGCGACAATTCAGAGTTCCTGCTGTCCATGAACGGATAGGTCGGCTCTGACGCAGTTGAGGCGGGCGGTGTCGGGCGACAGCCCATCCTCCGTTTTGTTTGATTTTCTGACCCACATGCTCTATGTATAAATTGAAATATCTTTTGTGTTGTCTCAGTATCGCCTGCGCAAGCCTGACCGCCAATGCGCAGATGCGGTGGTCGAGCCAATACCAAACCTATTTCGACCAATACAAAGACCTGGCCATCGAACAAATGCTGCGCTATCGCATTCCGGCCAGCATCACATTGGCTCAGGGAGTGTTTGAGAGCGCAGCGGGAAGGAGCCTTCTCGCCACACAAGGCAACAACCATTTCGGCATTAAATGTCACGGGTGGAGTGGACGGAGCATGACCTATAACGACGATGCGATAGGCGAATGTTTCCGAGTATATGACAATCCCAGAGAAAGTTATGAAGACCACAGCAAGTTTCTCACGCAAAACCAACGATATGCCCGACTGTTCTCGCTGAGCCTCACGGACTATCGAGGGTGGGCACACGGGCTCAAAGCCTGTGGCTATGCCACCAATCCCAGATATGCCTACAAGCTTATCGAGATTATAGAACTTTACAAGCTATACCTCTACGACCGTGCAAAAGACTACGACCATTTCATGGCCAAACATTCGGGCGTAGCTCAGCCTGTAAGGCAAAATGGACAGCTCCACCCCATCAGGATTTACAACAAGAACTATTACATGATGGCCCGCGAGGGCGACACGTTTAAGGCCATCGGCAAAGAAACCGAACTTTCAGGAAGGAAGATCGCAAAATATAACGAGCGCAATTATCGCGACGTGCTTCATGCCGGAGAAATTGTCTATTTGAAGAAGAAACGGAAACGGGCTTCAAAGGCTTTTAAAAACAAGCCACACATCGTACAACCGGGTGAAAGCATGTATTCCATCGCCCAACGCTACGGCATCAGACTCAAGAGTTTGTATAAAAAGAACAAGCTCTCGCCCGATCATCAAATCACGGTGGGCGAACAGCTCAGGGTATATTGATACCGTCGTATATATTGATATTGAGGAACAAAGGCTATTGGAAAAGCCGGAAAGCTGGAGTTTTCACCTTTCTCCATAGACCTGATGGCTGCATAAACGGCAGTCTGTAGCCACACCGGCCGACCTTGATGCTCTCATGAGCGTATAGTGATTTGTCCTTTCAAAACCAACGCATCCCAATGAAAAAGATATTTTTGATTATCATTCCTCTCCTTTTTGCGGCAAATGCTGCGATGGGACAAAATTTCGATCACTATTTTCAAGACAAGACGTTGAGGATCGACTATATCTTCTCCGGCACCCACAACACCCAGCATATCGCTGTAGACGAGCTGCTGGTGGAGCCACGATGGTATGGCAAACGCAAACGACTGGCCGATGTTCCGGTAGAGGGGAACGGGCAGATTATCGTTCGCGACCACAAGACGCAGACCGTGATCTACAGAAATTCCTTCTCCACGCTTTTTCAGGAATGGCAACAAGAGCCGGAAGCACGGCATACGCAGAAGGCGTTTGAAAACGTATTTCTGGTGCCCATGCCCAAAGATACTGCCGACATCACATTGGAACTGCGCGACAATCGACGCCGGGTGTGTGCCGGTGAAACCCATCGGGTGGTTCCCGACGACATTCTGATCCGCCCCATTGGCTACAAAAACGTCACTCCGTTTACAACGCTTCAAACCGCCAAAGACACCAACAACTGCATTCATTTAGCCTATTTGGCAGAGGGGTATCGGGCTGAAGAAATGGAAACTTTTATTGAAGACGCGCGCACTGCGATGGAAGCGCTCTTTGCTCACGAGCCTTATAAGCGGATGCGCGACTGCTTCAACATCATTGCCGTGAAGTCCGTGTCACAGGAAAGCGGGGCAAGTGAGCCGGGCAAAGGAGTCTGGAGAAACACCGCCCTCCATGCTCATTGGGACACGAACTACAGCGAACGCTATCTCACGACATCACATCTGAAAGCCATGCACGACCTTCTGGCGGGAACACCCTACGAGCATATACTCGTGTTGGTTAATTCCAACCGATACGGCGGTGGCGGAATTCTCAACTCTTATATATTGAGCACCACGCATAATGAATGGTCTCAGCCTGTCGTGGTGCACGAATTTGGGCACAGTTTTGCAGGACTGGCCGACGAGTACGCCTATGAGGAGGAAGAAATCGATATGTATCCGCTTGACGTCGAGCCATGGGAAAAGAACATCACAACTAAGGTAAACTTTCACGGCAAGTGGGAAAATCTGGTCGGGAAAGACCCTAAGGCCGGACTCATCGAAGGCGCCGGATATAAGCTCAAAGGTGTGTACAGAGGTTATGAAGACTGCCGTATGCGCACCAATGAGACACCCGAATTTTGTCCCGCCTGCCAAAAGGCAACACAGGAACTCATCGATTTCTATATTCAATAATCCTCATATTTCCGGCACATGAAAGCAATGCGATGGACACGATATATGCTCGCAGTGATTTTCCTGCTGCTCATGCCATGTCACAAGGGCGTGGCGCAAACCTCAGACAGTCAGCGATTGGGGATGGCGCTTGAGTATTTCCAAAGCGGAAAATATCATGAAGCCATGCTTATCCTGCAAAACCTCGATCGGAAATATAGGCTCAATCCTCGCTTCAGAGCCTATCTCGGCGTGTGTTATTATTATGAATGGGAATACGCCAAAGCCACCGAACACCTCGATTCGGTGATTCCCCAACTCAAAAGTTTCGCTCCCCAAGAACGCTCTTTTTACTATTATGCCAATGCCGAAAGTCATTTCAACCTACGGCAATTCAACCAAGCACTTCCGCTTTACATCGAAATGCTCAAACTCTGTCGCGACAACGAGAAGCCAGACGCCTTTTATCGGATTGGTTTTATACACGTCTATCGTCACGAATGGATAGATGCGCTCGACAATTTACAGAGTGCTCTGGTCTATTATCAACGCTACAGGCCAAGTGAAAAGGCCCGCATCGCACAAATCAAAAACATGATCAACGGTTGCTGTGCAAAAATAAAGAACGAAGGCTGAATCTTTTTTTTATACCAATAATGGCGTCTAATTACTTTAATTTTTGTAATTTTGGGCAATGATATGTTATTTTTCAGGAACTGGGAACACCAGATGGGCAGCTACCCAACTCGCTGAAGCAACGGATGAAAGGCTGATTTACATTCCCGAATACATAGACAAGCCCTTTGTCTATGAGCTTCAGGAGGGTGAAAGGATAGGCTTTTGCTTTCCCGTGCACGGTTGGCGGCCACCCGGCATCGTGCGGCAATTCATCAGTCAGCTACAGCTTAATGCTGATGATCACTACACTTACGCACTGTGTACGGCCGGAGATACCATAGGCGAAACCATCGATATATTCGAGCAAGACCTTGCCTGCAAAGGCATAAAACTTGATGCCGCCTTCTCCCTGATAATGCCCGAATCGTATGTTGGACTTCCGTTCATGGATGTGGACAATAGCAAAAACGAAAAGAAGAAGTGTTCACAGGCCGCCGATGACCTAAGTATATACACACAGGATATTCTCAACAGGCGCAAAGTTAAGGCACTGCCGCACATCGGAAGATGGCCCAAGATAAACTCAAGACTCATTGGAGAAATCTTCGTCAAGAAGTTAATCACCGACAAGCCTTTCCATGTGGACAGCGCAAAATGCATCAAATGCGGCATCTGTACCAAAGTTTGTCCGGTGCACAATATAGAAGGGGGCACAGCACTTGAGCCTCAATGGAAGCGCAACGGGACCTGTCTCGTCTGCTTTGCCTGTTATCACCACTGTCCCCGTCATGCTATCGAATATGGTAGACAAACCAAACATAAAGGCCAATACTTCTTTAATCACGACCGTTGCGGCCTTTCCAAACCAAACATTTAGTTTAGAAATCAATTCAAGAAGACTATGAAGAAAATACTACTCACATTAGGGTTTGCCCTGTTATCCGTCTACTCCATGCAGGCGCACAAAGCATGGCCTTACCCGATGACCTTTGTCCAGAGCAACGGCGACACTATTGTTGTCCGTATGCACGGCGACGATTACTTCTCGTGGTACACCGACATGGAGGGCAACATTCTCGAACGTCACGGTAACGACTTCACAAAGATCGATGTAGACGAGGAAACTTTCTTTGCCCAAGCACAGCAAACGCTCAACGCCAAAGGCATGTACCGGGAGCCTATTGCGCCTGCAGCCAGCCTGTTCCCACACACGGGGTCGCCCAAAGCCGTTGTGATTTTGGCAGAATACCAAGATGTTAAGTTCTCGCTCAAGAACCCGAAAGCATCCTTCGAACAATATCTCAACCGGACCAATGGCCACCCCGATAATCTGGGCAATGGCGAGCATCTCAACTACGGCAGCGTGAAGCAATATTTCATAGCACAGAGCGACAGCATGTTCAGTCCGCAATTTGACGTCTACGGACCCGTAACACTACCGCAAAACATGGCCTATTATGGTGGAACGAGTAACAAAGGCAATGATGAAAAATACAAGCAACTGCTCATCGACGCCTGCACAGCCATGGACGACTCGTTGGATTTCAAACCCTACGACCAAGACGGCGACGGCAATATAGATTTAATTTACATTATCTATGCCGGATACGGGCAGAGCAACGGGGCTTCTGCGGAAACCATGTGGCCCAAGCGTTTTTCAGGATTTACAGACACGAAGTTTGACGGAAAAGGCGTGAATCAGGGTGGAATAAGCAACGAACTTATAGGCCGTGAGGGCATGCCCGAAGATAAAAGAATCAATGGCATAGGGCTTTTCTGCCATGAATTTTCACACTGTCTTGGCCTTCCCGACTTCTATCCTACCCAATTATCCACTGCCTATAACAATCAGAGCATGGAAGATTGGGACCTGATGGACAACGGAGAATATGTTTACAACGGCTATTGTCCTGTCTCCTACACAGCCTGGGAGCGTGAGGCCATGGGCTGGGACCATATTCCTGCCATTACCGAAGCAAAGCAATATCAGCTCGATGGAAACGTATCAGGTGGCACCAACGCGGTGAAAATTGTAAATCCCAACAACAGCAACGAGTATTTTGTATTGCAGCATTTTGAAGACAAAGGATGGAATCAGCGCATCGCTGCCTACGGAAAAGCCTATAATCCTGAGACCCGAGGATTGCTCATCTATCATGTCGATTATGACCAGAACAAGTTCAGCCTTTCTGCCAATAATGTCAATAATGTTGTGAATCACCCAAGAATGACTGTGATTCCCGCTGATGGCACACTGGCTTCAAGCTACAAGATTAAAGGTCCGGACGGAATAGGCGACTATACCTACGAGGAATATCTGCAACAAGTCGATGGTGACCTGTTCCGAGCAGACGACACTTACGAATACGATACGTTCGTACAAAATAGCGGGCTGCCCAATGCGCGCTGGTGGCTCGATGCCGAAGACACACCCGTGTACAACATCAAGTTCAATGATGGCATCGTTTATTTCGATTTCCTAAATAAATCTACAGGCATACGCCAGCTGCCAACCGTTGAAAACAATCAAAAGATATATACTATTGATGGAAAATTTGTGGGTACATCCACAACACCACTTCCACACGGTATATATATCAAAGGCGGTAAGAAGTTTGTCAAATAAACAGCAATATTACCCTTAATCAAAAAGCTCCCCATGCCGGTCGATCCTGCATGGGGAGTTTTTCATAATCCTATTGATACAAAGTTTTTTCATTTTCATTGCTTTTGGGCAGCACCTGTATCGCCCATGGCCTCTATCTCGCGGAGCCAAAGGGTGGAGACCGCGTCAGAAGGCATACGCCAATCGCCCCTCGGACTCAGACTGACAGAACCCACCTTGGGACCATCGGGCAGGCAAGAGCGCTTAAACTGCTGACTGAAAAATCGACGGCAGAAAGTCTGCAACCAATGTATAATCGTCTCGTCGTCATAATGCTTCCGTCCTTCTCCGGTTGTCGTTGTTCCGCTAAAGGCTCTCTGAGCCAGCACGAAGATTTTACGCGGACTGAAGCCATAGCGCAAGAAATAATACAAAAAGAAGTCGTGCAACTCATACGGGCCGACCAAATCTTCCGTTTTTTGCTTGATGTTTCCTTGCTCGTCGGCCGGTGTAAGCTCCGGCGAAATAGGTGTATCAACGATGTCGAGCAACGTCTTGCCTATCGTTTCGTCCATGTTTTGTGCCACATAACGCACCAAATGCTGCATCAGGGTTTTTGGCACCGAAGCATTGACGCCGTACATCGACATGTGGTCGCCGTTGTAGGTTGCCCATCCTAAGGCCAGCTCCGAAAGGTCACCCGTGCCGACAACCAAACCATTCAGTTTGTTGGCAAGGTCCATCAGAATCTGCGTACGCTCACGAGCCTGTGCATTTTCGTAGGTCACGTCATGATTGTCAGCGTCTTGCCCTATGTCCTCAAAATGTTGCAGCACACTCTGCTCAATCTTAATCTCGCGCATGGTAATGCCCAAACTTTTCATCAGCGACAGGGCATTGGCATAGGTACGACCGGTTGTGCCAAATCCGGGCATCGTGACCCCAATAATGTCTTTGCGGTCTCTCTTGAGTTTGTCAAAGGTCCTGACACATACGAGCAGTGCCATCGTTGAGTCCAAACCGCCACTCACCCCAACGATTGCCGTCTTAACGTGGGTATGAACAAGTCGTCTGGCAAGTCCCATAACCTGAATATTGAAAATCTCCTCGCACGACTCCTGCATACGGTCCACAGTCGGAATAAAAGGCATGGGGTCCACCGAACGTTCCAAAACAAAGTCGCGCGGCTGTATGGTCTCAGCCTCCACAACATTCGTTTCCTTCCCCAGCATCGTGCGTTGGGCGTTCATAAACATGGTGTTGTTGCGGCGCTCACTGCGCAGTCTGTCTACATCGATCTCTGCCATTTGCATCCGGCTGTCGAGAGAAAACCTCTCGCCCTCTGCCAACAGCGTGCCATTTTCATAAATCAGCGCATCACCGCCATAGACCACATCCTGCGTACTCTCGCCGTATCCGGCTCCGCTATACACATAGCCCGTGATGGTGCGGGCGCTCTGCTGCGCCATCAGTTTTTTAAGATAGGCGTGCTTACCCACCAGTTCGGAACTGGCGGAAAGGTTGAAAATAAGCTCGGCTCCGGCCAGAGCCCAGTCCGTGCTCGGCGGTGTGGGCGACCACACATCCTCACCAAGTTCCACACCAAACGCCACACCATCACACGTGCGGAATATTTGGGGAGAAGAAGACACGCGAATGGTGCATCCGGCAAAGTGTAATGTTGTGGGGCGGAGTTCCTGAGACGGGACAAACCATCGTTTTTCATAGGCTTCACCGGTATTGGGCAAGTAGGTCTTGGGCACAATGCCCAATATTCTGCCTTTCTGTATCACAGCTGCACAGTTGAGCAGCACGTCGTCTGCCACAATGGGGAGCCCCACAATGGAAATGATGTCAAGCTTCCGGGTGAAATCCAACAAATGCATCATGTCGTGCTCAACAGCATCAAGCAAAAGTTGCTGACGGAACAAGTCCTGACAAGTGTAACCCGTAACGCACAGTTCAGGAAACACAATAATCTCCACGCCCCTGCCCTCTGCCTGAGCAATGAGCGACTCCATCTCAATCACATTCTGCCGGCAGTCGGCCAAATGAACGGTTGGCACGGCACTGGCCACCTTGATAAATCCGTAGTTCATATTGTTATATTTTTAATCATCCCAACTCACACTTTCGCTGCCAAACAGCATTCTCTACCGGTGATTTTCCGCCTTCAGAAGCTCAGCCTATTCATACCCCCCTGCGGTTAGGGCCTATCGGCGGTGTGGTTAAGGCCTAACCGCGTTGCCGTTAAGGCTTAACCGCGTTGCGATTAGGCCTTAACCGCAGAGCCATTAGATAGTAACCGCAGAGCGTCCGATTTTTCGGTGCCTCTTCCAGGAATCACTTGTCTGTTTTGATTGTTGTTTTCCGATTTACCTGTCATCATGAAATCATACGTTCTGATTTACCTGACACCGTCATCAGTTCCGTGCGAAATCACCTGTCATGCTCATCAGACCTGCTTGCAATTCTTATCGAATGCTCGTCTATCTGATTGTTACCATCGTGGCTCCATATCCAAACTCCTGAAACGAGGCATCCTGATAGGTGTACGGTTTGTATTTGTATTTCAGTTCATTGATAACGGCACGACGAAGCACTCCTTCTCCCTTTCCATGAATGAACACCACTTTCTGCCCCTTCTTTGAAGCCAACTTGTTCAGCGTTTCCCGAAAAACTTGGAGTTGATACTCCAATATCTCGCCGGGATTCATGCCTTTGGTAGAGTCGAGTATTTGCTCGGCATGGAGGTCCACCACCACTGCATCGTCTAATCCGCGCTGCTGCATATAGGGCGAGTTTTTCTTATTGCCCTTGCGCTGATTGTCCGCATATCGGCCGACAAGCTGCGAAGGACGGTATTTGGAAAAGGGTTGTTCATCCGATTCGGGCTGTCTGGCGTCCTTAAACATGCCCTGTTTCAGTTCTTCGGCATCAACGTCGCGCGGCCGTTCGGTCTTGTCGTTTTCCACTATCGTGTACAACAAAGATGGCTCATCGAAGAACGGATTGACTCGGAAGGTATGAATCTTATGGAATTTCAAAGCGTCAATGCGTAGCATAGCATCTATGGTAGGCTTGATTTCGAAAGCACCGTCACGCTTGTAAGCCATGAGTTGCACGGCCACCCGACCCAACTGCCCAGCCTCTTCGCGGGTGAGTTCTTCGACAAAGGTCTTAGTGTTTGGCTCAATTTCGCCATCGACCTTCAACGACCACTGTGCGCCGGAAGCCACAGAACAGGCAAAGCGCATATAATAATTGCTGTCGTTAATCAAATAAACCTCATAACGGGGGTTGGCAGCGCTCCTGTCGTCTATCGGCACAAAAGCAAGATAGGCGGACAAGTTGTCTCCGCCTTTGCGTTCTTGCGGTTTGGCCCGAAACGTCACCTCTTGGCTGTCGTCTACCGTGTCTTCTACCGACATATCCACATCCTCGTCCTGCCCATCGCGCAGCATGGCACTGACAGAGCGTCTGTCTACGTCGTCGAAAGCGTTTGCGGGGCGTTTGCCCGTTTTCGAGAGTTGTCCCTTGACCATACCCGACGTGTTGTAGTCAGCACTTTGGCTCACAACTACCTCGTTCTTCTTCACCGGGATTTGGAATCCGTCCTCATCCTCTACCAAAACAATGTCTTTTCCCTGAAAGCCGGCAATGGTCCCACCGCCAACCTCATTAAGGAAACTTACTTTATCACCTATTTTCATTTTATATATCTTTTTATTGTGGGGATGCAGAGAATACGGTATGAGCGACAATCACTCCTGAACTCCGCGACAAGGCGAAACATTGTTTTTTGAACAAACAAGGAGCGAATTGGAGTGTTCTACTCACCCTATTTCCCTATCCCAAAACAGTTTATGGAATCAGCAAACTTGAGTCGCCGTAGCTCAGGAAACGGAAATCGTGACTGAGCGCATAGTCGTACACCTTGCGCCAATCGCCCTTCAGAAACGCACTGACCAGTAGCAGCAATGTGCTCTGGGGCTGATGAAAGTTCGTGATGAGCATCTTCACAATCTTGTAGGTATAGCCCGGCGCGATGATAATTTGGGTACTGGAGTGCAGGGTATCAAGGCTGTCGCGGTCGAGATAGTCCAACAAATTCTGAATGGCAGCCTTGATTGTGACGGGCTTGTCATCGACCAGCACCAATCCCTGCTCATCGTGGGGCAAATCGTAAGGCGCCCATTGACCAACGTGCAAATCGTCCTCTGCCAAGTCCGGATGCGTGGCCAGCTTCACACCCATATAATACAGGCTCTCAAGCGTGCGCACACTCGTGGTGCCTACGGCAATAACCCGACAGTCGTGATCGAGCAAGCGTTCGATCGTGTGGCGATGGACGACAATGTATTCCGTGTGCATATTGTGCTCGTCTATCGTTTCCGACTTCACGGGACGAAACGTTCCCGCCCCCACATGGAGCGTCACCTCATCGCGTGTGATGCCTCTTGCATCGATGGCATTGAGCACATCGTCCGTGAAATGCAGGCCTGCGGTAGGCGCAGCAACACTGCCTTTGATTTTCGAGTAGACGGTTTGATAAGTGGTTTTGTCGCTCTCCTGTGTTTCCCTGTTGAGATAGGGAGGGATGGGCAACTCTCCGACGGCCTCCAAAATGTCGGCAAAATTGATACGGCGGTTGTTCCACTGAAAATCTATCCAATAATTGGTGCCTCCGCTTTTCTCGGCAGTCTTGCTACGATCCATCGTGGCCGTGAGCATCAGTTTCTCACCCTTGATCTCAAAACTGCGCTTCAACGAGCCTTCTTTCCATTTTTTCAGATTGCCCACCATGCAGAGCCAACTGCAATTTTCGGTAGACTGAAACATCTGTTCGTAGTCGGCAGGTTGGGCCGGCTCCATGAGAAAAACCTCGATGAGCGCTCCCGTCTCCTTACGAAAGTGCATACGGGCCTGAATCACCCGCGTGTTGTTATACACCATCAGCGCGCCTTGCGGCAAGTGGTTGGGAAGATTGTAAAAGACGTCATCGGAAACTTCGCCCTGTTTATAGATCAAAAGTTTGCTGTGGTCGCGCTGGGGCAAGGGGAACTTGGCGATGCGTTCGTCGGCAAGTTCGTAGTTATAATCGGAAATGTGAATGTGTTTTGTATCCATGATTCAATCTTGAATGTTTAGTTATCGTCGTCAATACACGAAAAGTGCAAGCAGCGTGACTACCACCAGAATGGCCGCCATGACCAACATGACAACGTCTATGTCGGCAATCGCATAGCCCGTACGCGTGTATTTCGAGGAAATATAGTTGATTTTTGGACTTACCTTGAAATAGACCTTATAGAACACCCAGTAGCTGATGATACCGGAAATGGCTCCCCAAAGCAGTCCGCAAAGTATGTCGGAAGGATAGTGCATGCCCAAGTAAAGGCGTGTCCAGCAGTTGAGCAGCGACCAAAGCACCATTACCGTGTTGAACAACCGGTTACGCACCAACAGACTGAAGAACACGGCCAACGACATGGTGTTGGCAGCATGGGCAGAAAAAAAACTGAAACCTGAGCCGCGATGGTTATCCACAACGTGGACCATGTATTTGATATAAGGGTCCATGGCCGGGCGGGGACGACCCACAAGGGGCTTCACAATGCCGTCGGCCACACCGTCGGCAAGCACAATGCATAGTGCGGCGCAACCCATCGCCAAGACAATTTGAGACATGGTCTCATTGTTTTTCACCACAAGATAAAACAGGGCAATATATAGAGGCGTCCATGTAAACCCCCAAGTGAGCATATCCATGAGACGGTCAAGAAACAGGGAGTCGCTACCATTAAACCACATGAGGATGTTCCGGTCAATCTCTATCAGGTTTTCTATTGTCATCGCTGGGTATTATTCGCGTTAAATCATCTCCAGTTTGGAGGTCGGTATCCATCCTTCTCTGCCATCGGACAGGCGTACACCCTTCCATCCCGGAAGGCTGCTGTCGGTGACTTCCACGCGGGTGCCCTCGTGAAGAATGAAGGCATCTTCACCATTCTGCACCGGTGTTTTCTTCACATTCACGGACGATACCATGATGATTGCGCCCTTTCGGTTGGCAAAGGCATTGTGCTGTGACCATGCAAAAAGTGTCGAAAGACCGAAGATGATAATGAAAAATGAGGCACCGAAAAAGCCCACCTTGCGCCATAAAAGCTGTGGCACAAAGAGATAGACTAACATAAGTATCAAGGCAAGGACCACCGAAACAATGCTGACAATAGCCCACGAATCGGCACTGGTGAAATTGACGATGCTGCGATACCACGTGGAGAAAACAACCTCGCTTTCCGGTGCAAGTTTGTCTATTGTCTTAGAGTGGGCAAACTGCAAGTTAAAGCGTATATCGTTATCGCCCGGCGATAACAGCAAGGCACGTTCATAGGCCAGAATGGCCATCGTGATACTGTCTGATCGGAAGTAGGCATTGCCCAGATTGTAATATACATCGGCCGATTTCCGTTGCTTCAATATGTTGCGGTAATCGGTGATGGCCTGTTGATAGTTGCCTTTCTTGTAGGCTGCATCAGCCGCTTGCTTCGTTACTGCAAAAGAAGCAAAGGGCACGGAAAGCAACATATATAATAATAGGAATATTCGCCAAACGGGGGCAGCTCCTATCTGTTTTTGGTATCGTATCATAGTTTGCGCTTCTTTTTCATTACGTCTTCTATCTCGCTGATCACGATGGCGGCCGTGGAATAGGTCTTTTCCATATTTCCGGCAACATCGCCGGGAGCGTAGCGTTCGAACTCACAAGTATCTAATGCGGACAGGAAATTGTCGATGGTGTCTTGACGAACTTCATGCTTCATGAATGTCTCCGCTATGTTTTCGCGCGACAGTTTTTCGACGGGCATATTGAGTTTATAGCCTACATAATCCCAAAGCGCACGTAAAACCTCGTCGTAGAACTCCTCGCCCTTGCCTTGACGCATCAGCTGGTTGGCCTTTCTCAAACGCTTGCGGGCTATCTTGTCTGCCTTCTTTTGTCGCATATTGATGATATCTGCGTGGTCCATAGCACGTTTGCGGAAGATGATCAGCAAGAGCACAAAAGCTAAGAGCGGAAGCAACAGGCTAATCCAATAGCCAGCACTACCGACAAACTGCCTGTTGGTGCCATAATGATTTATCACGCCTGTCTTGATATTGCGAATGTCGTTATCCTTCTCACTCTCATAGTTTTCGCTTGTATTTCTGCCGTCTCCCTTGTCTACGACGATGTCAATGGGGTTGGTCTTAACCGTCTTGTAACTGTCCGAATGTACATCAAAATAGACGAAGTTCACGGCGGGAATAGTATAGTTGCCCTGCGAACGGGGTACAAACAAGATATCATAGACCATGTTTCCTTCCACCCCGTTGGCGGTGAGCTTGGTCTTGTCGGTTATCTTTGGATCGTATCGGTCGAAGTTCTTGGGGAAGTTTATCTCAGGAAGCTTGATCAGTTTCAGGTTTCCCACTCCGCTCACTACGATACGCATGGTGATGGGGTCGCCCGCTTTCACCTTCGTTTTGTTCAGTTGGGCCGATATGTTAAAGCGGCCAACTCCTCCGGAAAAACCGGCCGGCTTCTCAGGAAGCGGGTCTACCTGTATGGTTACTCCCGGTGCCTCAATATTCTTTTTCACTTCAACATATCCGGAGCCACCGTTAAAGAAGGCTTCGAATGGGTCTACAGCACGATTCTGCTGTACCACAATGCCTTTGAAAGTGATGCTCGGCACCTCAAGTTTACCGGTCATTTGGGGATACATCACATATTGGCTCCACGTTACTGTACGGTAAGGACGCCCATTCACCCGCTCCACCTTGAAACTCTTTTGCTGTGGCAAAGGCACTTCCTGCGAATGGAAACCCGTCAGGTCGGGCATCTTGCCTTCAAGCTGGGTGAGGTCTACAAGGGTATATACCTTATAGGTGAGCAACACCGGTTCCTGCTCATGCACGCGGTGTTTGTTGGCGGAAACCTTGATGAACAGGTCCTTGCCGGAGATTGCGGAGCCCGAACTTCGCATCTGCCCAAAGCCGTCATCATCCTGATGCATCTGTGGCGCACCGTTAGCATTTCTGCGAGCCTGTCCTGACACCGTCACCCTGACCGACTGTGATGAAACTGCCTTCCCCTTGATTTTAGCGTGTGCAGCGGGGATGGTATAGGTGCCCGGCTTTTCAGCATAGAGCGTATAGGTGAAAGTGATAGACGAGGAACTGCTCGTGTGTCCATTCACCATCTGATAGCTCGACTGTTGTGAAGTGTACGGTCCTGCTATTAATTCCAGACCGCTGGGGATGTCGCCGGCTCGGAAATCATCAACATCCTGTGTGTTGATGGTATATGAAAGCCGGAAATTCTCACCCGTAGAGACACGCGAGGGCACCGACACCGATATTTGTGCCTGTATTTCGGTGATGCCGAATAGGAGACATAACCATGAAATGAATATATATAATGTATTACGTGTCATAGATTCTGATTTACCAATTCTTCTGCAAGCGACGACGTTGCGGCTGTTGCTGTTGTTGCTTCATACGCTGTTGCGTCGCCTTTTCTTCCTGGATCGCATAGTTGAGCAGCTGTTCGGCATTCTCCTTACTCATCCGTTCCTTAGGCTGCTCCGGCTTGTTCTTATTGGGATCCTGATCTTGACCTTGCTTGTCTTTCTGATTCTTTTTCTTGTCTTTATTATTTCCTTTATCGTTCTTCTTGTTCTTATTTTCGTTATTTTTCGGCTGATTTTTAGCCAGATGCTTGCACAAAGCCAGATTGTATCGAGTTTCGTGATCAGTCGGATTGTTGCGCAGGCTTTCCTTGTATGCCTCTATCGCCTCACCGTAGAGTCGGTGTTTCTGACATATTACACCTATATTATGATAGGCCATAGCCTTTCGTATGCGAGCCTTCTCGCTCTTTCCAGCTTGCTCAAACTGCACAATGGCAGCCGAATCTTTCTGCTGTTGCATCAGGGCACAACCCAAATTGTACATTGCCTGTGGGTTTCGACTGTTGCGTCCCAGAGCTTTCCGATATTCCGTTTCAGCCTTGGCAAAGTTCTGCTCACGATAGTGCTTGTTGCCATTACGGATATGCTGCCGGTCGGTCTGCGCATCCGCCGTCTGTAAACCTGCCATCAAGGCAAACATTATCAATATATATTTCAATATGTTCATGAAATCATTCACTTCTTTTTAAACAGTCTCACGTTCTTCAAAAGCGGATTTCTCGCTTCCAACACACATATTTCTGCTATGAGCAACAGGATGGCAAGGATGCCAAAAGCCTGAAACTGTTCGTCATATTCGCTATATATCACAGAACTGGTCTCGCCCTTCTGCAACTTTGTCAATTCGTCGTTGAGCTGTTTCTGTGCATCCGACGTATTGTCCACATGAATGTATGTGCCACTACCGGCCTTAGCCACTTCCCGGCACATCTGCTCGTTGAGCGCCGTCATCACGGTTTGCCCCGATGCATCGGCCATATATCCTCCGTCGCCCACTGGTATGGGTGCTCCCTTCGTGCTGCCCACACCAAGTATAAAGACGTTGATTCCTTTCTTGCGAGCCTCACGCGCCGCCTCCATCGCACCGCCTTCGTGGTCCTCGCCGTCGGTAATGATGATGATGGCTCGGCCGATTTTATCCTGTTGGGTAAAGCTGCGCATCCCTAAGGTAATGGCTTTCGCAATATCAGTTCCCTGTGTCGCTATGAGCGAAGGGTCTATGTTTTGGAGAAACATTTTGGCCGATACGTAGTCACTCGTGATGGGCAACTGCACAAAAGCATCACCTGCAAACACCACCAATCCCAATTTGTCGTTGGTGAAATTCTCGGTCAGATTTTCTACGAGCATCTTGCTCTTGTCCAACCGACTGGGCGCAACGTCCTCAGCCTTCATCGAGTTTGAAATATCCATACAAATGATGGCCTCGATGCCATTGCGCTTCTCGTGTGAAATTCTCGTCCCCATCTGCGGACGCGCCAACATCAAAATAAGAACGGCCAAAGCTCCCAACAACAGGCCAAACTTCACCATCGGGCGGAATCTTGACACATTGGGCATCAGTGCTTTCAGAAGTTCGAGATCGCCAAACTTCTTCAGGCGTTTCTTCTGTCTGTGATTCACAAACATCCTCATCATCACCAAGACGGGGATTATCAGGAGCAACCACAAATATATAGGAGCATCAAATCTCAGCATATTGTATCTTTTTTCTCTATCCGCTTATCTCTTTCCTGTGCCGTTCCTCATCAGGGAATGCGACGCAACACGGTGTTTCTGAGCAGCAGTTCCAACAACAGGCATATCACGGCAGCAAGGGCGAACGGCTGAAAGGCCTCGTATCGCTTGGAGAATTTTGTGACACTCATTTTGGTTTTCTCCAATTTGTCTATATCACGATATATCTGTTTCAACTCTTTGTTATTCGTGGCACGATAGAAATTGCCCTCCGTGATAGCGGCAATCTCACTTAATGTCTTTGTGTCTATTTCCACAGGAATGTTCACATACTGCACTCCTCCGGCTACCGGCATGGGATAACGTGCCACCTTGTTGGTCCCCACCCCAATAGTATAGACGCGAATGCCCATAGAATGAGCTATTTGCGCAGCCGTCAGCGGAGAAATATCTCCCATATTGTTGCTGCCGTCCGTCAGCAGAATCACTACCTTACTCTTGGCCTTTGAGCCTTTCAAACGCGACACTGCGTTGGCCAATCCCATGCCCACAGCCGTACCGTCTTGTATCAATCCGCGTGCCGCTATATCCGTGCGCACATTCTGCAACAGATTGAGCAGGGAGGCATGGTCTACAGTTAGCGGGCACTGCGTAAAAGACTCGCCTGCAAAAATCGCCAAGCCTATGTTATCATTAGGGCGTCCGGAAATAAATTCCGCAGCCACCTCTTTGGCAGCTTCCATACGGTTGGGCTTTAAATCCTCAGCCAACATGGAAGTCGATACATCCATAGCCAGCATGATATCAATACCCTCCACCGTTTTGTTGTCCCATGAATTTTTCGTTTGGGGACGGGCCAGAGCACACACTATCATGACAAACGCAATGCAACGCAACAGCATCGGCAGGGAAAGCAGTCTCACCCTCCAGCTCCTCGGTGCATTCAGATAGGCATAAGTGTCGCTCATACGCATCGCAGGCTCATTGCGCCTACGGTAGAGGAAATACCACAACACATAGGGTATGAGCAGCAATAGCAGTAAGAAGTATTCCTTATTTGCAAATTCCATTTACTTCAAATTCATTTATGATGCCGTCCGTTCAGCCGGATGCGTTATACCATCAGCAGGTACACATTATATATAATGTATGCCAACAGTCCGGCAATGACAAGTCCCAATGTCCACAGCAAGCCTTTTATCGTGATGCGACTCTGTTGCTTCCGCTTGTCGTCTTCCGAGAGTTTCGGTACTATTCTTTCCTCTGTGGGTTGCCCTTCGAGCTTTGTGCTATCAATAAAATGAACAGCATTCACAAGGTTCAAATCGTTTTCATTGATCAATGTCGAATATTTGGCAAACTTCACAAGGTCGGCCGTGGTGAAGAGTTCTGTCAGTTCGTCCAGCATTTTGCGGTCTCCGGCATGCTGCAAATTCTCAATAATTTCCGAAGAAGTCATCTCTTTGGCATTGAAACCAAAGCGTTCCTGAATGTATTGCCGCAGTGTGTCCGTCAGCCGTGTGTAATAAGTCTTGCGATCTTCACTCGCCTGCATACGCTCTGCCTTGATTTTATCTATGGCGTTCAGTGCACGCTGGTGAGGCGGTATGTGCTTCACGATGCGGATTCTGGTAATGATGGGGTTGTTCTCGCGGAGGCGGACAATGAGATAATAAGCCACCAACGCCAATACCAGCACCAACAACGACAACCAGAAGAAGGGGCTCCACTCCGACCATTCGAAAGGATTGTTCTGCACATCCTTCGGTGGAAAGAACTGGTTGGGGTGCAGCGTGTCCACATCCATCGTGATCACCTTGAGAGCAGCTGTTCCTCCTTTATAGCTCTTGCCGTCTACCTTGACCGTCAAAGCAGGTATGGCATACAGCTTTTCATCAAACGATGTGATGGTGTAAACACGTTCTACCTTGATTTGATTGTTGTCGGCGGCAACAGTATCTCCGTCTGCGAAGCTCACCACTTCCACACCCGGCACAACGTATTGGGACGCCCTCAGTTCGGGCCATTGCAGTTTCGCATTTTTGGGCATGGTCACCCCCAGCCTCAAATGCGCCTGTTCGCCGATAAGGATGCCGACTGAATCTATCGTCTGCTCCACGACTACCTGCGCCCCCGTCGGTAAGGTGACAAGACCCAACAGTAGCACCAATATGTTGCGTATGATTTTATTCATTTGTTTTTCCTACTTTATCAAGACGTCTTCTATGCCCTTTGCTTAAACAGGAGCATCAGGGATTTCACAAAATCCTCATTCGTCGCGACAGACGTCCAATCCACCTGACTGCGCGAGAACGTCTGTTTCAAGACCTCCTCCCGTTTCATCCAGTATCGCGTGTGGGTCTTCCGGAGTTTGGAACTCGATGTGTCTATCACGATTTCCGTACCTGTCTCGGCGTCACGCACCCTCAACAGGCCTACATTGGGCAACATCCGCGCCCTCGGATCGTACACCTGAATAGCCATCACATCGTGCTTGCGGTTGGCAATCTCCATCTCTTTGGAGAAGTCCTTACGGTCGTAAAAGTCGCTGATGATAAACGATGTGCACCGCCTTTTCATCACTCTCGTCAGAAAAGCCGTAGCCATTCCCACGTCCGTTTTGTTGCTTTCCGGCTTAAAGCCCAATATCTCCCGAATAATATAGAGTATATGTTTGCGTCCCTTTTTAGGCGGAATATATTTCTCTATCTTGTCAGAGAAGAATATCACCCCTATTTTATCATTGTTCTGGATGGCGGAGAATGCGATGGTCGCTGCGATTTCGGCAGCCAAGTCGCGCTTCATCTGCTGGCTCGTTCCAAACTCCAGAGAGCCCGAAACGTCCACCAACAGCATGACCGTGAGTTCGCGTTCTTCCTCGAAGACCTTCACATAAGGATGATGGAAACGAGCCGTGACATTCCAGTCGATGTCGCGAACATCGTCGCCAAACTGATACTCCCTGACTTCCGAGAAAGCCATTCCCCGCCCCTTAAAGGCAGAGTGGTATTGTCCGGCAAAAATATTGCGACTCAACCCACGAGTCTTGATTTCAATCTTCCTTACTTTTTTTAATATCTCACTTGTTTCCATCCTGTGTCAAATTAGGATTCAGGGGGCGGCTGTCAAAAGCTGTGGCATGCATCGCAAGCCCTCAACCGCCAACGCCTATTGTTCAATCCTTGATCAAGGCACTTCTATCTTGTTCACAATCCGGCTCACAATTTCCTCGCTGGTCACATTGGTAGCCTCAGCCTCATAGCTCAGACCGATACGGTGACGCATCACGTCATGAACGATGGCGCGCACATCCTCCGGCACAACATAGCCACGATGTTTGATAAACGCATAGGCACGCGATGCCTTTGCCAGATTGATGCTGGCACGAGGACTGCCTCCAAAGGTAATCAGCTCCTTCAGCTCTGCAAGTCCGTAACGTTCCGGATAACGACTGGCAAACACAATGTCGGCAATATAGTGTTCTATCTTTTCGTCGATATAAACCTGACCAACAACTTCGCGAGCATTCAGTATTTCCTCCGCTGTAGTGACCGGTGTAACCACAGGCATGCTTTCCCGCAGATTCTCACGAATGATAAGTTTCTCTTCTTCCAGTGTAGGATAGTCGATAACCACCTTCAACATGAATCGGTCTACCTGCGCCTCTGGCAGCGGATAGGTACCTTCCTGTTCAATGGGATTCTGCGTCGCCATCACCAAGAACGGATTGGGCAACTTGAATGTCTGCTCCCCAATAGTCACCTGATGCTCCTGCATCGCCTCAAGCAATGCGCTTTGCACCTTCGCCGGAGCACGGTTGATCTCATCCGCCAACACGAAATTGGCAAACACCGGCCCTTTCTTCACCTGGAATTTCTCATCCTTCTGCGAGTAAATCATTGTTCCCACAACATCGGCGGGAAGCAAATCCGGCGTAAACTGTATGCGACTGAAACTGGCATCCACCAGCTGGGCCAACGTTTTGATGGCCAACGTCTTTGCCAAACCGGGCACACCTTCCAAAAGGATATGTCCATCGCTGAGAAGCGAGATGAGCAACATATCTACCAAATGCTTCTGGCCAACGATGACCTTATCCATTCCTGTCGTCAGATTGGTCACAAAACCGCTCTGCTGCTCTATCCTGATATTGAGTTCTCTAATATCTACAGATTCTGCCATAATGTCCTATTTTTTACTTTATTTCTTTTCAAGCGCAAAAATACAATTTTATATTAAGAGGGGTGCAATATACTTACTAAATATAATTAAAAAAGTTTCTCAACCCTAAGGATTTAAGAAACTTTTGAAATACTAAAGTTCAATTAAAACTATTTACACTTCAGTCTGACGCCATTCTGTCTTTCATCGTCAAACCTACCTCTTCATATCGAATCCTATTCTCACCCCATCATAGTTTTTACTGATGTCGCCGATGGTGCTCAGGGTAGAATTTCCCGACAGCACAGACATTGTTCTTATCCAAGACAACAGTTTCTTTGACTCGAACAACACACTGATTCCCGTTCCGTTTCGCGTGATGAAGCCGTTGAGACTCAACATCATTCCCTTCATAGTCAATGCTCCCGTCTTGGCGTCATAGGTGTAGTTTCCATTCCAACTTTTGCCGTTGAGCTTTGACGAGAAGGAGCCGTCTTTATCAAAGGTGATATAAGTGTTCCCGTTATTCAGCCCCAACTGTGCATAATACGCAGCCAACTTTTCCTCTATTTGGGTAGCGGCCACTGCTCCGCCCGCTCTGGCAAGGGCTTGGTCTGAGGTGAACGCGCATCCCGGCCCGTCGTATTTCCACGTGCCGTAAAGCTGTGTCTTGGAAACCTTATCCATTCCAATCACATTGCTCAGCACATTAACAATAGTCTCGCCATTGGTCATGGCGCCCACTATATCACCCAACACATTGCCTGTCGATCCTGACGCCGACGGGGACGACGCACCTCCCGATGCAGTCGTGCCTAAGCCACCACACCCCGTTGTCAGCATACAAACGGATGCAGCTATCAATATACAACTCTTTTTCATTTACCTTAATATTTGTCTTTCGTTTGAAATTATAGCATATTCTGTAATCTTCGCACCCATAAGCCCGATTTCTGTCTGTCCCGAACATCGCGCTTGACGATGCCCGTTGGGCCTGATGCTACAACCAGTCCATCCCATGTTTCGACACCGCCGACTTAGCCACCCGCTCGTACATCACTCCCAGTTCGGCAAAACGCCTCACGGCATTCATCGCCGCATGGCTCACGCCTACCGAGCCCGACTGCATTGCCGTCAGAGCCTGATCCAGAAATTCATGGATGCCACGCTCGTTGGGCTCCTGTCCTTTCATAAATAGTCGGCTCAAAATGTTGTACGCGCATATCTGGTTTACCTCACGATCGCTGGCCATCCATTTGTAGGCCATCGCCGGCGCATAGTCCACATATTGGTAAAGGTTGAAGGCCTGCATCTCCGCCATCTCCTGCGATTGCGTCTGTTCCATCCAGATTTCAGCTATCTCCACCGGCATCTTGTCGGCCGGCATCAGCAGCGTGGCCAATATCTTGCACTCGCGGATATCTTCCTTCCATAGCTCAATGGCCAAATCGTAGGCCTTCCCGATTTCCTCAGCCATTTGTTTCAGATCCATGAACGAGACTCCCCAGTTGAGATGATAGTCCAATCCTTTCTCACGCATCGACCGCGAGGCCGTGCCGTTCATCATCAGCCGGAAACTCCGCTTTATTTCTTTTATCTTCTCTTTTGTTTGTTCTGTCATTGTCTTCATTTACTTATGAGGATTCCGGCAATTAGCATCCTCAAGTTTGATAGTTTTGACACGAGGGGCGTCCTGTCGTCCTTATCCCTATCGCAAAACCGTCTTCGCTTCATCGGCTGCCGCGTTACGCACGCCAACCCACCGGTCGCCACTTCCAACTATGCGTTCAGAAAACCAAACTTTTGGGAATAGCGCAGCATCTGCCGGTCGTAACTTTCCGTATAATCCAGACTGATGTCTGTAATCTCTCCTGCGGCATCCACCACCGGTTTCATCCGGGGATTGATAAATCCCTTGTACGGAGCGATGTCCAACGCTTTGTATCGGGCCAACACCTCCTCATGCAACTCGGCGTCCACCTTTACGGCATACCGCTCCACAAGTTGTCTTGCCGCCTCGAAATCGCCCTCGCTCTTGATGCGCTGCACCTCAGCAAGCAAGCGAGCGAACAGTTTTCTCAGGGCTGCATAGTCGTTAATTCTGACGAATGTCTTTCCGTTTCGTTTAATCAGCTCGACCACACCGCTGCCGTTTTCCAGACACCACCGGGCAATCAGGGCACGGTTTCGCATGTGCGACTCCTCTATCCGATGTCCCGGTTTGATGCGTACCAACTGGGTCATCAGTCCGTTCATCATATAATGGTAATACTGACTTTTATAGGCTTCAGCATTGGGCACCAACCCCAATTCCACCAGTTTGGCATCGGCCAGATAGTACAGGCCAAACAAGTCGGCACGTGCCTCTTCGTTGGTGCTGGCATACGACCGCAGTGCATCGGGAGCCACACCGGGCAGCAACTGTCCGCTGCCGTGTCCCAAGCACTCGTGCAAATCCGTGTGCAGGTCGTCGCAGAGGTCGCCGTATTCATCAATCATGCTGCGCGTCGCGTCGTCTATCACAAATTCCTCGTTGAAGCCATTGCCATGAGCGGCCTTCTTATAGGCTTCGGTCAGATTGCCTATCGTGATGCTCTTTGACCCATATCGGGCACGAATCCAGTCGGCATTGGGGAGGTTGATACCGATGGCCGACGCCGGATACATATCGCCACCCAACATCGCCGCGCATATCACGTTTGCCGTTACGCCCGTTACTTTCGACTTGCGGAAACGCTCGTCTACGGGCGAATGGTCCTCAAACCACTGCGCATTCCGTGAGATGGCCTGTGTGCGGCGCGTGGCTTCCATATCCTTGTATTCCACGATGCCTTCCCAAGAACCTTTCAGTCCCAGCGGATCTCCATAGACCTCGATGAAGCCGTTGATAAAGTCCACCTGCCCGTCTTGTTCTTTCAGCCAAGCAATGGAATACTCGTCGAAAGTTCTTAAATCTCCGGTCTTATAATAGGACACAAGCAAGTCGATAACCTCCCGCTGTCGGTCGTTCTCGGCCTCCATCCTTGCCTTCTCAAGCCAAAACACCACTTGGGCTATCGCCTCGCCATACAGTCCATCAATGGAATAGGTGTGCTCCACGAGTTTTCCGTCCTGCTTTGTCAGCTTGGAATTGAGTCCCCACGAGGGCTGGCAGTCGCCGGCAGCGGCATCTCTCTGCTGTGCATAAAATTCTTCGGCCTCCTGTTGGCTCACACCCTCGTAGAAGTTGCAGGCCGACGTCTGCACCAAATCTTCGCCGTCGTCTTGATTGACCCGCTTGGGCAACACCGTCGGATCGAAAATCACCGGACAAACAACCTCCAGACAGGCCTCCCAGCAGTCGTACGTTCGGGGCAGCGCTTCACGGGGCAGCGCTTTCACCACGTCGCGAAACCAATGCTCGCTGAATCCGGGCTCAAATTTCTCACAGCCGTAGTGATGGTGTATGCCGTTGGAAAACCACAACCGCTTGAGATACACCGTCATGGCCTTGAAATCGTCACTCGTCTTATCCAAACGCGCATCCGTGTAGACCGCCTCCAAGACGTGGCGGATCACGAGGTTGTATTTGCCAAACTGGTCCATCGTGATGTCTCTGCCGGCCAATGTGGCCTGCGACAGATAATACACATATTTCTTCTGTTGCAGGGTGAGCTTGTCAAATCCGTCCAGCCGATAGCGCAGCATTTGGAGGTCGGCAAAGCGTTCGCCCGCATATATAAAATCTTTTTCGTTCATCATTTCTCCCATTTTTATGGATTCGGGAATTGCAAAGTTACCAACTTTATTCCTGATTCGACCTTAATCGCCACGCTTTTTCCAAAAAAAACCATGCTTTACCCTCCCGTTTCGGTCAAAAAAGCTATCTTTGCATCCAATGAAAATGATGAACAAACATATGAAAAACCTACTGTTGGCTCTATTGCTGCTAACTTGCACGGCACTAACTTCGGCCAGGCATTACACAGTTGTCGTTTCGCTTGACGGCTATCGTTGGGATTATCCGCAATGGTACGACACGCCTTTCATCGACTTCATGGCCTCCAAAGGTGTGACTTCCGGGCTCATCCCCTCCTATCCCTCCAAAACTTTTCCCAACCACTATACCATCGCGACGGGACTTTATCCCGACCATCACGGCATCGTTGCCAACGAATTTTACGACCCGGCTACCCGCGACAGCTTTTCGTTAGGCCGATCGGAACAGAAAACAAACCCCGGATTTTACGGTGGTGAGCCTATCTGGAACACGGCTCAAAGACAGGGAAAGCGTGTGGCCGTGTTCTATTGGCCCGGCTCCGACGTGAAAGTGAACGGGCACTATCCCAGTCGGTTTTTCGAGTACGACAAGAAGCCAAGACTCTGTATGAGCGAGCGGCTCGATGGCGCGCTGGAGGAACTGCGCCGCCCGGAGAAGAAACGTCCGGACCTCATTATGGCCTATCTGGAACAGCCCGATGCCAACGGACACACCTACGGTCCTCATCACAAGAAGACCAGAAAAGCCGTGCTCACCGTAGACTCGCTGCTGCAATCGTTCTATCAGGGTGTACGCGCACTGCCCCATGCCGACTCCGTCAATCTCATCGTGCTGTCAGATCACGGCATGGCGTGGGTGGAACAACGCAACAACATCGGCATCAAAGGCCTGCTCAAGCCCGAATGGGTGACGATGGTCAGTGGCAGTGTGCCCTGCAATATTTACGCCAAAGAAGGCTGCACAGACTCCATCTACCACGCACTGAAACCGCTTAACCACGCACAAGTGTGGCGCAAACAGGATATTCCCTCCTACCTCCACTATGGCTCCAACGCCCGTGTAGGCGACATTGTCGTTAATCCCGACATCGGCTATGTGGTCTACGACAGTGATATCACCGCAGGCGGAACACATGGCTACGACCCCACCTTGCAGGAAATGCACGCCGTTTTTCGTGCCGTCGGGCCAGATTTCAAACATATATGGCTGCCCCACTTCGAAAACATCAATATCTATCCGCTGCTCTGCAAGCTGTTGGGCATTGTTCCCGCCAGCAACGACGGCAATTTAGAAAATGTGGAGATGATGATGAAATAAACCCGATGTGGGCCCGCAGCCGAGAGCTGCCACGCTCCCCCATGCCGATTTTTGGTTGAAAGACTGCGCAAAGCCATAGGAATATGTAAAATTCTGTTCACTAAAAAACGGTGCTTCAAAACTTTGCTTCCGGATGTTTCCATCTGGCTTTTACAAGAAAAAACGCCCGATTTCGCAAGCCCAAGACACAACCGACACATCGCCAAAACTGCATAAGGGTTGCGGTTAGGCTCTATCGGCACTACGGTTAAGGCTCATCGGGGATGCCGCTAAGCTCTAACGACCTCGCGACTAAGCCCTTATCGCAGAGCGTTTAAGGCTCAACCGCGATGGCATATAGCAATACGCAGTGACGATTTTCACTCTCGTTTGCGCAATTATCTAAGTTACAGCGAGTTATAAAAAACGCTCATATTTCCGATATTTCAAATCATTTGTTTTGTGATTTCAAATAAGCGAAATAAGAGCGACTGTTTGTCGGTATTTTTCAAACGTTATAAAGTCGGCTTGAAAGTCCTGCTTCCTATCGGCCTTCGTTAAAAATCATACGAGAATCCCAGAGAGAAATTCTCCTTGAGCTGCCAATACCCATGATGGTCGTCGCGCTTGCGCGCATCGTCGAAACGAGGATAAACGAATACCTTGGTAGAGATATACTTGTTGAAACGGAATGTGAGCGTGTTTTCCCACTCTATTTCTGCGCGCTTGTAGGTGGTGTAGCCGTAGAGACGTGTCTGCCAAATAAAGTTGTCGGTAAACTTCCATTTAAAGTCTATCGTCATCTGAGATCCGTAGTCGTGCAACGTGTGCTTGCCTTCATCAAGGCCATAATGCGTTGCGAGGGCTAAACGGCTCACGTATCTGAAGTTGTAGGCCAGCGGAGCCAAGTGTACCTTTCCCCTCAATCTTCCCTTAAACCAATCCAACTCGTAGTCCATACCAAGCGACACATTGAGGTTGAGCGGCGAAGCGAAATCAGACAGTACATCGTTCCGATTGGTCTCATAATTTCGCATAAACTGCGTATTCGCCACCAACTGGAGCGTGTAATACCAACGCTTGGTCGCCTCCAATCCCACAGTTCCCGTATAGCGCAACATATCGGTGGAGGGCTTGAATTTATGCAGCGTGTCGCCTTTGGTTGTTTGGAAACCCAGCTTCATTTCCAGCCTGTTTTCCCATCTGACCTTCGACTTGTTGTTGTAATTGGCATTGAGGGTCAGGGAGCCTTCCATCGTTTGGTTACTCACTCCTCCCTTGTGCCAGTTGCTCGAAACATAGTTTTGCATGAATTGCAAATAATAATCGCCCGAATAGGTCCAGAAATTGGGCTTCAACACCACCACGTCTATCGGCAGCGCTTCCGGCTCCTTGGCCGACGGATGATGCACCAGCACCGTAGGCTCGTCGGTAACGGTCTTCGGAGCCAGCGTGGGACCGGCCTTCTCCAATTCGCTCTGGGTGGCCTGCACCATGTCCGGGCGGTGCAGATACACGCTGAGCAACTGCTCGTCCAACGGCGAGAGCTTCTCATCTATGACAAAAGCGTTACGACTGATATGCTTGTAGAACGTGAGCGGCAGAAACAACGGGGCCATATCCTGCTTGGCAAGCGTTGGAGCCACTCGCACATCCTCGCGAAACAGCGAGTCTTCAAAAACTCTGAGCGAGTCCAGATAATTTGAGGTGTTGATGCGCGAAGACACTGCGTATCGCGTTGGGCGATAATGCCGCTGCCCCCAAACCCATGAAGGGAAAAACAATATAAACGCTAATAATATACTTCCAAACCTATATTTATTCATCGAGATAACTGTATGGTTGTTAAAGACAACATGAGAAACTAAGTGCATACCGCTTGCAAAGTTAATAATTATTGTATGAAATATTGGCATGTTAACATTTTTTCTTTAATTCGTTTATCAAGTCCCAAACTTTCATTTTGATTTGTTGTACGTCTCACAAAAATATACTACCTTTGCACGAAATTATAAATCACTCACTTAACACTTAAAATTGTGGCAGAAACAAAGTATATATTCGTCACGGGGGGTGTGGTTTCCTCGCTTGGCAAGGGCATCATCTCGTCTTCCGTAGGAAAACTTTTACAGGCCAGAGGCTATAATATCACCATCCAAAAATTTGACCCCTACATCAACATTGATCCGGGCACGCTCAACCCCTATGAACATGGGGAATGTTACGTTACCTCGGATGGGATGGAAACCGACTTGGATCTGGGCCACTACGAGCGCTTCACCGGCATACAAACCACCAAAGCCAACTCGCTGACCACCGGCCGAATCTACAAGGCCGTGATAGACAAGGAACGCCGGGGCGACTATCTGGGCAAGACCATTCAGGTGGTGCCGCACATCACCGACGAGATTAAACGCAACGTGAAGTTGCTGGGAAAGAAATACCACTACGACTTTGTGATTACAGAAATAGGCGGTACCATCGGCGACATCGAGAGCGCTCCGTACATGGAGGCCATCCGCCAGCTGAAGTGGGAACTGGGCAAGAACGCCATCAACCTGCACCTGACCTATGTGCCCTATCTGAACGCTGCCGGCGAGCTGAAAACCAAACCGACCCAGCACTCCGTCAAGGAGCTGCAGAGCGTGGGTATTCAGCCCGACATCTTGGTGCTGCGCACGGAGAAACATCTCTCCGACCAAATACGTAAGAAAGTGGCGGCATTCTGCAATGTAGACATAGACTGCATCATCCAGAGTGAGGACATGCCCAGCATCTATGAGGTGCCGGTGAATATGCAGAAACAGGGACTCGACACGGCCATATTGAGAAAAATGGGAGAGCCTATCGGCGAAACACCAAGCTTAGGCCCCTGGCGCGCCTTCCTGACACGCAGGCAAAAAGCCACCGAAACCGTGAATATAGGTATCGTGGGCAAGTATGACCTGCAAGATGCCTATAAGAGCATCCGCGAGAGCTTGTCGCAGGCGGGAACATACAACGACCGCAAAACCAAAATCACCTTTATCAATTCCGAACTCATCACCAAGGAGAATGTGGCGGAAAAGCTCGCCGGACAAGACGGCATTCTGATTTGTCCGGGATTCGGACAGCGGGGCATCGAGGGGAAGCTTATCGCTGCCCACTACACCCGCACACAGAATATTCCTACGTTCGGCATTTGTCTGGGTATGCAGATGATGGTCGTGGAGTTTGCCCGTAACGTATTGGGATATGCCGATGCCAACTCTCGCGAGATAGATGAGAAGACACCACATAACGTGATCGACATTATGGAGGAGCAGAAAAACATCACCAATATGGGTGGAACAATGCGGCTCGGCACCTACGAATGTATTCTCAAACAAAACTCTAAAGTGTGTAGCATCTATAAACAGCAGCATATACAAGAACGCCATCGCCACCGCTATGAGTTCAACAACGACTATCTACAGGAGTTTGAACGCAACGGCATGATGTGCGTAGGCCGCAACCCGGAGAGCGACCTGATTGAAGTTGTGGAAATACCCGGACTGAAATGGTATATCGGAACACAATTCCATCCCGAATACCAAAGCACGGTGCTGAAGCCACATCCTCTCTTTGTGGATTTTGTAAAGGCCGCTATTGACAACCAAAAGAAATAAAAAACATCAGGAGCTGACAGCTCCGACAACAACTATGGATAAAAATTCAATCATAGGCTTTGTACTTATCGCAGTTGTCCTCATCGGATTCAGCTGGTACTCGCAGCCTTCAGAGGAAGAGCAGAGAGCGCAATTCGTAAAAGATTCCATTGCACAGGTGAATCGCGCCAAAGCAGAACAAGATGCCAAAACCGCCTCGTTCAAGCGTGAGCAGGCCCAAAAGCAGAAGATTCAGGAAGACACGACCGCGTTGTTTCACGCCGCCATGTCGGGACAAGAGGAATATATTGTGCTGCAAAATGAAAAGATAGCACTGACTTTCTCGTCCAAAGGCGCACAGGTGAAAAAAGCTGTTGTGAAGAACTATAAAGACAACATCACCGAGAACAAAGACGTGACCCTGTTCCAAGGCGACGACCAAAGCATCAACTATACACTTGTTGCCAAAGAAACGAACATCGCCACCGCCGACTTGTTCTTCCAACCCACGGAAGTGAGCGACACCACTGTCGTCTTCACGGCAGAGGCCGGCGCAGGCAAGTCCATCAGCCTGACCTACACGCTGGGCAGGGACTATATGCTCCACATGAAGTTCCGGGCACAGAATATGGAGGGACTTTTTGCCCCCAATGCCAACAAACTGGCCATCAACTGGCAAGAAAAGGCCCGTCAGCAAGAAAAGGGATTCTCATTTGAAGCCCGATATGCCACCCTCACCTATCACGAAACCGATGGCGGCACCGACTATCTGAATGCCTCTAAAGAAAAGATTGATGAGGAAATCAAAGAGAACATCGACTGGGTGGCCTTTAAAAACCAGTTCTTCTCGACGGTGATGATTGCCAAGACCGATTTTGGCAAGAACACAAAAATGACCTCTATTCCACAGGAGAAAGGAAGCGGGTATCTGAAACTATACAAGGCCGACGTAAACACATTCTTCGACCCCAGTGGCAGAATTCCTACCGAACTCGAATTCTATTACGGTCCGAACGATTTCCGACTGCTGCAAAACGTAGAAAACGAGAGCACTTTCGGCAAAGACCTTCAAATGGAGCGTCTGGTGTATTTGGGATGGCCATTGTTCCGCATCATCAACCGATGGTTTACCATCTATGTGTTCGACTGGCTGAGCAAATGGTTCCCAATGGGTGTCGTGCTCATCTTGATAACTTTGCTGCTCAAGGCCATCACCTATCCGATGGTGAAGAAAAGCTACATGAGTTCAGCAAAAATGCGTGTGCTGAAACCGAAACTCGACGCCGCTACCAAGCAGTTTGACAAGCCCGAAGACCAAATGCAGAAGCAGCAGGCCATGATGTCGGAATATGCCAAATACGGCGTTTCTCCGCTGTCGGGATGTCTGCCGATGCTCATCCAGATGCCTATCTGGATCGCGATGTTCAACTTTGTGCCTAACGCCATACAGTTGCGCGGACAGAGTTTCCTGTGGATGAAGGATCTCTCTACCTACGACCCGGTATTCCAATGGCATAAGAACATATGGCTCATAGGCGATCATATCTCACTGACCTGTATTCTGTTCTGTGCTGCCCAGATTATTTACAGCTGGTTTACCATGCAGATGCAGAAAGACCAAATGGTGGGTCAGCAAGCTGAACAGATGAAAGTCATGCAATGGATGATGTATCTCATGCCGCTGATGTTCTTCTTCATCTTCAACGACTACTCCTCAGGACTGAACTTCTACTACTTTGTTTCACTCATCATGTCGGCTGCCATCATGTTCCTGCTGCGCAAGACGACCAATGAGGAAAAGCTACTTGCCATTCTCGAAGCACGTTACAAGGAAAACCAAAACAACCCGCAGAAGATGAAAGGCATGATGGCACGTATGCAGGCTTTGCAGCAAATGCAACAGCAGCAGATGGATGCGCAGCGGAAGAAACAGCAGGAACTCAACCGCAAAAAGAACCAATAACAACAGAACAGCAGAAACCTATAGGCAGCTCACCTCTGTGTTTGGAAGATGCCTATAGGTTTCTGCCGTTTCTGGATCACTCCTATAACACCCTCATAAGTCATAGCAACTTTTAAAATTATTCAACAACAATGAACAAAGCGATAGCTCTGGCATTGGGTATTCTGCTTTTAAACCAGCCCCAAGCCAATGCACAAACCATGATTCAGAAAGATACCACTTCACTTTTAGCTGTAAACAGTGACCTCATGACGCCCGAAGCGCTTTGGGCAATGGGACGAATCGGCAGCGCACAAGTTTCTCCCGATGGCAAACAAGTAGTGTATCAGGTGACTTATTACAGTGTGAAAGAGAACAAAAGCCACACCATGCTTTTTGTCCAACCCACCAAACCCGGAAAGAAAATATGCACACCCACACAGCTTACAAACGATGTTAAGAATGAGAGCGATGCCGCATGGATTGAAAACGGACAAAAAATTGCCTTCCTGAGAGATGGGCAACTCTGGAAAATGAACGCCGATGGCAGCAGCCGTGTGCAACTCACCAATTCAAAAACTGACATCGAAGGCTTTAAATTCTCGCCTGACGGCAAGCACGTCATCCTCATCAAGAGTCTGGAATATCATGAGAGTATCAAGAAAAATCCGGCCGACCTGCCCAAGGCTACCGGCCGACTGATTACGGATTTGAACTATCGCCATTGGGATCATTATGTAGAGTCTATCCCCCATCCATTCCTTGCCGAGGTGAAAGGAAATTCAGTTTCCGAAGGCATTGACATTATGGAGGGCGAGCCTTACGAATGTCCGATGGCTCCTTTCGGTGGCATTGAACAGATAGATTGGAGCAAAGACTCCAAGCAGGTGGCTTACACCTCACGCAAAAAGACGGGAGTAGACTATGCTATCTCTACCGACGCGGATATATACCTTTATCATATAGAAACCCGCGAAACCAAGAACATTTGCAAGCCCGCAGACTACAAAGAGCCCCAAACAGACCCCACCAAAAGCATGCGCAACCAAGCTGTGAATCGTCAGGCAGGCGATTTGAACGTGGGTTACGATATTAATCCGAAGTTTTCTGACGACGGACAGTATATCGCTTGGCAGAGCATGGCTCGCAACGGTTATGAGAGCGATCGCAACCGCCTGTGCGTTTACAATCTGAAAACGGGCGAAAAGAAATACGTTACGGAGAGTTTCGACTCCAATGTCGATGATTTCTGCTGGGCACCAGACTCTAAAACGCTTTACTTCCTCGGAGTATGGCATGGCACGGAGATGGTATACCAAACAGATTTGGGCGGCAACGTGATGCAGCTCACTGATGGATGGTACGACTATGGCTCCCTGCAGATGATGGGAAACGGCAAGCAACTGCTTGTCAGTCGCCATTCCTTCCTCCACCCCGATGACCTCTACGTGCTCACCCCAAGCAAGAAAGAAAAGAAATCGGAGGTTGCCAAGATTACCGACGAAAACAAATATTTCTTCCAACAGCTTGCCTTGCCCACCGTGCAGCAGCGTTGGGTGAAGACCACCGACGGCAAAGAGGAGTTGGTATGGATTATCCTGCCACCTCATTTCGATGCGAACAAGAAATATCCCACCCTATTATTCTGCGAGGGTGGCCCCCAAAGTCCGGTAAGCCAGTTCTGGAGTTACCGATGGAATATGTCTATCATGGCCGCGCACGGCTATATTGTCGTGGCACCAAACCGGCGCGGACTGCCCGGCTTTGGAAGCGAATGGAACGAGGCTGTGAGCCAAGACTGGACAGGACAGTGCATGGACGACTACCTGTCGGCTATTGATGACGCTGTCAATAACCTGCCCTACGTAGACAAAGATCGTCTCGGAGCCGTAGGCGCTTCGTTCGGAGGATTTTCCGTTTACTATCTCGCCGGCCATCACGACAAGCGTTTCAAATGCTTCATTGCACACGACGGGGCGTTCAATCTCGAATCCATGTACACGGATACTGAGGAAGTTTGGTTTTCAAACTGG
Source organism: uncultured Bacteroidales bacterium (assembly GCA_937995875.1). Lineage (GTDB taxonomy): Bacteria > Bacteroidota > Bacteroidia > Bacteroidales > Bacteroidaceae > Prevotella. The sequence continues at coordinate 50,782 of CALKIW010000189.1, read as the reverse complement.
GAATATGATGACGCCTATTGGAACAAAGACCTCACGGCAGCAGCCAAGAAGACCTATGAAAACAGTCCTCATCGCTTTGTCGACAAATGGGATACGCCCATCCTCTGCATACATGGAGAGAAGGACTATCGCATCAATGCCAATCAGGGATTCGGTGCTTTCAACGCTGCCCGTCTGCGTGGCATCCCTGCCGAACTGCTCATTTATCCGGACGAAAACCACTGGGTGCTGAAACCCCAGAACGGAATTTTGTGGCAGCGCACATTCTTCAACTGGCTCGACCGCTGGTTGAAGAAATAATCAGCAACTCATGAATTGCCCAATGGGGGCAGCTCATTGCAACTTTTACGATAAAGAAAATAACTACAATATATATTATGACGACTCAAGTTCAACACACCCTCAGAGATTCTGCTGCCCTCCGCTGGACAGCCCTGTTGCTTTTGGCACTGGCCATGTTCTGTTCCTACATCTTCATGGATATCCTTTCCCCCATCAAAGACCTGATGCTCACCGAGCGCGGATGGGATTCTACGGCATTCGGTACCATGCAAGGCTCAGAGACGTTCCTTAACGTATTTGTCTTCTTTCTCATCTTTGCCGGTATCATTCTCGACAAGATGGGGGTGCGCTTCACGGCCGTACTTTCCGGTGCTGTGATGCTCGTTGGAGCACTTGTGAAGTATTATGCCATCAGCGAAAGCTTCATTGGAAGCGGTGTTGAAACATGGTTTACCAACAATCTCAACCATATTCCCGTCTTCGAACAACTCGGAGTCTCTCCCTTTTACGAAGGGATGCCCGCCTCTGCCAAAGTCGCTGCCTGTGGCTTCATGGTTTTTGGCTGTGGTGTCGAAATGGCCGGCATTACGGTGTCGAGAGGTATTGTGAAATGGTTTAAGGGGCGCGAGATGGCTCTGGCAATGGGCTCGGAAATGGCTTTGGCCCGTCTCGGCGTTGCTACCTGTATGATTTTTTCTCCCTTCTTCGCTAAATACGGAGGCAGCATCGATGTTTCTCGTTCGGTGGCCTTTGGTGTTGTGCTGCTCTGCATTGCCCTGATGATGTTCATCGTCTACTTCTTTATGGATAAGAAACTGGACGCACAGACCGGTGAAGCCGAAGATACGGAAGATTCATTCCAAATCAGCGACCTCGGCCAGATACTTTCAAGCAGCGGTTTCTGGCTTGTTTCCTTGCTCTGCGTACTCTATTATTCCGCCATCTTCCCATTCCAGAAGTATGCGGTAAATATGCTCCAGTGCAACCTTACATTTACGGAAGTTCCAGCCGATTCGTTCTGGGCATCCACTTCGGTGACCATCATCCAATATGCTATCATGCTTGTCGTGGCCATCACCGCTTTCATGTTCAACTTCATGAAGAATAAGAAAGTGAAGTATAGTGTACTTTGCCTATCGATCATCTCGCTCATTATTTACTGCTATATGGGTTATATGCGCCAGTCTGCCGAGTCTGTTTTTGCCGTATTCCCGCTGCTGGCAGTAGGTATCACCCCCATTCTCGGCAACTATGTAGACCACAAAGGCAAGGCCGCATCGATGTTGGTGCTCGGCTCTCTCCTGCTTATCGCCTGTCACCTTACCTTTGCTTTCATTCTTCCCATGTTCAAGGGAAGCCAGGTTGGCGGTGTCATTGTGGCCTATATCACCATTCTTGTTTTAGGCTCATCGTTCTCATTGGTGCCTGCCTCGCTCTGGCCCAGCGTGCCAAAACTTGTTGATGCAAAAATCATTGGGTCGGCTTATGCCCTGATTTTCTGGGTTCAGAACATCGGTCTATGGCTCTTCCCGCTGCTCATCGGCAAGGTACTCGATGCAACCAACCCCAATGAGGTTGATGCTACACAGCTCGACTACACCGCGCCGCTCATCATGTTGGCCGGTCTTGGCGTAGCTGCCCTTGTCATTGGACTTATCCTTAAGGTTGTGGACAAGAAGAAGGGGCTCGGTCTTGAGGAGCCCAACATTCAGGCATAAGATTCAAGTCTGGATTTGGAAAATATGAATTGAGGATTGGAATATGTTCTAAGGAAGATAATCATCAATAGATAAACCAGCCCGAAAGACGGGGCGAATATTGATGATAAAACTACAACTGCAAAGCTATGAGGGTCGAAAGTTCCATAGTTTTGCAGTTCTTTTCCAACTAATCTCCCAATCCTCAATTTAAAAATACCCACTACCTACCATTGTCTGCCATGCTTCCTTCCGCCTCCAAACTTACCCGATGGGCCGTGCTCATAATAGTAGCCACTGTCATGATGGCCGGCTACATCTTCTGGGACATCGTTTCTCCTCTTTCCACCTCGCTGCGCACACCCATAGAGCAAGGCGGTATGGGGTGGACACAAGCGGAATACGGCTTCTACGCCGGCAGCTATTCTTTCCTCAACGTCTTCCTGCTCATGCTGTTTTGGGGTGGGATTATCCTCGACAAATGTGGAATACGATTTGCTGGGTTGTTAGCGACGGGTGCCATGTTTTTGGGTGCAGGCATCAACTACTATGCCATGCAAAGCATTGATCCCAATACCACTGTCCATATCGGCATATCGCTTTTCGGACTCGTTCCCGAACAAATCAAACTGCAAGTTCTCGTTGCCGCTCTGGGATTTGGCATCTTTGGCGTAGGCTGCGACATTACAGGCATCACGGTGTCGAAAGTCATCACCAAATGGTTTACAGGCTACGAACTTGCCTCAGCTATGGGTATTCAGGTAGCGATGGCCCGTTTGGGTACCGCCTCCGCCCTGAGTTTCAGTCCGATCATTGCACAATCATGGAGCATTTCAGCGCCCATTCTGACCGGCGCAGTGGTGCTGCTTATAGGCTTTCTCTTATTCATCGGCTACTGTTTCATGGATATCAACTACGACAGGAAGACCCTTGCCGTTCAACAAAACATCCAAACGCCTCAACCCCAAAACCTGAACGCTCAACATGAGAGCTTAGACCATCGCGCCAAACAAGACGAAAGTTTCAAGTTACGAGACCTTCTGCAAGTATTGCGAAATCCCGGTTTCTGGCTCATTGCCCTGCTCTGCGTATTCTTCTACAGCAGCATCCGCCCCTTCATGAAGTTCGCCACCGACCTCATGGTCAGCCAATACGGAGTAGCCAAAACAACAGCCGGGTGGATTGTGGCCATCATCCCGTATGGCACCATCGTTCTCACCCCACTCTTCGGAATGCTCTACGACCGCATCGGGAAAGGCATCCAACTCATGCTTGTGGGGTGCGCCATACTCACAATATGCCACATAGGACTGGCTATTCCAAGCATACATCACACGGCATTTGCCCTTGTCATCATGTTTTTCATCGGCATCTCATTTTCATTGGTGCCGTCGGCTTTGTGGCCCAGCGTTCCCAAGATTGTGCCCATCAAGATGCTTGGTTCCGCCTATTCCATCATCTATTACATCCAAAACATCGGTTTGGCTCTTGTACCCATGCTCATCGGCAGCATGAACGATGCCGACCCCAGCTACACCACAAGCATGACCACCTTCTGCGCATTTGGCGGAGCTGCCGTAATTGTGGCCTTCATCCTTATGGCAGTGGATAAGAAGAAAGGTTACGGATTGCAGAATGCCAACATCAAATCCTGAGGCAAGCGTTCCCGCGCCATCTAAACGGACAAGACAAAACATTGAAAAAGCCCGAACAACGTCACGTTGTCCGGGCATACTATGATAGGAAGGTCAATTTTACATTATATCACTCCTTGCATCATCATGGCTTTAGCCACTTTCAGGAATCCGGCTATGTTCGCGCCTTTCACATAGTTGATATATCCGTCTTCCTCTCTGCCATACTTCACGCAGTTCTCGTGGATTTCATCCATGATGCCATGCAACTTCACGTCTACTTCTTCACTGCTCCATTTGATGCGCTCCGAGTTCTGTGTCATCTCTAATCCCGACACCGACACGCCACCTGCATTGCTGGCCTTTCCCGGACAATAGAGCAACTTCGCATTCTGGAACACCTTGACGGCCTCTGGTGTAGACGGCATATTCGCACCCTCACTCACGGCTATCACACCGTTTGCTACCAATGCCTTTGCGGCTTCTTCGTTCAGCTCGTTCTGCGTAGCACAGGGCGTTGCAATATCGGCTTTCTCAAACCATGGCTTCTTTCCGGCCACATATTTTGCATGAGGATATTCCTCTGCATATTCCTTAATACGTCCGCGCTCTACATTCTTCAACTCCATAATGTAAGCGAGTTTTTCCTCGTCGATACCCTCCGGATCGTAGATATAACCGTCAGAGTCGGAGCAGGTCATTGGAATGGCACCAAGCTGAATCAGTTTCTGCATGGTAAACTGAGCCACATTACCGGCTCCGGAAACCAACACCTTCTTGCCCTTGAGGTCGATGTCGCGGGTCTTCAACATATTCTTGAGGAAGTAAACATTGCCATAACCCGTTGCTTCCGGACGGATACGTGAGCCACCGAATTCCTGTCCCTTTCCGGTCAGGATGCCCACAAACTGATGAGTCAGCGCCTTGTATTGACCAAACATATAGCCCACTTCGCGGCCACCTACCCCAATGTCTCCGGCAGGGACGTCGCAGTCGGGACCAATATAGGCCCACAGTTCACGCATGAAGGCCTGGCAAAACCGCATTACTTCCGCATTAGACTTGCCACGCGGTGAGAAATCCGATCCTCCCTTGGCTCCGCCCATAGGCAGTGTCGTCAGCGAGTTCTTGAAAGTCTGCTCGAAAGCCAAAAACTTAAGGATGCTCTCGTTCACAGAAGCATGAAAGCGAATACCTCCTTTGTACGGACCAATCGCATTGTTATGCTGCACACGATAGCCCATGTTGGTCTGCACCCTTCCCTTGTCATCCATCCAGTTTACACGGAACTTGATGATGCGGTCCGGAGTACACAACCTTTCAACCAGATTGGCTCTGTCGAATTCAGGGTGCTTGTTATACTCGTCCTCGATTGTTTCAAGGACTTCTTTCACAGCCTGAAAATATTCAGGCTCATTGGGAAAACGCTGTTGCAATTTCTCTACAACCTCTACTGCTTTCATAACTTTACTAATTTTAAAGTTCTCTTTTAATCTTTTTACTTTGCGTTCAATATTTCCCAAACGCAGTTGCAAAGATACACATTTCAACTTAAAAATAAAACAAAAAGGAATATTTTTCTTCAAAAAACTATTAAAAAGTAAAATACGCCTTGCTAAATATGCCCAATGGGCTATACAGTCGCCTGTTGCATAACCAAAATTACACCGAAACGCCATCAGCGCTCCTCATCAAAGGGCGGCGTCTTGATAGTTCGTCAGGCTATCAGCACCTATCATGCCCACCGGATAATCGTCTCCTTTGATTTGCATTGCCCACCGCCAAACCGTTCCCACACATTGTCAGCGCACAAGTACGCACATTTCCCGCAATGTTGCCCGCTCATCATTCAAATAGAGACGGCAATCTCTTTCCGGCATACCGGCAACTCATCATCAATATCATACCCTATAAATGAAAAAAGCGATGGCCTTCACAGGCAACCGCTTCAAATCTTCAATAGGTATTAGTTTCCTTTAAGGTAAAAAGATTGTTTTCAGGATAACAGTTGCAAAGATAACATAATTTTTGTTACATCGCAAACTTTTATATTCTTTTTTTTAAGATTATTTTCAGATAAAATACAATTAATATACCTGCTTCCTCCTCTCGCCCCATAAATAGGGAGGTTTGGCCGTCTGAACGAGTGTTCACGACTCATGAACTCATGCCTCTTTTTGTCACAGACAATCGCATGAGAACTACTCATCTCGCAGCACACAAGACAACACAAGCGTTGCAAAAATAACATTGATTGTCTATCAGGAGTCATCAGAAGTGGCACGCAAGGCCGTCACTTCGCAACAATCGGCTTCAAAGCCTTCATCCAGCTTCCCCGCCAAATGCGCACCAAGAAGATGATTCCGCGGAATGTCAGCTCACAGGCCATCGCAAACCATACACCCTTGAGTCCGTACTCCTGAGCGAGCCAATAAGCCAGCGACAGACGGACGCACCACATGGAAATGAGGTTCATAATGGCTGGTTTCAAGGTGTCTCCGGCACCCACGCACACACTGTAGCTCACAATGGAAGCCGCAAAGAACGGCTCGGCGAAGGCTTCGATGCGCAACACGGCCGCTCCCAATTCGCGAATCTCTGCCACAGGTGAAAGGAAACCTATCATCTCCGGAGCGAAAATATACATCACCACACCCATGAAGGCCATGACAAGCATACCGATGCCAATGGTCATATGGGCAAAATTCTTGCACAAATCGTTGCGCCCCGCTCCATGTGTCTGCCCAACCAGTGTCGTCGCAGCTTCGCCAATACCATAGCCGGGCATATAACAAAGGCTCTCGGCCGTAATGGCAAACGAATTGGCAGCAATGGCAATGTTACCCAAAGGAGCCACAATCAGGGTGCTCACCACCTGCGCTCCACTCATCAACACCGATTGGATGGCGATGGGCAAACTTATCTTCAACGCGTTGCGGACATAGTCCCACACCCACACAAAGCGCACATGGTCAAGATGCAGGGCCAAAATCTTGTTCTTGCGCAAGGCCATATACGACATGGGCACCACCGTGACGGCATAGGCACACATTGTACCCAGTGCGGCTCCCATCACACCAAGATGAAGCATATAAATGCCGATATAGTTGAACACCACGTCCAACAGACACAGTATGATGCTCAGCAAACTGGGGATGCGCATATCGCCGGAACTTTTCTGCATCGCACCCATCAGATGATAGAGCAGCACAACAGGGAGCGTGAGCGAATAAATCAGGAAGTAAACAGATGAGTCGCCGGCTATATCGGCTCCTCCGCCAAGCCAATAAGGTAATGCGCTGTGGATGCTCACCCCGATGCCACACATCAGGAAAGAAAATATCAAACCGCATATCAGGGCATGGCGGAACACCTGTCGAGCCTTGAAAAAGTCGTTGGCACCAATAAAATGAGCCACCTGAACAGAAAAACCGATGCTCGCCGCGCTCATCACCGACCCCATCAGCCATGTAGTGGTTTCTATCAGACCGATACTCGCCGAAGCCGCAGCACCGAGATGCCCCACCATCGAAGCATCGATAAAGAACATCATCACCGTCGTGATCTGTGCCAGCATCGAGGGAATACTCAATTCTACGATAAGATTGAGTTTCTCTCTGCCACTGAGCGGTAACTGCTCCCTTATTTTAGCCAGTAATGCCTCGCTGTGTTTGTTGCTCAACATATCATCTGTTTAGAACTGCAAAGTTACATCGTTTTCCGTAATCGGCAAAATAAACAAACAATATAAAGAGGCGATTCCTTCACACGGAACCGCCTCGTATAAGTTTAATCTATAATGCTCGCTTTCTCTATAAACAAGGGTATTTTCCCTCAATGTTTCCTTTCCCATCAACGTCCATGTGGCAGTGATTACTGCTCACATGGTTATCCTTCGTTACAAATCAATCTTCCTACCTTCTCCTTCCACTCTCATCATCATGATTACCTATGAGAATCCTTACCTTCGCCCGCAGTCGTCACGACCGGCCGGGCATCAACTATTTTATTAACAACTCACTAAGTATAACTCTCTGCTCTATCCTAACGTCCTACTTCCTGACTCTCTTTTACCTACTTTAAATAACTCTCCTTTTACCTATCAAACTACATACCTTAATCCATATTCTTTTTCTATACCTATGCTCTGCAACTGATATCAGACAGCCTCTATAGCTTTTCTCTCAACATTTCATGCTGTTTTACTAATTGTAACCGGCACTTTCATGCCTTGCTCTGTCTTAATGACGTTGCAAATATAGAACTATTCATCAGACTTCACAACGTGTACCCCCTCTTTTCTCCTAAAATCGGGCATTTCTTGACTTGTATCAAAACAACGTGTGCGCGCACACTGCTGTTTCTACAGCAACAAGACCTCCTCCCACTGAACAACACAGACTATAAGACTCTGTCATCAACATACCAAACGCCCTGTCTTCCAAACCGGAAAACAGGGCGTTCTGATATCTTCATACTGCCTGCACACAGGTATCGACCGTAGCCTTTATTGCATCTTATTCCTCTTGCAGGAAAGACCAACGCTTCGCCTTGAAGTCGGGAACAGGCTGGCCAACTCGATAATAAGCCTCAAGTTTGATGGTGAACACAAGCACGGAGTAGGCCGGAATCGTCTTCTTAGCTACAGACCCATAGCCCAAAGTCCAAGGAACATATACCTCCCACTCATCGCCTATGTGCATGTTCTGCAAAGCGGTAGCAAACCCATCGGTGAGCAAACTCACCGCAAACTTGGCAGGTGCAGCCGTCTCGGCAGAAGTGCTGCTGCCCATCGACGAGTCAAACTCAAAGCCCTTCGGATATGACGGCGACTCCATCAGTCTACCTTTATAATGTACAAGCACGGTGTCGGTGTACAAAGGACATCCCGACCCTGTGCCCTCTTTCAACACATGAACAACAATATTTGACGTGTTCTCTGCAGAATGGGTGTCCTCATAGTTCCAACTCCTGAAAATTTTCCAAGAGGCGTCGCCTGCCGAAACCCGTTCCTGAGCCTGCGCATAGATGCTGTTCCACTTTTTCCGGTTAAAGTTCTCCCAATCGGCAAATTCCTCCTTCTCATCGGAAGACTCCGAGCAGGATGTGAAAAACAGAAAGCCCCAGAGGAAGAAAGGCAAAAGCCTCATCATTCCCCTTGATACATGATATGCTGATTTCCTAATATTTCGGATGTGATTCATAAAACTACTGTTATTTGTCCCAACCTTCTATCTGCTTGCCGAGCTTCTTCAGCAGAGATGTGATGCTCACACGCTCTTCAATGATAGAACGCAGATCGTTGATGTCTACACGCTCCTGCTCCATTGAGTCGCGGAAACGGAGCGTCACCTTGTGGTCCTTGGGCGTATCGTGGTCTACGGTTACACAGAAAGGCGTACCAATGGCATCCTGACGGCGATAGCGCTTGCCGATGGAGTCCTTAGGCGCACCATAATGTGTGTTGAAGTGGAACTTCAGGTCGTTCACAATCTCATGGGCAATTTCGGGCAGGCCGTCCTTCTTGTCAAGTGGGAACACGGCACACTTCACGGGAGCCAGTGCCTCAGGCAGTCGCAGCACCACGCGGGAGCCGCCGCCCTCCAGTTCTTCCTCGCAATAGGCATGACACATCACGCTGAGGAACATACGGTCTACGCCGATAGAGGTTTCCACAACATAAGGCACATAGCTCTGCTCAGTTTCCGGGTCGAAATACTTGATGCTGCGGCCGCTGAACTTCTCATGCTGCGACAAGTCGTAGTCGGTGCGGCTGTGAACGCCCTCCACCTCCTTGAAGCCGAACGGCATCTTAAACTCAATGTCGGTAGCAGCATTGGCATAGTGGGCCAGCTTGTCGTGGTCGTGATAGCGATAGTTTTCCGCGCCCATGCCCAAGCCCTCGTGCCATGCCAAACGGGCCTTCTTCCAATACTCAAACCATTTCATCTCGGAGCCGGGCTGGCAGAAGAACTGCATCTCCATCTGTTCAAACTCGCGCATACGGAACACGAACTGGCGGGCCACAATCTCATTGCGGAAAGCCTTACCGATCTGCGCAATACCGAAAGGCAGCTTCATGCGGCCGGTTTTCTGTACATTCAGATAGTTCACGAAGATGCCCTGCGCCGTTTCCGGACGTAGGTAAATCTTGTTGGTCGCGTCCGAAAGCGAGCCAACCTCTGTGGAGAACATCAGGTTGAACTGGCGCACATCGGTCCAGTTTTTCGTACCGCTGATAGGGTCTACAATGCCCTCGTCCTCGATAATCTGCTTCAAAGCCTCCAAATCGGGTTTCTGCATGGCCTCTGCGTAGCGCTTGTGCAGGTCGTCATACTTTTTCTGATTGGCCAGCACGCGTGGGTTGGTCTCACGAAACTTGGCCTCATCAAACTGCTCGCCAAACTTCTTGGCAGCCTTCTTCACCTCCTTGTCGATTTTCTCCTCGTACTTGGCCATCTGATCTTCGATCAGCACGTCAGCACGATACCGCTTCTTGGAGTCGCGATTATCGATCAAGGGGTCGTTGAAAGCATCCACGTGCCCACTGGCCTTCCACACCGTTGGGTGCATGAAGATGCTGGCGTCGATGCCCACAATATTCTCGTGGAGCAGCACCATAGACTGCCACCAATACTGTTTGATATTATTCTTAAGCTCCACGCCGTTCTGACCGTAGTCGTAAACAGCGGAGAGTCCGTCGTAAATGTCTGAACTTGGGAAGACAAAGCCATACTCCTTACAGTGGCTCACCATCTTCTTGAAAACATCATCTTGTGCCATGTGTCTTATTTATTATTAAATATTCTTTGTGCAAAGTTACTGCTTTTTTCCATGATTACAACAACAAAAGGCATTAAATTAACAAGGAGGCCCTATTGTCCCCTCCTTATTTTTTTAACAAAACGTCTGACAGGTGAACATCCGCCTCCCGTCAAAAACAAATTTCCCATGCTGCAGCTACACTTAAACATCGCTGTGTAGCAATGGTGCAAGTGGCTCTGTTCGGCAACTTGGCGGATGCGTTTTTATCAAATTCCAGTCCGTCCACCAGCCTTTGCATATAAAATTTAGTTACTGTTTTTTAACAACTGTTCACAAAGCATCCAGCGCAAAAAGGGCTATGTTTTCGCCTTCGTTGTGTGGTCGTAAAGCCTCTAAAACGTACCTGTCTTTAGTTTTGCATCCTGCCGTTTCGTGACAAGACCCTAATCGCAACACGACTAAGCCTTAACCGCCGGTCGAGGAAGCCCTATCCGCACAGCGGTTAGAGCCTTCCCGCACTGCCATTCGATACTCAACCGCGAGGGAGAAGACAGGAGGCATAATGGCTCCTTTACAAACAGCACTGACTATCAGACGTTTACAAACCTCCGTATATTTGGCGTATTTCGGGCAAAAACAAAATCATTTTTGAATAAGCCAAGCATAAACGAGTGTTTGTAAAAGAAAATAACTACATTTCCTGTCACTACTTCGTGTCACACAGCAAGGGGCGTTGTGCCCCGTTGTCTCCTCATTTTAAGTCTTGTTCCCAAGATTTTCAGGCTACTTCCCCGAAAAACGGAAACCACCAAGAACAGCCGCGAAACGGTTAGCCCATACTGCCTCCTGCAAAACGGCTTCAAAAAGAAAAGAGAAAAATAACCCGCAAACACCATCAAAAAATCGGACATCACGATCCTCAAAAAGGCAGACACGACAAGGCTCCGTACAGATGGCATGAAACCCTGCGACGGCTTTGCGCCTGCCAGAGAACAGGCTAAACACGAAAAACACAAAAATGTTCTAAAAGATTATCCTACATTTAAATATATTTTTGCTTTTCCCGTTTTTTTTCGTACCTTTGGAGCATTAAAAGGATTAGTCAAATCACCTATGAGCGACGATAAAAACATAGACAACAAAGGCGGGATTCCTGAAGAAGTAACCCCCGAAAATTCCGAAGACAAGGAGACAACCGATAACAGCACAGACGACATGGCCGACGACGACCAACATTCCGACTATATGCCGTCTGACCGATTCAACGCGTCGGCCGTGCACCATCTGAGCGGCATGTACAAAAACTGGTTTCTCGACTATGCCTCCTACGTCATACTCGAACGTGCCGTGCCCGACATCGAAGACGGACTGAAACCCGTGCAGCGGCGCATCCTCCACTCGATGAAGCGCATGGATGACGGGCGCTACAACAAGGTGGCCAACATTGTGGGGCACACCATGCAGTTTCACCCTCACGGCGACGCCTCCATCGGCGATGCCCTCGTGCAGCTCGGACAGAAAAACCTGCTCATCGACGCTCAGGGTAACTGGGGAAACATTCTCACCGGCGACCGTGCCGCCGCACCAAGATACATCGAGGCCCGCCTCTCGAAGTTTGCCTTGGAAACCGTGTTCAACCCCAAGACTACGCAGTGGCAGCAGAGTTATGACGGGCGCAACAAGGAGCCGATTACGCTTCCCGTGAAGTTTCCCCTGCTGCTGGCACAGGGCGCGGAAGGTATCGCAGTGGGACTGAGCAGTAAGGTGTTGCCACACAACTTCAATGAGCTGTGTGATGCCGCCATCAGTTATCTTCGTGGCAAAGCGTTTGAGCTTTATCCCGACTTCCCCACAGGTGGCGCCATCGACGTAGAAAAATACAACGACGGGCAGCGCGGAGGAACGGTGCGCGTGCGTGCAAAAATAGAAAAATTAGACAGCAAGACGCTCGTCATTCGCGAAGTGCCGTTCACCAAGACAGCTGCCTCGCTGCAAGACTCGATTACCAAAGCCATTGAGAAAGGAAAAATCAAGGCCAGACGCGTGACCGACATGACGGCAAGAGAGGTAGAGATACAGGTGCAGCTGTCGCCGGGAATATCATCGGACAAGACCATCGACGCCCTCTATGCCTTCACTGACTGCGAAATCAATATATCGCCAAACTGCTGTGTCATCGACGGCGACAAACCGGCATTTCTCACGGTGAGCGATGTGCTGAAGTACAATGTGGACCGCACGATGGGACTGCTCAGGCTGGAACTCCTCATCCGAAAGGGAGAGTTGGAGGAACAGTTCTTCTTTGCTTCCTTGGAGCGCATCTTCATCGAAGAGCGTATGTATAAAGAAAAGAAGTTTGAACAGGCACCCGACCAGAAAGCTGTCGTGGCATTTCTCGACGTGAAATTCGACCCGTTCAAGAAAGACTTGATACGCGAGATCAAAGAGGACGACTATCTCAGACTGCTCGAAATCAAGATGCAACGCATCCTTAAGTATAATAAGGACAAGGCCGAGCAACTCATGGCAAAGGTGAAAGCCGAAATAAAAGGCATCGAACACGACCTGGCACACATGACCGACGTCACCGTTGCATGGTATAAACACCTGAAAGCCACCTACGGCAAGGACCATCCGCGACTCACGGAGATTCGCAGTTTCGACACGATAGAAGCAGCAATGGTGGTGGAAGCCAACGAGAAACTCTACATCAACCGTCAGGATGGATTCGTAGGAACGGGACTGAAAAAGCATGAGTATGTATGCAACTGCTCTGATCTGGACGACATCATCATCTTCTATCGAGACGGAAAATACAAGATAACAAAGGTGGCCGACAAGATTTTTGTGGGCAAAAACGTGATATGGGTGCAGGTGTTCAACAAGAACGACAAGCGCACCATATACAATGTTGTCTACCGTGACGGGAAAAGCGGCTACAGCTATATCAAACGTTTCAACGTGACGAGCATGACCCGCGACCGGGAATACGACGTTACGCAAGGCAAACCGGGCTCGAAAGTGCTCTATTTCACGGCCAACCCCAATGGCGAAGCCGAAATCATCAAGGTGACGCTCAACCCGGAGCCCAAGAAGAAAAGGCAAAACATTTTCATGGAGATGGACTTCTCCGAAATCAAAATCAAGGGACGCACGGCAAAGGGAAACATACTGACGAAGCGCAGTGTGCATCGCGTGACGCTGAAAAGTCATGGTCGCTCCACGCTGGGCGGGCGCAAGGTGTGGTTTGACAAGGATGTAAACCGCATCAACTACGAGGAACACGGACGACTGCTCGGCGAGTTTAACGACGACGACAGCATATTGGTGGTGCTCGACAACGGCGACTTCTATATCACCGATTTTGACGTAAACAACCATTACGAAAAGAACATCAAAGTGTTGGAGAAGTGGGATCCCGACAAAGTATGGACCGCTCTGCTCTATGATGCCGAAAACGAGGGTTATCCGTACATCAAGCGATTCCAGATGGAGGCTACCAAACGCCACCAAAACTATATTGGCGACAATCCGGACAGTCAGCTGATCACGCTGACCGACACGGCCTATCCACGATTTCTTGTGACCTTTGGCGGAGATGATGCTGTGCGCCAGCCGATGGAGATTGACGCCGACGAGTTTATCGCTGTCAAGGGATTCAAAGCCAAAGGCAAGCGAATTTCGACATGGACCATCGACAAGATAGAAGAGTTGGAGCCCCTGCGCTTCCCCGAATCAGCATCTGCGGATGAAGACGAAGATGCGGCAGAGGAGAAGGAGGAAAATCTCGACCCCGATGCAGGGAAATCTCAACAGCAAATCATTGACGAGATGACCGGTCAGCTGAGCTTATTCAATGATGAGGATTCAAGCAATAAATCATAATCTGACAAGGCTGACAGCCATGTGTATGCTGCTGTTCGCGTGCCTCTCTGTCTATGCTCAAAGCGACTCCATCAGGAGGAAGCCGGCAAGACTGACGGAGCGGCGCGGCATGATTGGGATAAGTCACACCGACATTCTCGACACTTATCTCTCGCAGGAAACGTTCAAAGGCACAGAACTAAGATACGTTTCGCAAACACAACGACAGCGTGTCGGCAGTAGGGTGTCGAGCGAAGTGACACACCATATCTTCCTGTCTTCGGCAGGAACACGGGGCAACAACAACTCCCTGCTGACCGCAATGTATAATTTTAAAATGGGATGGCACTACAACTGGCAACCGGGACGGCCGGACCTGAAGTTCAAGGTTGGCGGGCTGGTCGATGGTACGCTCGGCGGGTCGTACAACACGCGCAACTCCAACAACCCCGCGCAGGCACGGCTATCCCTGTCTATCGACCCCTCGGCAAAGGTTTGCTGGGACTTCCATATCAAGAAACACCCTTTCGCGTTAAACTATGAAATAGCGATGCCGTTGATAGGATTGGCCTTCTCACCAAACTACGGACAGTCGTATTATGAGATTTTTTCGGAGGGCAACTACGACCACAACATTGTGGTGACATCACCTTTCAGCGGGCCCCAGCTGCAGATGCGGCTCACGCTCGACTTCCGACTTTGGCGCTCAACATTCAGTGTGGGTTATCTCGGAGACATACGACAGATGCGGGCCAACAGCCTGAAATACCATCAATACAGTCACGGGGTGGTGCTGGGATGGAAATATTAAGACCTATAAACCATAACTATGAAACAATCGTTCCTGACATATTTTCTCCCCGCCTTGATGCTGTTGCTCTCGTCATGCGTCCAAGAAGAAGAATTTGCCGACAATCCTCGTGGCAATTTCGAGGCTTTATGGAAGATTATGGACGAGCATTATTGCTTCTTCAAAGAGAAGGGTGTGGATTGGAACGAGGTGTACACGCGTTATCATAAACAAGTGAACGACGGCATGACAGAAGGGCAACTGCTTGAGGTTTTGGGCAATATGCTGGCCGAACTCAAAGACGGGCACGTCAATTTGTTTACCTCTTTCGACACCGGTCGATACTGGGGATTCCATGAAAACTATCCAAGCAACTACAGTGACACGCTGATCAATAAGTATTTGGGTAGGGATTACAGAATCACAAACGGTTTCCGCTACCGCATACTCGATGATAACGTGGGATATATCAGGTTTGCGAGCTTTGTAAATGCTATCGGATCGGCCAACCTCGACAACATTCTGATGTATCTGGCTCCATGCAACGGACTTATCATAGACCTCAGACAGAATGGTGGAGGTATGCTCACTGCTGCCGAAGAATTTGCGGCTCGTTTCACCAATGAGACCATCCTTGTGGGATATATGCGGCACAAGACCGGCAAAGGGCACAACGACTTCTCTAAGATGAAGGCACAGAGACTGAAACCCGCCAAAGCCGTGCGGTGGCAAAAGAAGGTTGTTGTGCTGACCAACCGACATGTGTTCTCTGCTGCCAACGAGTTTGTGAAATACATGAAATGCTGTCCTCAAGTAACCGTCATTGGTGACCAAACAGGCGGCGGGGGCGGTCTCCCATTCTCCAGTGAGATTCCCAACGGGTGGAGCGTGCGTTTTTCGGCCTGCCCCATGTATGATAAGGATAAACAAAGCACGGAAGACGGCATTGCCCCCGATATCAACGTGTCACTCTCTCCCATTGATTTCCATCGGGGGCGAGACACTCTCATAGAAGCTGCCAGAGCTTTTCTACACAGTTCATAGGCTCTGAGCTTCCCAACATCATTTCTTTTGATTATCTCCTTTTTTATATTTTTGCAAAATCATTCGTGATTCAACAGTTTGCCATTCGGCTGCAATCAGTCCATAAATACTCATCGATATGAATATATTTACTCCCCACATCGCCTCCAAACTCAACATCAGGGAGGCCCAAGTAGACGCGACACTCGATCTGCTCGAAGCCGGTTGCACCATTCCTTTCATCAGCCGATACCGCAAAGAAGCCACCGGAAACCTCAACGAAGTGCAGGTGGCGGCCATCAGTGACCTCAACGACAAACTCAAAGAACTGCAAAAACGCAAGGACACCATCCTCAAAACCATAGACGAACAGGGCAAACTCACCGAAGATTTGCAGCAACGCATCACTGCCAGTTGGAACGCAACCGAACTGGAAGACATCTATATGCCTTTCAAGCCACGACGCCGGACACGTGCCCAAATTGCCCGCGAGCAAGGTCTGGAGCCGCTTGCCGACATCATTCTGAAGCAGCGGGAACGCGACCCCGAAGCCATTGCCCAACGCTTCGTGAAAGAAAATGTGGAGAGTGTCGAGGCTGCCCTTCAAGGCGCCAAGGACATTATTGCCGAAAAAATCAGTGAGAGCGAAGGGGCACGAAAGAGTGTGCGCAGCGTGTTCAGGCGCGAAGCTACCATAACTTCACGTGTCATCCCCAAGATGAAAGATGAGGAAAAGGCACAGAAATACTCCGATTATTTCATCTTCAGCGAAGAACTCAGACGCTGTTCCTCCCACCGCTTGCTTGCCATGAGACGTGGTGAGGCTGAGGGAATACTCAGGGTGACGATTACGGCTGACGACGACGAGTGCGTGGAAAGACTCAAACGCTACTATGTGCACGGCTCCGGGCCATGCCAAAAATTGGTGAGTGAGACGGTGGAAGACGCTTACAAACGGCTCATGCGCCCCTCTATGGAGAACGAATTTGCAGTGATCAGCAAGGAGAAAGCTGACGACGAGGCCATCAAAGTGTTCAAGGAGAATCTGCGACAGCTGCTCCTTGCTGCCCCATTGGGACAAAAGCGCGTGATGGGTGTCGATCCCGGCATCCGCACGGGATGTAAGGTTGTGATGCTCGACGCACAGGGAAACCTACTCTTTCACGACGTGGTATATGCCGTTGGGCACAAGGCAGAAAGTCCCAAGCCGGGCAGTCCAACTCCCCTGCAGCGCTTCAAGGACATCGCTCAGAAATACAAAGCCGAAGCGATTGCAGTGGGCAACGGCACCGCTTCGCGTGAAACTTCAGACATTCTACGCCAAATCGAGGATATTCCTACCTATGTGGTGAGCGAAGATGGAGCCAGTATCTACTCGGCATCCGAAGTGGCACGCGAGGAATTCCCCGACCAAGACGTCACCGTGCGGGGTGCCGTCAGCATCGGGCGACGCCTCATGGATCCCCTCGCCGAACTTGTAAAGATTGACCCCAAAAACATCGGCGTAGGACAATATCAACACGATGTAGACCCCACCAAGCTCAAACATTCGCTCGACCAGACAGTAGCGTTGTGCGTAAACTCCGTTGGTGTGAATCTCAACACGGCCAGTAAGAATCTGCTGACCTATGTAAGCGGACTCGGTCCGGCATTGGCACAGAACATCGTGGACTATCGCAGAGAAAACGGAGCCTTCACCTCGCGCAACCAACTCATGAAAGTTCCACGTCTCGGTCCGGCTGCCTTTCAGCAATGTGCCGGCTTCCTGCGCATCCCCAATGCCAAGAATCCACTCGATGGCAGCGCGGTACATCCCGAAAGTTATCCCCTCGTGAAACGTATGGCCGATGACAACGGCTGCAAGGTTACAGACCTGATGAAGAATCCCGAACTTCGCAAGAAAATAGACATCAATCGCTATGTCACGACCGAAGTGGGACTTCCAACGTTGCACGACATTCTCAAGGAGTTGGAAAAACCCGGTCTCGACCCACGCGACAAGATAGAAACCTTTGAATTTGACCCACGCGTCAAGACGCTGGAAGACGTTGTAACGGGTATGGAGCTGCCTGGAATCGTGACCAACATCACCAATTTCGGTGCCTTTGTTGATATTGGCGTTCATCAAGACGGGCTCGTTCACATCTCCCAAATGGCCAATCGCTTTGTAAAAGACCCCAACGACGTAGTGAAACTTCACCAGCACGTCAGGGTCAAAGTTATTTCAGTGGACCGACGACGACACCGCATCGCTCTAACAATGAAATTCTAATAACAGATTATGCAATTCTAATAGGAACACGGCTAAACCCTAATAGAAATACGGCTATATTCTAATAGAAACTCTCTCAAATTCTAATAGGGAGAATTTTTTATTCTAATAAGAGGTTATGTTATTCCAATAGGAACACGGCTAAACCCTAATAGAGATGCGTCTAATTTATAATAGAGATACGCCCAAATTCCAATCATAAATTAGAATAATCTGATAATTTCTCTTTAGTTTGTACAACGTTTGGAAAATATTTGTGTATCTTTGCATCCCAGATGCGCCTGTGGCGGAATTGGCAGACGCGCTAGACTTAGGATCTAGTGTTTCACGACGTGCAGGTTCGATTCCTGTCAGGCGCACATCTAACAAGAAATGTAACGTGCCGAATGGTCTATTACCGACCATTTGACACGTTTTTCTTTTTGAACAAACTTTCCACTCATCCGCCATGACGCACGCATCACGAGCCAAACACAATGTTGAGCGTGCCATGTGACTGTTTCACGATTTTATGCGTCATAATAAGAAAAGCAAGCAACGATGAAAATTGAAGAGACAAGCGGCAAAACAAATGTGCCGACCCATACCCAATCATACGACAAAGCAACTACCCCGTCATACGATAAAGCAACACGAAGGCAGCAAGTGAAAGACACTCGACCTTACAGAATAATGTCAAAAATCACGAAATGGATGGACCGCCACCATATAGACCCCATCCTCGGTTTGGTGCCGGGAGGTTGGGGTGACATCGTTTCTGCTGTCATGCTGTTACCGTTTGTATGGTTCAGCCTGTTTGTAGTAAAATCGCTGCCACTCACCTTGGCTGTCATTTACAACACGCTCCGGGACATGGTCTTGGGCCTCATTCCCTTTTTCATTGGTGACATTATCGACTTTTTCCACCATTCTTACATTCGCAACATGAAACTCATACAAGGTTTTGTCGAGAACGATCAGGCCATCATTCATGAGGTAAACCGCAAAGCCCTTGCCTTTGCCGGAGCCATTCTGATCTGCATCGTCATCATCATCCTGCTCGTCAAGTTCACTTTGTCGCTCCTATCCCACATTTTTTAATGACAATCAGACCACGCCGGAGGTGAAACAACCGTCCGGAGCACCGGCCATGCAAACTCACCATTCCCGTTGCAACAGACATTCTCCGGCCAGATACAGCCTGTCTACCGCGACAAGAGCCATCGGACGCATGGTCGATGACATGTTGCGCGCACCCATGTTCACCTTATAATATAGTACAAGCATTTTCCCGTCTGTTGTGAGATGAGTAGGAACGACTTCCGTTTCATCGTTCGTCAGTGGCAACACGATACCTATAACAAACTGACGTTTGAAATCTATCGCCGTAGGAATACCATCTTTCCCCATCACGGCAGCCGCTCCAAACAGTTTCTCAAATTGCTCCCGCGTGGTTACTACCGGATTGGCAGGCACAATGGCATCGCTGTTGAAATAATAGTTACGCAGCACCGTGAACTCCACATTCCTTACCTCAGAGAAAGCTTTTTTGTGCGTGCCACAGCAAACAAGAAGTCCCAAAATCGCCCCCAATACGGTAAATATAAAAAATCTTTTCATTGCTTCGTATATATCTTAATTCCATAAATATTTCTTGACAAAACCTCTATTATGCTGCGCGTATTTGAAAATGCCAATCTTTTTGCCCGAAATACGCGAAAAATGAGCATCTTTTCACAAACACCTGACAATCAGAGCGTTGTTTTCAAAAAACCTTAAAATCGACATTTTATCCACTCCTTCGCCATACCGTTAGAACCTTTTCGCATCGCGATAAAGCAGCAACCGTGAGGCGTCAAAGCCGTTTCCATGATGCCAATAGGCCTCTACCGTGAGGCCGTTAGGCCCCAATCGCAATGGCCCGGAATTATTGAGCTACCAAAACAGCATCATCATTGTCAAAAGTTGGCATTTTGCACGCTATAACGACAGAAAATCCTGACAGAATTTTAGTGAAGTATTCTTTACAGAGCCTCACCGTATTTCAGCCTGAAACATGTCCATTTCCATCGAAATCCACGTGGCGCATAAGCGACCACAGAGGAAAACATGATCATGCCCCAAACTGTCATTCAGCACAAATCACAATGCAAAAATGGTAATAAAAAATGAATGACAAAAACTTTCCAACCACAAAATGCGCTCTTTTATAAACTGTGTTTTTGTTTCCATACTTCTGTGTTGCATTTCACTCCCTTACTCAACACGTAATATGTCCATTCGGATAAAAATAAAAAATAAACAAAATATGCAGTTTATTATTTTGATTTATATCAATTTTTACTTACCTTTGGCAAAGCAAGAGGCTATCGGGGCCTTAGCTCCTATCCTCTACGACCTATTACAAACTAATATAAAAAATAACCGCCTTAATTACCAGCTATGAGTTATATAAGATTCGAAAAAGCGCTGATGACCAACTTGCAGGAGTCCTTGCCAAAGGAAATTCTCCGCACGAACCGTTCCGGCGCTTACTCATGCTCCACCATTGTTGATTGCAACACGAGGAAATATCATGGCCTGCTCGTCGTTCCGATACCAGAACTCGACGATGACGGCCATGTTCTCCTATCTTCGCTCGACTGTACTGTCATTCAGCATGGAGCGGCATTCAACCTTGGTCTGCATAAGTTTCAGGGCAACAACTACAGTCCGAAGGGGCACAAATATATCCGCTCTTACGATTGCGACAAGGTGCCGACCACCGTCTACCGCGTCGGTGGTGTAGTGATGAAGAAGGAAGTGGTGTTTCAGCACTATGAAGACCGCATCCTGATTCGTTACACGCTGCTCGATGCCCACTCGCCGACGACGCTGCGTTTCAAACCTTTTCTGGCCTTTAGGAGCGTGCGACAGTTTACGCACGAGAACACCATTATCAACCGAGACTATCAAGAAGTGGACAACGGCATCAAGACCTGCCTGTATGCCGGGTATCCGGAGCTTTATATGCAATTCTCGCGCAAGTGCAATTTTGTATTTGAGCCAGACTGGTATCGTGGCATCGAATATCCCAAAGAGCAGGAGCGCGGCTATGCCTCGAACGAAGACCTCTATGTGCCGGGCTATTTCGAATTGAACGTCAGGAAAGGCGACAGTGTGGTTTTCGCTGCTTCCACGAGTGAAAGCAACACACGGGGACTGCGATCGCTGTTCGACAAGGAAGTGGACGACCGTGCTCCGCGCGACAACTTTTTCCACTGTCTGGTCAACGCCGCACACCAGTTTCATGTGGAAGACAAGAATGGCGACAAATACATTCTCGCCGGCTATCCTTGGTTTAAGGCCCGTGCCCGAGACACATTCATCGCCCTGCCGGGACTGACGCTGTCTATCGAGGAGAACGACTACTTCAAGGATGCCATGAAAACCGCAGAAAAAGGACTGCGCGAATTTATGGACGGCAAGCCACTATCGGTGAAACTATACGAAATAGAACAACCCGACGTGCTGCTGTGGGCCGTGTGGTGTATTCAGCAATATGCCAAGGATAGGGGCATCGAGAAATGCGGCGAAAGATATGGCAAGTTGGTGCTCGACATCATCAGCTACATCGAAAACCAGCGACACCCCAACCTTACGCTCGAAGACAACGGGCTGGTGAAGACCGACGGCAAAGAGCGCCCGGTGACATGGATGAACTCCATGAGCAACGATCGGCCGGTGGTGCCACGCACAGGGTATATCGTGGAATTTAACGCGCTGTGGTATCATGCACTGAAATTCGGTGTCGCCTTAGCCGAAACGGGTGAAGACCAAAAACAAGCCGATAGGCTCGAAAGGCTCGCGGCGAAATGCCAAGAGTCGTTTGTGGAGACATTTGTCAATGAGCACGGTTATCTTTTTGATTACGTAGACGGCTCAGACCAAGACTGGAGCGTGCGTCCGAACATGATTTTTGCGGCAGCCCTCGACTATTCGCCCCTTTCGCAAGACCAGAAAAAGAATGTGATAGATATATGTACGCGCGAGTTGCTCACACCTAAGGGGCTGCGCTCGCTGTCGCCCAAGAGCAACGGCTACAACCCCATGTATATAGGGCCACAGGTGCAACGCGACTATGCCTACCATCAGGGGACGGCATGGCCCTGGCTGGGCGGTTTCTACATGGAAGCCTGCCTGAAGCTCTACAAGCGCACCCGGTTGAGTTTCATCGAGCGGCAGATGGTGGGCTACGAAAACGAAATGTTCTATCACTGTCTGGGCACGCTGCCCGAACTTTTCGACGGTAATCCCCCGTTCCACGGGCGCGGAGCCGTGTCGTTCGCCATGAATGTGGCAGAAATTCTCCGCTCACTTGAGAAATTGGAAAAGTATAAATATTAAAGGGAGGAACAGCAAATGAAAGTATTAATGTTTGGATGGGAGTATCCTCCCCATGTTTACGGCGGACTCGCCACGGCCAACTTCGGAATCTCCGAAGGACTGTATGCGCAGGGAGACATAGAAACCATATTGTGTCTGCCCAAGCCCTGGGGCGACGAAGACCGCACATACGCGCGGATTGTGCCCATGAACTGTGTGCCCATCGCCTATCGTGACGTAGACTATGATTACGTAAAGGGACGCGTGGGCAATCTGATGGACCCCAACGAGTATTATCGTTATCGTGACCATATCTATTCCGATTTCAACTATATGCCCGTCAATGATCTTGGCTGCATGGAGTTTGCCGGTGGCTATCCGGGAAACCTGCACGAGGAAATCAACAACTACTCGATTATTGCCGGTGTGGTGGCGCGCGCAGAAGAATTCGATATTATCCATGCCCACGACTGGCTCACCTATCCGGCCGGCATCCACGCCAAGCAGGTGAGTGGAAAACCGCTGTGCATACACGTTCACGCCACCGACTACGATCGCAGTCGAGGCAAGGTTAATCCCACCGTCTACTCTATCGAGAAAGATGGTATGGACAATGCAGACTGCATCATGTGTGTGAGCAATCTAACCCGGAATACGGTCATTCATCAGTATCACCAAGACCCGCGCAAGGTGTTTACCGTGCACAATGCGGTGTATCCACTGAGCGAAGAAAACGAGGCCATTCCCCGCAGCGACAACGCCGACAAGGAAAAAATCGTGACTTTCCTCGGACGCATCACCATGCAGAAAGGTCCCGAATATTTCGTGGAAGCCGCCAACATGGTGCTCCACCGCACGAGAAACATCCGTTTTGTAATGGCAGGATCGGGAGACATGATGGAACAGATGATTTATCTGGCTGCCGAACGGGGCATTGCCGACCGATTCCACTTCCCCGGCTTCATGCGGGGCAAGCAGGTGTACGAGTGTCTGAAAGCGTCCGACGTGTATGTCATGCCATCGGTGAGCGAGCCCTTCGGCATCTCGCCGTTGGAAGCCATGCAGTGTGGCACGCCGACCATCATCTCTAAGCAGAGCGGATGTGCAGAGATACTGACCAACTGTATCAAAGTGGACTACTGGGACATCCATGCACTTGCCGATGCCATATACAGCATTTGCCACAACAACAGCCTCTTTACCTATCTTCAGGAAGAAGGGCGCAGAGAGGTGGCAGAGATTACATGGGATAAAGTCGGAGCATGGATTCGAGAACTGTATAGACGTACCTTAAATTGGAATTAGCCGCTCACTCCCACCCTTCTCGCAGAGAAGAATTGGATGAGAGCATCGAAACAAACAACTCACAAAGCATAAAGTTCTGATAGTAATGTTCCAAGGACACGGCAACTGTAATGTGATAACAAGCAATGCTCAACGTTCAAAGAACATGGCAATCATAAAGTTCAAAGTAAAATTTCAAAGTATATGAAGACAATTTGTTTATATTTCGAGATACATCAGATTATACACCTGAAACGCTATCGCTTCTTTGATATTGGCACCGACCACTATTATTACGACGATTACGAAAACGAGCGTAGCATCACAGACATCGTTGAACGATCGTATATGCCCGCGCTGAACGCTCTGGAACAGATGATTCGGAAAAGCGACGGCTATTTCAAGGTGGCCTTCTCGTTGTCGGGGGTGGGCATTGAGCAGATGGAGATGCACGCTCCACAGGTTATTGAGAAGCTGCAATCACTCAACGAAACCGGTTGTGTGGAGTTTCTGGCAGAGCCTTATTCGCACGGTCTGTCCTCGCTCATCGACGCAGAATGTTTTGCTCTCGATGTAAAGAAACAATGTAAAAAAATCAAGGAATACTTTGGCAAGGCGCCAACCGTATTGCGCAACTCCTCGCTCATCTACAGCGACGACATCGGCCTGCAAGCCTACAACATGGGATTCAAGGGTATGCTGACCGAAGGCGCCAAGCATGTGTTGGGTTGGAAGTCGCCACATTACGTATATGGCTGTGCACTGGCTCCCG
This sequence comes from uncultured Bacteroidales bacterium, assembly GCA_937995875.1. Classification (GTDB taxonomy): domain Bacteria; phylum Bacteroidota; class Bacteroidia; order Bacteroidales; family Bacteroidaceae; genus Prevotella. The sequence continues at coordinate 26,055 of CALKIW010000189.1, read as the reverse complement.
ACCTGAAACTGCTGTTGCGCGACATTAAGTTGAGTGACGACATCAGTCTCCGATTCAACAATGCCGACTGGGAAGGCTACCCCATGTTTGCCGACCAATACATCGACACCATCGCCTCATTGCCCGAAGCTTCACAGATAGTCAATATCTTCATGGAGCTTTCTGCACTCGGCATTGCCCAACCCCTGTCGTCACGCATTTTAGATTTCCTCCAAGCCCTGCCTGAATTTGCAAAGATGAGAGGCATCACCTTCTCTACACCGTCAGAAATATGTGACAAGTTCAAGAGTGTGGGAACGCTCGACGTGCCCGACACACTCTCGTGGGCAGACGAGGAGCGCGACGTGAGCTGCTGGCTCGGCAACTCCATGCAGCGCGAGGCATTTGGCAAGCTCTATAGTGTGTCGGAACGTGTGCGCATTGCCAACGACCCACGCATCAATCAGGACTGGGACTACCTGCAGGCAAGCAACAACTTCCGCTTCATGACGACCAAACCCTCCAACGTTGGACTCGATCGGGGAATATACAGCAGTCCGTTCGATGCCTTCACCAACTACATGAACATACTTGGTGATTTCATCACTCGAATCAACAACATGTATTCCACAGACATCGACAACGAACAGCTCAATTCGCTTCTCACCACCATCAAGAACGAAGGCGAGGAGATTGCCATGAAGGACAAGGAGATTGCCCGCCTTCAAGCTAAGATAGAAAAGATAGAAGCCGCAGCCGAGAAACTCCGTGAGCAATACGAAGGAGCCTCTGCTTCGACAAAGAAGCCTGCGAAAAAAACAACGACAAAGGTTGCCAAAAAAGCATCTGCAAGCCGTAAGGCAAAGGCAGCAACAACGCCTGCAAAGCCGAAAACCACTGGCACCAAGTCATCGGCAACGACAAAAAAGAAGACGGCTAAAACGGAAACAAAGAAGTAAAAGCATGATGCTGCGGAACGAAAGGATAATTTTGAGTGCTCCTCAAAATAAACAGGCGTATGCCGCAGAATAAAACTTGGGACAGTACAAGGTAAACACCTGTGCTCTACAAGGTAGACTGCGATACTCCGCAAGGCTAATTCCGGCACGCTGTAAAGTAGGCCGCGATACGTTGTAAGGCTAATCCCGATACTCCACAAGACAAAAAGTGTCGGGATTGCTCGTTGTAAGATTGCCGTGAAACTACCGGCATCCTCTCTTGACGAGAGCATAAAATAGAGACGACAGCAGTTTCAGCTACACATGGATAGATTGAGAGGGGCTACGTATGAACAAGGCTACTCGTGAAACAAACAGCCTAACCCGTTCTGAATGATGCCATCCCACGAACTTGTTAATAAAGCCAAATATGGAATAAGGAACGTTAGATTTGCACTTTTCCGACCTGCTCGTCGGAATAATTGGCGTATTTTTGTAGATAGGAATAAAGGTCTGGCAGATAGGTTTTAGGGTTGGACATGTTATTCGGATAATTCTTTATGTATTTATGAAAAAGTTAGAACAAATCGTATTATTGGCAACTTGTCTTGTCATCATGGTGGTATGTGCCATTCAGCGCGACGGCAGGGTGTGGGGGCACAAACTCGCTGATTCCTCAAAGACAGACACGACGAGTCAAGCTGCCATAAGCCCCATGACTGTTCTCGATGACGGCACTACGATCATCAACACGACAACGCTGGGCAAAGACATTCCCGGCTATGCCGGACCGGTGCCTCTGGAAATTCATTTGAAAGGCGGAGTCGTAAGCCAAGTCATTGCCCTGAAAAACAATGAAACACCCGATTTTTTTGAGGAAGCAAAGCAGATTCTCACTCTTTGGAACGGCAAAACTGTGGAAGAAGCTCAGAACGCGAAGGTGGACGTGGTGAGCGGAGCCACATTTACCTCTCGCGCCATTATCCAAAATATGCAGGCCGGTTTGCAGTATGCATCTCAAAACACCGTCGCTCCCACCGTTTTTGACCAAATAGATCTTAGTCTTAAAAACATCGCAGGGCTTATTGTTGTGCTTATGGCGGCCATCGTCCCGCTGTTTTTCCGCAACAAGACTTACCGCCTTGTTCAGCTCGCGCTCAACGTAGCAGTGCTGGGACTGTGGTGTGGCACATTCCTCAACTGGTCGTTATTTGTGGGATATATGTCCAATGGCATCAACGTCTGGATATCGCTCATCCCCATCGTGATGCTCATCACGGCGTTTATCTATCCGCTTTTTGGTAAAAAACAATATTATTGCAACCATGTATGCCCTTTCGGCTCAGCTCAGGACTTGGCCGGCAAGGCAAACCACAGGAAATGGAAGATGAGTAAGAAGACTGCCAGGCGATTGGGATATTTTCGCCAGGCACTGTTTGCCGCACTCATGATACTCATGCTTGTTGGTGTGGGATTTGAATGGATGGATTACGAAGTGTTCTCAGCTTTTATCTTCCAATCGGCTGCCACCGTCGTTATCGTGATGGCAATCGTGTTTGTTCTTCTCGCCGTTTTCGTGCCACGCCCATATTGTCGATTTGTATGTCCCACCGGCACACTGCTCAAAGCTTCCGAAAACAACAAGTAACAGTCTCGCCCTCATGACACCATGAAGGCTCGAACAGCCATTATTTCCATCGATAAAAACAACAGAATCAAACAAAAAGAATATACTATGAAGGCAAATACATTATTAAGTCTGATATTAGCCATTGCACTCGTCATCGTCTGCGGCAAGATGGTCATTGGCGGAAATGAAAAGGGAAATGCCACAGCGAAGACCGATTCCATTTCCAATCCCGCCATCGACAACATCATGACACGCGCCAGTGTGCGTGCCTATAAAGAGAAAGCTGTAGAAGACGGCAAGATAGACACCCTGCTCAGAGCCGGTATGGCAGCTCCTACCGCCGGCGACAAGCGTCCTTGGCGATTTGTTGTGGTGACCGACCAAGACCAACTTGAGGCCATTGCCGAAACCAGTCCTTATTCTGAATTCATCGCCAAAGCGCCTTTAGCAATCATTGTGTGCGGGGACACGCGCAAAACCTTTGATGGAGACGGCAGGGAGTTCTGGGTGCAAGACGCGTCCGCCGCAACCGAAAACATCCTTCTGGCTGCCCACGCACTTGGGCTGGGAGCCGTGTGGACAGGCTGCCACCCCATCAGAGAGCGCTGCAAAGCTATAGCGGAAATATTGGAATTGCCAAACGAGGTGATACCACTCAACGTCATTGCCATAGGCTATCCCCTTCAGACGGCAGAGCCCAAAGATAAGTGGGACGAAGACTGTGTCTCTTATGACGCATACGATGAATGATGAAAATATGGGCCTCATCAGGCCTTATCACCATTCCCTCAATCTCTATAAAACCTCCCGCCCCGTGTCAGGACATTCAACTTAGAGCACAAACTTTAGCCCAGTAGAAAAAATGTGGAGATGAATTTTGTTATTGGGATAATCTCCTTAGTATCATAGATAGTCATAGATTTATTTTTGAAAATAATAATCATGCACTTCGTAGGGGACGGACGGAACGTGTGTCGATTCAAGATTGTAACAGAATGTTTACGCACTTTTTAGGGATGTCTTGAAAATCTATGCTCATCCCGAATACAGATCTTGAAGAATTAGAAACTGTCAATTTTATGGACAAACAGCCCTCTCAAATTCGCTTATTTAAAAATAAGTTTGCCTTCGTCCGAAATACGCGAAAATTGCGATGATTTGTAAATGCCTGACCACCAGTGTTTTTGAAAATACGGTCTTTATTTTTCTATTCTGCCACCTACGGTTGAGTATCAAACGGCATGACGAGAAGGGCGTAGCCACAGTGTGATTGAGGCTCTTTCGCCCTGCCGATAAGGCCTGATCATACTGCGAGAAAGCCTCAATCGCAGCAGCCTTACATTTTTTAGGAATGTTAAGCCCAATTTTGACGAAAAAACATAGCCCTTTTTGCGCTGGATGACTCGAAAATAATCATCAAAAAACAGTAATAATATTTTACTAAGTGGAGAGGGAAGAATATAAATTAAAGCAAAGAGTGAGGAGAGAAGAACGAAGAATACAAATTAGAGTGGAGAGAAAAGAATGAAGAGGCGAGAATGAAGATGGTAGAATGAATCGGAATTGTCTGAGTACAATAGGCGTGTTTACACGTACAAAAATTTATTCCTATGTTCTAACTTCCTGTTTCCAAACTTTTAATAAAACTATACCAAACAAGACTGGATATAACAACAAAGCAAGGGCCTCTCAGTCCTTGCTTATGTAAATTCTTTAATAAATTTATGAAGCTTGAAAGTGGATTAACGCCTCACGGCGTACACCAACAATCTCGCATCATCTTGTTATCCTAATCTTTATATACCTTAAAACTAAAACCTAATTGACTGAACAATCTCTCTTGTTCTACCTTATGAAAACTTAAACTTAATTATACTACTAACCTATAACCTAAATGATTTATTTTCTTATGATGTTGCAAATATAAGTGTTTTATTGGTGCCATACAACTTTTGGAGTGTTCTTTTAACCGATTTCAACAATTATGTGTACGCGCACAACATCTATTAACGTTTATTTTTACACTTACTGAAAGAGGAGCAGTATTCCACCTGTTACGAAGAAAGCAGCAAAAATGTGTCCCTCAAAGCAGTTTTGCCAACGCGTAACCCGCTAAAACTGCCAGAAATCCCAGCATAAGACTGCCCGAAAGATACAGTGCCAAAGAGACGACATGCCCATCTTTTACAAGCATTAAACTCTCATTCATAAATGTGGAAAATGTGGTGAATCCCCCACAGAATCCCATGGTGAGCAGGAGTTTTGCAGAAGGCGACATCCATTCGTGCGCCACCGTCCCTGTGGCCGGAAAGCCAGAGAAGAAACCTATAAGCAAACAACCAAGTATATTCACCAAGAATGTTCCGAAAGGGAATGTAACAACCGTGACGGCTTGAATAAAGCGGGACACCAAAAAACGTGCTCCTCCACCAAAGAAACTACCTATGCTTACTATCAAAAAATCTTTCCACATATCGCTCATGCCCAATACTTAATTACGTAATAAAAGAAAACTCAGACTTCCGGCATCCGTTCTCAGCCCCCAAGCTGTGTCATGTGATACCCCATCCGCTTCAACTGCATGGCCGCGCCCATGAGATACATTTGGTGGAGAGCAGCCACAAATCCGCGAAAAGCCCTCTCTGTGCCCGGCTCAAAATTGAAATGGCAAAGTTGGTTATACACCCTGGCAGACGTCTCGCCTACAATGGCCTGCAAAACATCAGCCTGTGCAGCATCGAGCATGAGCACCTTCTCACGTATATAATCATCCATGTGGTCAAAATCTATCTTATCACGAAGGTAGACGTAGAGGTCGGGCACCTTCCGGTAAAGCTCCCAATCCTCATCCCAATATTTGGCGATGGCCATTCCCACATACATAATCCATCCCAAAGCAACCGTTGGATAGTCATTAAATTCCCGCATCCCATCAGGCAAATAAGACTCACCGATTTTAGGCCAGAGACCCTCTATATCGGGAGCTTCGGGCAAATGTTCATCCACCTCGTTCTTACGTTGCAGATACCCGGCAATATTTGTCCGAATTAACGCTTCATAATCTATTTTGAGATCTGTCATTTCTCTATTCCTTGTTACAAATTATAATTGCAAAGTTACGGCTTTTATTTCTATTGTTTCATATTTTTTTAATATTCTGCCGTCCTTCCACCACTGGGCGTCTCGCCTAATCCCAATTTTTGTGTTCATTCATATATAAAAACAGAAAAAACTTTGGTTATATGACAAAAATAGCATATCTTTGCAAGCGCAAATCAGAAACGGTTGGGATTACACCACCTTTCTATATGCTTCGCGGGGTGTAGCGCAGTCCGGTAGCGCTCCTGGTTTGGGACCAGGCGGTCGCAGGTTCGAATCCTGTCGCCCCGACAACCCAAGAAACGCAAGTAGTTTTTCAACTGCTTGCGTTTTATTTATATTATAATTTAAACTCTATAGTTTTATAAATTGTACTCGTAATATTTATAATATAAGGAGAACACGTCATCCCATTTATTTTGGAAATTCTACAGGGGCACATAGAACTCGTATTCTATCATGTTTCTATTTATAAACGGATCTTATTCTTCTGCATAGGCAGCGACCCTTATACTATCATCAATATTTGTTGTCTGACAATCAAAATATTAGAAAGACGAATACCAATCTACCGTATTACGAATTATGCTGCAATTAAAATGTTTTTCAAAAAAGACAAGAAACATTTGGCTGTTATAAAAAAAAACTGTAATTTTGCAATCGCTTTTAGAAAGAGTGTGCTACTCTTGAAGCATGAGACTATGCACCCTTAGCTCAGTTGGTAGAGCAACTGACTCTTAATCAGTGGGTCTAGGGTTCGAATCCCTAAGGGTGTACTCACCGTTCAAGATAGATTCTCATGCACCCTTAGCTCAGTTGGTAGAGCAACTGACTCTTAATCAGTGGGTCTAGGGTTCGAATCCCTAAGGGTGTACCAAAGTAAGCCAAGCAACAACAATGTTGTCTGGCTTTTTTGTTTATTTATCATTCAGCTTTACCCTACACCCACGTCTCAGTTGAATATGGCAGCAATGACATTGGATGGATGAATGCCTGCATCTTCAACTTTATTGTGCTACTGTGGCATGAAAGTCTGCGTAAGTTCAATTAAGAAATGCAACGTGAGCATCCAAAGCGTAAGCCCTTCTCCGTTTCAGAGAAGGGCTTACGCTATATTCTGTATATGACATGAGCCGTTTGTGCTATTCTTTTGGACTCAATCTTATTGCATATCGTAGACTACCTGCATCAGTTTTTTGCCTAACTTATCGGCTTCTTCCATCGTCGAAGCCTCGCTATAGACGCGAATGATAGGCTCAGTGTTGGATTTGCGAAGATGCACCCACTTGTCCGGGAAGTCAAGTTTCACACCATCTATATCGGTCACCTGCACATCGTTTTCCTGAGCATACATCTCCTTCACTTTCACAAGGATAGCATCCACATCGGTAGACGGCGTGAGGTCTATGCGATTCTTGGCAATGAAATAATTGGGGAACGTGGCACGGAGCACACTTGCTGTGAGTTTCTTCTGAGCCATTGAGCTTAGGAACAAGCCTATTCCTACCAATGCGTCACGGCCGTAATGGCTTTCCGGATAGATCACTCCGCCGTTTCCTTCGCCACCGATAACGGCACCAACCTCCTTCATCTTGGTGGTCACATTGACCTCTCCCACTGCCGATGCGTAGTATTTGCAACCGTGTTTCTCGGTCACATCACGCAACGCCCGCGTGGAACTCAAGTTGCTCACCGTAGGTCCCTTCTTGTGACTGAGGATATAGTCGGCCACTGTTACGAGCGTATATTCCTCGCCATACATTTTTCCGTCTTCCTGTATGAAAGCCAGTCGGTCTACATCAGGGTCCACCACAACGCCCAAATCGTATTTTCCACCGGCACATTCGCCCATGATGCCACCGAGATTTTTCTCTATTGGCTCAGGATTATGAGCAAAATCGCCCGTCGGCTCCGCGTTGAGGAAAGTGGCCTCTACCCCCAAAGCCTTGAACAGATCGGGGAGAATCACACCTCCCACAGAGTTCACCGTGTCTACTACAACCTTGAATTTGGCATTCCTGACAGCCTCAACATCCACCAGTTCCAGAGCCAACACCTCATCAATATGGCGCTTGTTGAACGTGTTGTCTTCCGTATAACAGCCCAGATGATCTACATCCGCATACTCAAAATCTTCTCTTTCGGCAATGTCCAACACTTCCTTGCCATCGGCAGCCGTCAGAAATTCGCCCTCATTGTTCAACAGTTTCAAAGCGTTCCATTGGCGGGGATTGTGGCTGGCGGTAATGATAATGCCACCCTCTGCCCCACTCATGCGCACGGCGAGTTCGGTGGTAGGCGTGGTGGCGAGCCCGATATTAACAACATCGTAGCCCATTCCCATCAATGTGCCACATATCACATTCTTAACCATCTCGCCGGAAATGCGCGCGTCTCGTCCTACAACAATCTTGTTGCTCGACGACTTCCCGCTGCGGCGGATGAATGTAGCGTATGCCGATGTGAACTTCACGATATCCAACGGATTCAGGGTGTCACCTACAGGTCCTCCGATAGTACCCCGAATGCCCGATATTGATTTGATTAGCGTCATTATATCAAGTCTTTAAAGTTTATAAACATTATTTATCTTCCTCGCTGATAGGTTATATCATAGAGGTAGGGAATCACACGAGACGTTGCCGTCATGTGTCCTTTGTCGTGGGGAACGATAATGCGCACCTTGGCTATTTCATCGTTTGCCGAAGCCGGACGGCCCACATTGATAAAGGTAAGCGGCAGCAGCCAGCCCTCAGGCACAGCCGTAGACGACAGATAATGGGCTGCCATCAAAGTGCTTTCGCCCGAAATAAATGAGCCGGTGAATGTGCCGGAGTTGTTGGAAACCGACATTTTATCCACCCAATAGGCAAACTGGGAGGCCAAAACGTTGGAAACTTCGATAGAATCGGTCATCAAATTGCGCTCCGTAAAGCGGCAGAGCACGGTCACGGTCTCGCCGTCTTTAATCTTCTCGCCGCATCCCTTGCGTTCAATTTGCATATACACTCCTTCAGACTCGAAAAGCACATACTCGTTCTTGCTGACGTCGGTCGTATAATGCTTTTGGGCAAATTCTTCCTCCGAGATCACCGCAATGGCAGCGTCTTGAATGTATTTTTTGATGGCCGTGCGCTCCCTGTTTTTCTGGTCGGCATAGGTTTCTCCATTATTGCAAGCGACAAACGTCGTCATGCCGAGCAGCAACACAAGCAAATAGGTCAATTTCTTCATCGTCGTATTTATTTTGTTTATGGGTACAAAGGTAATAAAAAACCCTATAAACCCACGAATATTAAAGATTAAAAACACTTCCGTTGTCCATCTTTGCCACTTCGTGCATTGGGCTTCATTTGCCCTTCAGCCGGTCGGCATAGAAGTGGATGGCCTCGCGCGTAATCCGTTCGGCTTCTTCCATCGTGCAGTCCAACTGGCCTCCGCTGGCATTGAAATGGCCTCCGCCATTGAAAAACCGCTTCGCCATTTCCTCTACCGAAAAGTCGTCCACAGACCGCAGGCTCACCCATATCTTGTTGTCCACACGGTCGTCCTCGCGCAGAGATATAGACACCTTCATGCCCTTGATGCGCAACGGCACATTGACCAGCCCTTCTGCGTCTCCGCGCACATAGTGAAAATCGCGGATGTTTTGGCGCGTCAGCGTGAAATAAGAAGCGTGCAGATCATCAAACACATTGAGCTTCTGAGACATCAGATAGCCGCGCAGCCGTATGGCCCACTGACTGTAATTGTTGTAAACGTTGCGATAAATCCTATCCTTGTCAATGCGTTTGGTGAGCAACTGGCAAATGATGAAATAGATTTCCGGACGCGTGGAATTGAAGGTGAAACCTCCCGTGTCGGTCATCATGCCACAATAGATGGGCACAGCAAACTTTTTTGTCAGTTGCTCATAGCCGCCCAACTGCCACACAACACGAAACACCACTTCAGACGCAGAACTCAAATCGGGATGCGAAACCGCGATCTCGGCCGGCAGCGTGGGGTCCAGATGATGGTCGAACATCACTCGCGGAGCCTTGCATTGTGTCAGCGTCTCCTCCATGCCTTCAACACGGTTAAGTCCATTGTAGTCGATGCAAAACACCAACTGAGCATTGTCGAGCAGCTGCTGCACCTCCTGCGGGTGCTTGTCGTGTCTGATAATGCTGTCGCTCATTGGCAACCACTGCAGGAAATCGGGATAACCGTTGGGCACAATCACCGTCGGCATCTTGCCATAACGTTCTCGCAGATATTCCGCCCAGCCCAAAGAAGATCCCAGCGCGTCTCCATCCGGTCGCGAATGGGTCGTGATCACTATATGTTCTGCAGCCGCGATCATGCGCTCCAGTGTTTCAGCTTGTTCTGCTGATAAAAGATTCAATTCCATAATTAGCTGCAAAGGTAAGTTTTTTAATTCATAATGCATAATTTTCAATTCACATTTGAAATCCATCGTAGACCTAAGTTCATCGTAGACCAGTGTTCATTCCCAATTCTCGAAAGATGACGAGTTGATATGCTCATGACTTATTGTGAATTGAAAATTGTGAATTGTGAATTGAAAATGATTGTGAATTGAAAATCATAAAATATGAATTATAAATCTTTTTGGTTTAAAAAACATCTCGGTTGCTTCCATCATCCAGCTCAAAAAGGGCTATGTTTTCCATCATCAAAACCGGACGAAATGCCGACAAACATCTCAAGAATTTGCGATTACAGCCTAATGGCTCTGCGACTAAAGCCTCTCCGCACTCCGAAAAGGGTCTAAAGGGCAGGCGGCTACGGCCTTTCGGCCCTACGGTTAGGCCTCAACCGCAGGGCCACCAGAAAACTCTCAGCGTGCCTAAAACGGGAGAGGGAAGATAAACGAAAGACAATCAAGACGTTGTGGAAAACCGAAAATTTGGACCTATTCAAATTGATTTGCCTTTCATTTTAGAATAAGCGAAGCATTTCAGACCTTTTGTAAACATTTTTAGGGGGTGTTTTTATCGTTGACTACACCTCAGGAAGTCGTCGTCTCCAACGCTAACGCCGAGCGAAAAAAATCGACGACAAAGGAAAAAACAGCATGGAAATAATGATTTAGCAAAGGCTTTCTGTCCTATCATCGGGCAACTCCAATTCGGAATAGACATGAGCAGAGATGCAGTGGCGTGCTTTCTATCCTATCATTGGCCAATTTCAGTTCAGCCATGCCGATCTCTTGCAGGCAGCACGCCTATCAGGAATATGAGAAAACAAAGGCGAAACAAGCGGGTCGCCCATTCCCATTATCGGCACGATGCATAAACAGAATGGCCGCACGATGCTACAATCTCATGCACCACACGGCCATTCTCCTGATTATACCAGCGTTTTTAGAACAGTTTTGCAGGGTAAACTCCCTCGTCTACAAGTTTCTGTATTTTCTCCACAACACCGGAACGGTCGGCAGCATAGGTCACACCAAACCATTTGCTGGTGGTGTCGAGCACCTTCACCGTAGCCGTATTGTCGTTGATGAGCTTATTGACCATCAGCGGGATAAAGAATTCTGACTTCTTGTTCTCCAAATTCTTGGGATCAGACAGGAAGCTCTTGAAATAGTCTTCGCTGTAATCGAAATAGTCGGGCGTAAATCCCCATACGTTCATCGATACCGGCGTGTTGTCGGCCACCGTTACCCATGCTCCGTTGTCGTCCTTATATTGAATATCCTCGCCGTGGCGCTCAATCTCCGTGCGCTCCACAACGGTGGTCAGATTGCCCTCACTGTCTTTCGAGCAGATGCCGCGAGCCACCGTGCCATTCTCGCTCAGGGTGTTGCCCACACGGAAGCCGACCATAGCGTAGCGGTTCTTGCTTCCCTCCGGCAGGTCGGCCAAGAATTTGCCTACCACCTTGAAGCAGTCGCGATTGTAGAAGTCGTCACAGTTGATTACGCAGAAAGGCTCCTTGATCACGTCTTTAGCCATGAGCACGGCATGGTTAGTGCCCCAAGGCTTCTCGCGCCCCTCCGGAACGGAAAATCCCTCAGGAAGAGCATCCAAGCTCTGAAAAACAAGCTCTGCGGGGATGTGTCCCTCGTATTTTGAAAGCACCTGCTCACGGAACTGCTGTTCGAAATCCTTACGGATAACAAACACAATCTTTCCGAAGCCGGCTTTGATGGCATCATAAATAGAATAGTCCATGATGGTCTCGCCATTGGGACCCAGACCGTCCAGCTGCTTCAACCCGCCATAGCGGCTCCCCATACCGGCAGCAAGGAGTAACAATGTTGGTTTCATTTGTAATGTGTTTAGAAGTTTATCAATTGTTCACTGTATGCAAATTTACACAAAAACTGCGACTTACAGGCCTTTGGGGTAAAGAAAGTTTTGTTTTTCTTTAGAGAAAAAAGAATAAAAAAGCAAAAGGGCAGGAAGACAAATATAAGAAAAAATAAACACAACGCCGCTTTTAAGAATATGGGGGAGATAAAATCAGCTGACAAGTGGAAAACGACCATATCTATAAAAAAGCGTCGCTTAAATGTTAAAAAACAGGGGTGGTTTTGAAAAAGCAACTTAAAAATGCCAACTTTTGTTATATTATATGTAATTTTATGCTCCCTTTTCCAAAATGTTCGCTGTTGGGGGTTGGGCAAGTCTCGAATACAGCAGATGAAGCTGCAAAAATATCGACCTGACATCTAACTGTTGGAAACTGAAAAGCAAAAGGCTACCGGAATCAACCTAAAATCTATTGCTCATCAGCCTTCTATAATGTAATATACAATTTATAACTATCAACCATATAACAAATAAAAACTAAAAATGAAGAAAAGTTTAAGATTTATGGTTCTGTCTCTTCTGGCATGGGTTACCACGTCGGTATGGGCAGAAGAATACAGCTACGAATTCAATAATTTGGTGTTCACCGGTCAGGGCACGGAGAAGCTCGGCTCTATCGACTGGACAATCCAAGTGCCCGGAGACATTTATTGGGGCAGCAACAGTACTAAAGGCCAACAGATTGGCAGTAAAAACAAACCCGCAAAGTCCATCACACTATCGACCGGCGACATCACGCAACAAGTTTCCAAAATCGTTGTGGAAACCAGCGGTGCCAGCTCTGTCTCGGCCACGCTTGAAGTCTCTGTAGGAGGAAACGCATACGCCACAAGCGACGGCAACGCCTATCATCTGACCGAAGAATCTACGGAAGCTATCTTCACGGGAAGTGCGGCCGGAGAAATCAAATTGGTCTATACCAACAGCGATCCGCTTAAAGCCATTTACATCAAGGCTATCAAGGTTTACTATGGCGAAGGAGGATCGGGAGGAGCAATAGAGCCGAAGCCTGAAGAAATTGTTTCCGTGACCAGCATTGCCGAGCTGAACGCGCTGGAAGACGGTCAGGTGGCTGCTCTCTATTTGAGCGAAGAGGCAAACGCACGCGTTACTTTCGCACACGACAAATATATTTATCTGCGCGACAATACGGGTGCGGTTTGTTTGTATAACATTGATAAGAAAATGACCTACAACCAACACGTGGCCGGCTACATCACGGGCAAGAAAACCGTTATCGGCAACATGCCCGCTTTCACGGCATCCCCAACCACCAACGCCTATATGCTGCTTGCTGCCGAGCCGGTGACTGAGACCAACGTGGAGCCCATTGAGATTACAGCGACAGAGCTGTCCAAGCATTATGCCGACTGGGTGGTTATCAAAAACGTAAAAATGGCCGATGACCAACAAGGACAGGATGCCACAGGCACCGTGAACGTGGTCAACACTTTCAATGTATCAGAATATGCCGGTATTCAATCGGGAAAGGAATACGACATCTTTGGCATTGTCAACTCAACTCCCGACGGTGACATCAATCTTTCTCCCATACACAATGTGGCCTCCAAACGCACAGGCAATCCTGCTGCCGACATGCAAGCCGACTTCCTTCCTCTGACACCAACCGGCATCCATCAAATGAATATGGAGCAGAACAAGAACATCATCGTCTATGACCTGATGGGGCGCCGAATTTCTCCAAGTCAAATGACTAAGGGAGTGTATATTATCAACGGGAAGAAGTATGTTAAATAATCAGTGATCGCATCACACAACGATTGATTTAGAAAATTATGAAAAGACAACTATTATATTTGGTCACCATATTCATGGCAATGGGCATGTCGGCTCAAACCGGTAAGAAAGTAAAGACCGTAGAACTGACGACCGGCTACCAATTTCATTTTGAAAAAGACACACAAGACAGTGCGCGCGTTATCTTTACGCCAAGCAATGATTCGCTCGGCATCAAGATATACGACAAGAATACCGGAGAGATAGACTTCCTCTATTCCCAAATTCATCATGTGGAATTCTGGACAGCAACAATCAATCCCAATAATGCAAACTGCAACAACAGCGACGACCTTAAAAGAAACCCGCAAGCGTGGAGGCTGGAATTTCCAAGACTGCACCAAGGAGATGAGGAATTCACATACGAGATAACCCATTCTGCAAGAGACATACATGGAGCTACGGCAGTGAATTTCTCGCTGGAATGGGACGGACAAAAGCAAGCCAACCGATGGACCTGCTATCAGCTGTATGCTGATAATCTCGTTAATAAAGTTAAACGTAACGATAATTTCAGAGAAGACCCGGACATCACAAATCGGCAACATCGGACCACTTTGGAGCAATATAAAGGCTCCGGCTATTCGCGCGGACACCTGTGCCCTTCGGGCGACAGAGTGAATACGAGAGAACATAACAGCCAGACTTTCTTCCTGAGCAACATGCAGGCACAAATTCAGAGCCATAACGGTGGCGTATGGAATTCTTTGGAAAGCGATGTAAGAAGATACGCCGATCGATGCGACACGCTTTACGTGATCAAGGCAGCCACCATCGACAAGAAAGAGGATGTGGCAGGGCGTTCGATCAGTGGCAACCTGCTCGTGCCCAAATATTTCTACATGGCACTGCTGGCCTATGATAAGGCTAAAGACGAATACCACGCACTCGGCATCTGGTCGCCTCATCACAAGGGAAGTTCCACCGCATATATCACCATCGCGGAGCTGGAGAAACGGACAGGCATCGACTTCTTCTGCAACCTGCCGGACGAAATCGAAAGCAAAGTGGAATCGGATCGCAGCAATGCTAATGCCTCATATTGGGGAGTGACGTTCTATAGGGAAGGAGCAGAACTGCCGGGATTTAATTCCGGAGAACATAGAAGTCTTGTGAACTTCTGGTAAAACTGATGACTGAACACAACATTAGGGCCGGACTCCTCGCTGGGAGTTCGGCCCTTTTAGTTTGTCCGGTTGATCAGGAGACGTGAGAAACCCTGAAGCGGAAACACTATTCCAACTTGAATGAACGGAAATAGAAGAAATAGGCCAGACATTCGCAAGTTGTCGTCATCAGGTTTAACACCATACCCAAAGTCGTGGGGTAATTGTTTTGGAGTAAGAAGAATAACCCTACGGACAAGACGTAGGAAATGATGATTGAAGCCAACAGGCATATACCTGCCAACTTCATATAGCCCCGATACTGAGAGACAAAGACAAGAGATAGCAGCAGAAGGAAAACGGTGTTGAGCAAGCGGAGGATATTCGGGATGATTACGCCTGTCTCAACCCATCGCATTGACTGGAAGAAACCCAAGACAAAAATAGATGACAACATGACGATAATGCAGAGGCATATCAGATGAGCCTTGCTGTCACACTGCTGAAACTGCTTCATGAGTTCAAAATAAAACAAGCCTTTCGCCAACATGAGCGCAAAGGCAACGAGCCCGTTGAACAGCGACGACTGTATGACCGGATAAATCAACATGAACAGAGGATTATCATAGCCCATATTTATAATCGTTCCACGAAAGCTATAATAGAACATAATTATAAAAATGAGTATCAGCGCCACTCTCAATCGAGCCAGTGTTTGCTTGTTTACAATAAAGAGCCTGTCTTCCATGTCTCAGTTTTCATCTGTTGGATAGGTGCCGATGCACCGCGTCATCGTGCTGCGGTCTGTTTATTTTCTTAGACAAAACCCTGCGCAAAAAATGCCTTGTCAGAACGGATAGCCGATTGCAAAATGGAGACTCTGGCTGTCTTTGAAAGAGCCCACGTTGTAGAAGCCCGACTTGTAAGGCACGTGCAGCCCTAAGCCCCAGTCCACACGGATGACGAGGAAGTCTAAATCGTAGCGTAGGCCGACACCTGTGCCGAGCGCCATCTCCTTAGGAAGGTTTTTCAACTTGAACTTTCCGCCCTCACGATAGCTGCTGTGCATCTCCCAAACATTACCAGCATCGAGGAACAACGCACCATAGAGATTTCCAAAAAGGCGGGGACGATATTCCAGATTGGCCAGCAAACGGATATCGCCGGTCTGGTCAAGGTATGAGATATAGGAATCTCCCGCAGTGTGATAGCTGCCCGGTCCTATAAACCTCACGGTGAAAGCTCGGATGCTGTTGGCTCCACCCACGTAGAATTGCTCGCTGTAGGGAGCACCGGAAGAGTTGCCGTAGCTCCATATTGCGCCGGCGTTGAAGTGGGCCACCAAGCTGCTACGCTCCGACAGTCGCCACGTTTTTACAAGCTCGGTCTCCAACTTGACGAACTGTGCATACGGATTGCCAAACAGGCGTTTGTCCTTGTTGCTCCATTTGCTCCCGCCTATCATATAGCCCAGCGACATCAAGTTGGCAGACTCGCTCACCGTGGTTTGCCACCATATAGGGTTGCGATAGCTGGTGGGACTGGTGTAGGTGAAGACATATTGCAACTTGGGTATAAACTGATTGCGCATGGTATAATACAAATAAGGATTCTTCTCCATGATGGAATCGAAAGCATGGGTGGTGCTTCTCATGTGTTCATAGGAAAAAATGAGCGGACTAAACTGATGCCTGACGGTTGGCGAGGGCTGAATGTTATAGGTCCACTCTCCTGACTGCACGTGACGTTTAAAATAGTCTGCCCGGTTGATGATGTCAGAAGAAAGTTTGAGTATTGTTGTCGGTGTGGAGAAATAATGGTTGCGACGGAAACGGCGACGCAAGCGTCGATGGATTTTTTTACTGAAGGGCATCACGAGTCGTGGGAAATGCAACGACACGTCGAATCCGTATTCATAACTGTTGAATCGGGACGATGTGCCCTCAGCGCGATGCCCCGTCTGCCACTCATAGCTGCCGCGAAGATTGATATCCAGCAGTTCGCCTCCCCGGAAGGCGTTGCGCTTGGTAAGACCGACAACCGCACCGGGACCAAATCGGTTGTTGGTTTTGCCCATCACATTGGTCTCTACATAAAAATCGTAGGGCTTGTCGAGTACACAGTTCAGCTTCAAGTCGAGCGTATCGCTCATCCCCGTCGTGTCGCGAGGAGTAAAATTAAAATCGATTATGCTGAACATACCGGTGCTCGTGAGTCGGGCAAGACTTTCCTGATGGTCGGTATAGTTGTAAAGCTGGCGAGGGCGAAGCCCCATAGAGCGGAGTATCACGGAGGTGCGCACCGGCGTGCGATGCCCATTGTATCTGACGGTAAGGAAGCGACGGTTTACAGTATCATGAAGCTGCTCCATAAACTGCTTGCGCATCTCTATCGCGATCTTTCCGATGTGCCATTTGCGTTTAGCGGCTTCGGGAATGTTGGAATGTTGCTGCAATTTCAAAAGCACCTTGCCGGGAACAGAAAGTGTGTCGGCAAGATAGGATGAATAGGACGGTTGATAATAATAAAAACCATTGTTACGGAGCAACTTGCTGATACGTTGCTTCTCTCCCTCAAGGGTGGACACCTCGAAAGGGTCGTCTTTCTTAATCAAAGACTCGGTCATCGTGCTGTCTATCAAGCTGTCGGCATTAGCCTGAAAACCACCGTAACTGATGCTGTCTATGGTGAACAGGTGCCCCATATTCACCTTATAGCCTATCTTAGCCTTCTTGGGATTGCGCTGCTCGACAACCTCATGGTCGACGCTTCCCCGAAAATAACCGTGAGTACGCAACACCTCCTTCGCTACCGATGCACGCAGTTCGGGATTAACCCAACTCATCAAGACGGGCTTGGAGCCGAATGTATTGCGCATCCATTTGCCAAAACCGTCTTCGGCATCCACATACTCATTCCATATCCACAATCCGAAAAGGAATGGCGAACGTATCTTGCTGCTCTCGAAAAGCGCCCCATTGGGAGCAGTGGCAAGGGCTGCCTCGACTTCCTCTTGGGTTGCGACAAAGTTCTTGCCCTTCTCCGGAGCATCGTATTCTATTTTCGATAGGCCTATGAACAGTTGGTCGTCGTCGGGAATGCCCTTTGTGGTCGAGCAGGCCGACAGCAATGCTAACGTCAATAGGCAGATGATTACACGGTATATTTTCATTTCTTTATCGTATCTTGCTTAAGGGTGTCGGCTTCGACCGGACGCACAAGGTCTACATCTTTGTCAAACCGGAAAATATCTCTGAAGTGGCGCAGCTTGCGCTTCCACATGAAGCCTGCACCGAATTTACTCACACTGCCCTCCAGCCAATCATAGTCATCGCGCTTATAAAACAAATTGAGATACTTGTTGGAAGTGGGACTAAGTCGGTATTCGAACGTGACATTGTCGAAGAAAGTGTCATTCTCATAAACAACATCCGAGCCCGACGACAGTTTTCCGCCCACAACAATGCGCAGTCTGTTGTTCCAGAAACGCTTGGCAAACTTGAAGGAATAATCTGTGTGAAGGTCGCCATTATCGTTGAAAGAGTTGTCAACACCAAAGCTGACATCCAACGTGCGCAGGGCCTTGCCCGATATCTGGTTGATCTGGCTGTTAAGGAATGCACTGAGTGCGGAGTTCATGGTAAACCCGGACGTGTTGCCGTCGGCCAGATACATACCCGTTGTGAGCATGGTAACTGCCATTTTACCCCGTTCCTCCTTCGACATGGCCTGCAGCTGATTATGGATGGTCATATCTTCCGGCGCATCGATAATAAACTCAAGTCCCATGTCATTGAGCGTCTTGGTGACAACCACCCCACTGTTGAATTTCACCACTCGTTCATTGCCCGACGTGTTGCCCACAGCAGCCTTTACCTCCTCCGTAGCCGTGAGATTGAGGGCTGGGTTCATCGGGTCGCCACGAAACTGTATATAGCTGCCGTCTTGGATCGTGAATGTCTTGAGCGGAATGATGGGCAGCGAATACTTCATTTCGCCGCTACCTATGGTATAACGACCCGTGAGATGCATCTCATCAACCGTATTATACAGCAAACGCATTTCGCCACCACCCACTATGTCTATATAATTCGAGTGGTCGGCATTGAGATAACAGTTTACGTGGACTCCCTCATCAATATTGATCGAGAGATCCATATTGAAGCCGGTGAGGGGCGGACGACTGATAGTCTGGGTTGCTGTGGTATCCTCGAAATTCACAAACTCAACCAAACCTTCTAATTGATTATCATTAGAGAGAGGCGAATCCTTTAGGTTGTATTTCAAGTCTGTAGTGCCCAGCACCTCCAATCGGCCCCGCATGTGGAGATTGTCAAGCAAGCCCTGCATGGTGCCGTAAAAATTAACATAAGCCTGTCCGTAGGCTTCCGACCGCTCAGTCTCCTTTGAATCCACAAGCAGATAATTATCTGCACGCATACGAATATTCATGTTCATGCGGTCGGTATTTGAGAAATCAAAATATCCCTGAACGTTGAGAGCACTCTCATTATGGGCAAACATTTCAAAGTTTTCAAACAGCACGCGACTGTCCTTAATGGCAACCGGGTCATTGGCAAAGCGCATCTCCACCCCGTACGGCTCACTGAACATATAGGCAGAATCAAGATACACTTCGCCGTCTACATCAGGTTTAGACAGCGTGCCGCTGATATTCAGCGATCCTTCAGCATAACCTCTGAAACCAATGATCCTGTCCGGGATAAATCCGTTGGCCAAATCCATGGGGAAGCGCTCCAAGTCGAGCTGCGCGTCAATCTTTCCCTGCTCTGTGGCAAAATAAGTACCCGATAGCACACCGACCTCTACGCCGTTTTGTGTGAATAATCCATCCACATAATGACCGGCGTCCCGACGTGGCATATAGGTGAACTCAGAGCCTATATCGCCCATTGAGTTCCCCTCGTACACCATGTCATCAATGTATATCGAAGACGAAACGGTTGTCGCCTCCGGGGTTTGCACGATATGGAAATCGCCGTTCATGATACCGCTAATATCCGGCGTGAAGGGAATCATCGACAATACTTCGCCAAGGTCGAAATGCCGTGTGCCGATGGTTATGTCTTGAAGAGCATCCGTATTTTCATCATTACTGTAGATTTGAATACCCATTCCGTCAGCAGACCGAAGTGCCATATTCGCCCGCACACGCTCGTCTTCGCCAAGGAAAATATAGTTGCTGTCGTTTACGGAAAACTCCTTGTAGCCCAAGATCGGCTTGTCGCCAAAGAGATGGATGCTGACTCCATGCTCCTCCATCGAGCCCTGCAATGCCAGGCGCACACCCAGAGAGTCGTTTTCGTCATATATACGTGTCCGCACAGAGGTACCTTTCTCGTTGATAGACCCGTCAAGGAATGCGTTGAAGACATAATGGGGGTTGCCCTTACCATTACGGAGCTGCGCGGTATAGGTTGTATTGCCCTCGCTTGAAGAAAAGCCAAACCTCACCGTATCAACCTGAAAGTCGCCCAACATCAATGAATCCACAAAGGCATTACCATTCAAACCGGACACCGGCGAAGAATCCATATCCACAAAAGCACTGCCCAATCCGTAGCCAAAGTGGTTCAGCGTGTGAATGAAGATGTTGTCTTTACCAGTAAAGAGGAATATGCGGGCATTGGGAAGTCGCTCGCGCAGACGCGTCTGGTCTATGTATTTGTTCTTGTGTTGGCTTTGAAGCTCAGCTACAAAGGCGTTGCTGTTTTCAAGCAATTGCTCATATCCGCCGGAAGTGCCCATGTTCAGCGTGAAATCCCCAGTCTCCACAATGGCATGGGTGGTATCACGCGACGTGAACAAGTCAAGTTCAACATTCTCCGGACGATATTCTTCAGTCTGGGTCTTGAATGTCAGTTCGCTCAACGTGCCCCTCATATAGTGCATCTGTTTCAAGTCGGAGGAAAGGTCCAAGTGGGCACACGCCGCAAGGGTTAATGGTTCTTCGACTACATGGAGGCCCTGCAAATCGATCTGTCTGAAATCGCCCGACACCGTGCCTCGAAGCTTTTTGCCGCCGGTTAGCGCGTCTACGGTGAAACTGCCGTCTATCAAAGAATTTCGGCTTTCAATGTTGGCCACAACATGCCCATTGTGTATAGTGGCGTCCGCATCAATATGATTCAGGTTATAATCGCCATACCTGAAGTCTTGCACATTGGCCTTAGCCACCAAACGTGTATTGGAAGACATAAAGTCGGTTCCCTTTCCGCTGGCATCTATTGTGCCCGTAAAGGGATGCAACTGCATATTGGACAGGAAGTTCTGAAGTGGGAAAGCACGTGCCGCCAGCTTTATATTATACGCCATTTTCGAGGCGTCTAACACCAGTCCGCCACGCAGGCTTCCGCCACCTTGCGATGCTGTGAACTTGCCGGCGTATTGACTGCCGTTCACCTCGACATTGCCATTTAGCGCTATACCCCTTGGAATCCGGACTGTTTGTCTCGTTTCCCTATCCAGCATCGCTGTCAAAAAATCTACCTTGCCCGTTTGGGCTTTTACATCCATATAAGCCTTCAGGCGGACACTGTCCATAATATTTTCCGCAAAACCATCGGCCTTTATCTTAAACGCACCGGGAAGATTCAGGGATAGATTCTTAATGTACGCCTTCTGAGTATTGCCATACGCCTTGCCAACCACAACCAGAGGCTTGTTGGGCCATTGCCGCTTCGTTTCGCGCGGCATACCGTCGCCGGCAAACATCATCAGATCTTGCTTGCCGACTTGCCCCGCAACATTTGCCGCAAATTGTCCGGGCAGATGGTCATCAAACGCATTAAGATCCATTTTGTAATCCAAAGCCAAAGCCGTACCAGCCTTGGTTTTCAGATACATATCGGGCAGGGAAAGCCGTATGCTGTCCATCACAAACTTCCCGTGCAGACTATCAACATCCAAGCCACTTTTTTCAAGAAAAGCTGCCTCCAGTATTTTGACACCCATACGGTTGTCTCCATAATAGAACGAATCGGCCTTGAATTTCAATCTGTCAAGTGAGAGATGGTTGGGGTCAAACCCCTTGACTTTCGGCTCAAAGTTTAGGTCATACTTCACATGACCCTTATCCAAATCCAGATGCGAGACCGTATAAAGGCTCTTTTGAAGATCGAGGTATGTGTTCTTTACAACGGCATCGCCCAGATATGCATTAACAGCCATCGTGTCGCCCGGCATGTGGATGGTCAGGTCGGCATTGTTGGCTTTAATCTCTGCCAGTCTTATCTTCCAGTTGTTTTCGCTTGGAGCCGTGTCGGGCGGAACTGTGTCGCTAAGCTCAATGCTCAAAACTGCATCGCTCAGCGAAAGATTGTCTATATTGCCCAACTCATTTCCAAGATTAATGTCATGAGCTTTCAGATCTAAATACCCCACATGACCTTTGATGCGCGTAGAGGGGATGAGTTGCCCGGTGTTCACTTTCATGCGCTCGAAAGCCAACTCGTCTATCATGACCTTTTTGCTGAAAAGAGGCAAAAGCTGCACATCAGCGACTACTTTTCCGATATAGGCTACAGTATCCTTAACATTTTCGATGGAATCGTTGGGCTGCAGCACCTTGACCTCCTCCAAAGCCAAATCTAATGGAAATTTAAGACTGACATGATCTACGCTGATCTGCATACCCATTTCTTCCGACGCGTATGCCGTAACCTCTTTTACCGCCCATCTCTGAAATGGAGGGAAATAAAACAGAAGACACAATATAATTATCAGAAGAAACGGTATTCCAATGGCTATACCGCCCCACTTTACATATTTTCTCATAAGACACTGGTCAAAGCGTATGGTGCAAAGTAAATAAAAAAATGGGAATTAACAGCCTATTTGGGATAGAAATTACTTGATTTGCCCATTTTTGATACTGTCCGTAATATCATGCCATAACACATCGTTGGGCAGAGGGGACTCTAAAGCTATGGTTTTCTTTGAAACCGGATGAACAAACTCTATCCGACAGGCCAGCAAAGAGATGCTGCCATCCCGGTTGCTGCGCCTTGCCCCATACTTCAAATCTCCCTTTATGGGGCACCCCACATGCGCAAGCTGACATCTTATCTGATGATGGCGACCGGTGAGAAGCTGAACTTCCAACAGATGATAATTGTCCGTATGCCCTACGAGACGATAATTGAGAACGGCCTTCTTCGCCCCCGCTACCTCATGGTCATACGCGTAACTCTTGTTCTGTTTCTCATTCCTCACCAACCAATTAACGAGCGTTCCCATAACGTGAGGTGGGGCATTCTTGGTGATTGCCCAATAGGTTTTATGCACATCTCCTCGACGAAACATATCGTTGAGACGTGTCAAGGCCTTACTGGTACGCGCAAATACAACCAATCCGGAAACAGGACGGTCAAGGCGATGCACAACACCCAGAAACACCGCTCCGGGCTTATGATACTTCTCCTTGATGTAGCCCTTCACCGTTTCAGAAAGGGGGACATCGCCGGTCTTATCACCCTGAACGATCTCCCCACTTTCTTTATATACGATGATTAGGTGATTATCCTCGTAAACGACTTTCATCCTAATCCTTTTATCAGTTTCAAATTACATATTCATACCGCCATCTACTTGAATAACCTGTCCGGAAACATAGCTGGAAAGGTCTGAAGCCAAATAAACGGCAGTGTTTGCGATGTCGTCCACCGTGCCGCCTCGACGAAGCGGAATCTTGGAAATCCACTCTTTGCGAATGTCATCAGGCAACGCCTGGGTCATGGCGGTGTCGATGAAGCCCGGAGCAATGGCATTGGCCCGAATACCCTTGGGACCCATTTCCTGACCAACACTCTTGGCCAATGCTATCAAGCCAGCCTTCGATGCAGCATAATTAGACTGACCCGCATTACCATGCACACCAACTACACTCGACATATTGATGATGCTGCCTTTACGCTGACGCATCATGATCGGCACACAAGCATGAATAAAGTTGAAAGCACTCTTCAAGTTTACAGCTATAACGGCGTCCCACTGCTGCTCTGTCATACGAAGCATGAGGCCGTCTTTGGTAATTCCGGCATTGTTCACCAGAATATCCACAGAGCCGAAATCCTCCTTGACCTGCTTAACCACCTTCTCTGTTTCAGCAAAATCGGCAGCATTGCTTGCATACCCCTTAGTCTTAACGCCCAAAGACGCTATCTCACGTTCTGTGGGCAGGCCACCATGCTCCTCGTCTATAAAAAGATCGGTAAAAGCAATGTTAGCACCTTCCTGAGCAAACCTCAAGGCTATCGCTTTTCCAATTCCACGTGCAGCACCGGTAATCAGTGCCGTCTTCCCGCTTAATAATCCCATATTTATTATGATTAGTTGTTATAAAATATAAAAAATCACTTAGACGTTCCACGTTTGCCCAAAGCTCCATAAACCACCTTGGCAACCAATGGTCTGCTCGACTCTTCGGTCAGGCCATGACCTAAACGGCCATAAATAAACGGCACTTCCAGCCCCTTAATACAATAATGTGTAATCTCAGCCACCAATTCAACATTGTCTATGTCCAATTCGCCCTCTGCCTTTCCTTCAGCATAAACCTTACAGAAAAGCTCAATCTCGTCTTCATCAAAATTCTTTCTCACCTTCTCTACTGTCCAGATATTCCTGAAAAACTCTGCACGAAGATTGCCATTTCTAACGACAGTCTCCTTAATCATGCTCAAGTGAGTATAAATAAGCTCTATAATTTTCTCATGAGGTTGAATATTCTTAGACGCAACTTCATCCAATTTGTCGCTCAAACGCTCCAACTCAGACTCTATTACAGCATAATAGACATCCTCCTTCCTACTGAAATAAGTATAAAGCGTACGACGACCCTTTCCCGACGATACGGCAATATCATTCATTGTCGTGGCCGCAAAACCATTCTTCGCAAAGAGCTGACGTGCCACGTCTACAAGTTTCTGCCTCGTTTTAGAAATTGACATATCTATAATTTATTCAAAATCAAAATGGTAATCACAATATTGCACACCATTCATAAGTAGTGCAAAAATATCATTTTTCCTTGAAACTAACAAACATCGTAACAAAAAAAAGTGAAAATATTAAAAAACATAAAATAATGACAGAAACATTTGGAAATAACAATAAAAAGCCCTACCTTTGCAAATGCAAACAAGGAAACGGTATGACTATCATACTAAATTCCTTTACATAAACATCGCGGAGTGGAGCAGTTGGTAGCTCGCCAGGCTCATAACCTGGAGGTCGCATGTTCGAGTCCTGCCTCCGCAACTATAACGCTCAGACAGCCAAAGATTAAAGGCTTCTGAGCGTTTTCTGTTATTACTCCATCAAGTCCGCTCACATCAGAATAATTAAAAATTAAATACGTCATTGGCAAACGAATAAGTATGAAAATCCTTTCAATGATTGATGAAATATTTTTAATTATGGAATTACGAGCAGAAACTTATAGAATACCATCTTGAGCGGCTAACTCCAGAAAAGATTAAAAAATATTGGTTATCCTTATTTTTCTTCTACAAGCACCTCTCAAATTTTATAAATTTAGCAACGGCATTACATTTAGTCTGAAATTCATATAACACCTGACTTTCGAAGGATAATGACAATTATGGTTTTTTATATTGACAAAACCCTCTCTAAAATTCAAATATTCTGAAAAAACTTTTCTCTCTGTCCGAATTTCTCAAAATTCACGCATATTCGTACTCTATTGATAGTCAGTGGTTTTTGTAAAATCCCACTTACCTCGTCTATTTCGTCATTTGCGATTGAATATCTAATGGCATGACGGTAGAGCCTTAATCGCAACTCGTTTAAGCCTCTTCCGCATCCCCTCTAAAGTCTAACCGCACTGCGATTAAGGCCTTTTCGCAATAGGACAAAATAAAAATTAAGATACCCGAATAATTTTCAGAATGAGCATATCAATAATCAGGGCATAAACATAGCCCTTTTTGCGCTGAATGCTCCTAAAATTATCATCAAAAAACAGTATTTAATTTTTACATGATCAAATCAGGAACACACCAAGGAATTGAAAATGCTCGCCAAATAAACATTTAACTCCGTCACCTCCTAAACCAAAAATATTACTTCAACAATCCGCCGGGAACGCCCCCTTTAACCATGATAAGAAACTGATAAACAACCAATTAAATATTATT